>JAZNBV010000025.1:0-67420 GCA_045587205.1 Victivallaceae bacterium
TGACCTGGGCGGCGTATTCGATTTGTGAATTATACAAATCTAGATGGGCGATCGAGGTCTTTTTCAAGGAAATCAAGCAGACTTTGCAGTTGGGTGATTTTATGGGAACCAGCGAAAATGCCGTAAAATGGCAAATATGGACGGCTTTGGTGGCATATTTGCTGTTAAGATTTATTGCCTGGAAGCATCAGTGGAAGCAATCTTTTCACAGGTTATTCACGCTTATCAGAGCTATATTGTGCAACTTTCTTAATTTGGAAACCGTGCTGAAGGCATGTGAAAAAGTGAAAAGCAAATCAAACAAACCGCCACCGCCGGTACCAAAACAAATGGAATTTTATTTTTGAATACATTTGAACTCAAAAACAAGGATTTGACAAAAGAGGGTAGCTTTTTTCAAGAAATACCAAGCTCAAACTATGTCCCAAAACACCATTTTTAAAAAATTATGGGATTTCTGTGTAAAATTATTATTCAAATACTCCAATATCACGATTTGTAGACTGGTGCCACAATTATGGTTATCGAATGATTGATGGCGAAAAAAGCACATTATTAACCGCGACAGCTTTGAGTTGGCTATTTACAGCTACTAATAATTCACTGCGCGATAATGCCACGTCTGCCTTAACAAAATTGTTAGTTAATCATTTGAAAACAGCTTTAGATTTGTTGCAGCATTTTGGGCAGGTGGATGATCCATATATCCATGAACGTATTTGGGCTGCGGTATATGGAGCTGTATTAAATTCATCAGAGAAAGCGGAATTACCACAGTTGGCACAGTGGATAACGGACAATTTTTTCAGTGCAGAAGAAGTATTTCCGAATGTTTTAGTAAGAGACTATGCAAGAAATATTGTTGAATATGCTTGTCACATAAAATGTTTTGAGTTGGATGATCATTCAATTATAGAGCCACCTTATAACAGTTCGTTCCCCGATGAATTACCCGATGATGATTATGTGAAGCAATTTGATCCTCCTTATAACACTCCAAATTTGCCGAAAAATTACGAAGCTCAAAGAGCAATTATACATTCTATGGTAACAGAATATGGTCACGGAATTGGAGGATATGGGGATTTCGGACGTTATGTTTTCCAAGGAAAACTTGATTTATGGGATTGCTTTGACATTCAAGTGTTAAGCAATTATGCGATTTCTTTAATCTTTGATAAATACGGATATGATATTGAGTTACATGGTGATTTTGATAGATACGAAAGAAGTTATGGGCGAGAACGTCAGCAAATTGAACGAATTGGGAAAAAATATCAATGGCTTGCCATGCATGAAGTAGCTGCCAGACTAGCTGATAATTTTCAAATAGTTATTGAAAAATATCCCCAAAAAGAATACTGCTATTATTCAGGGACTTGGGAGCCTTTTTTTCGAGATATAGATCCATCTTATATGTGGAGTTGTCAAAAACCACTATCATCAAACAATCCGATTTTTTCTTATAATGCTTGGAGCGAAAATGCGGTAAAATGGATACAGGATTCTTCTGATATACCAGCATTTTCAGAGATTCTTGAATATAAAGATTCTTCTCCAAATATTTGGGTCGTTTTAACAGGCAGTTTATCTTGGCAAAAAGAATTTTACTCTGATGATGTTCAAGAAGAGTTGCAGCAACGTGTAAGCAGTATTATTGCTTCTTGCTTTGTTCAAGTGAAGGATTTAGAGGCATTAAAACACAGTTTAAAAACAAAATGTTCTGGCCATGAATTTGTGAATATGCATAGTCAGTATAAAATTTATTTTCGTGAATATTTTTGGTCTCCTGCATACAAATTCTTTGAAAATTCTCCATATTATGAATCTGAATATTGGAAAGAATTCGAAGAATGGCAGGAAAAATCCCCTGCACCGAAGATTATGTTACCAACTAATTCTTATGTATGGGAATCATCTTGCAAAGATAGTGTATCGCAAGAAATCCCCTGTAAATATTTTGCCGATTTTTTCCGCTTAACCCCTGGCGAAAACTGTGGTGAATGGATATCTGCAGCAGGAGAAATAATATGTCGAGAAATAAGAATTAATGATTATAATAAAAAGCTGTTTGTCGTACGGAAAGATAAAATTTTAGAATTTTTAGCGACGGAAAAACTTGCATTGATTTGGAGCTGTTACGCAGAAAAAATCAGCTGCAATTCAAATTATACAACGATGCACACTCCGCTTGAACTTGCAGAAAGTTATATTTTAAACTCTGGAAAACCAGTAAAAATATGCTCAAAAATCATTTAAAAATGCTCAATTTGGACTATTATATGTACCAATGCCGAACGTTTCTTTTTTTGGGCTTTGCCCAAATGTTTTTCGCTACTCGCTCTAGTCTTCGGTGACTCACTGACGTTTTAGGATGAATCCAAATGATTTTACTTACTAAAGATAATGGTGGTGCATATATCTATGTCGCGGTTGATTCATTGTTATCGTGTTTTTTTACATTCAAAATCGTAATGTTACGTTTTTGAGTGTTGCGTCAGGTGCTTTATCTTCCCAAAAGTTTGGATTGGCAAATTTTGGCAAATAAATCCATCAATTTGAGCAGAGTTTAATGCCCGAAATTCGGGCAAAAAAATGGCAGCCCCGTAAGGATTCGAACCTCAACAAAATGAACCAGAATCACTTGTGCTACCATTACACCACGGGGCTGCATTTGTGCTGTATATCACTCGCAGCATATTACTTAATATATCACGATTTTTTAAAAAGGCAAGTGCTTGTATTGCTAAAAAACCTGATATTTTTATTATTTTTTTACGGAAAGCGTTATTTTCCCTGAAAACGGCTTGTTGTGCTTGCAAAAACAGTATTGCGGAAGTATTTTATATTGTCACTTGATTTAATGCTCATATCGGCATTTCCTCTTGCGGAAGGACAAATTCAGGAGTTTTTATGATATATCCCGGGCCGCTGAACCGCGAACAACGTTTGCGTACCCAAAAAAATTACAATATTTTTTGTTTGATCAACGGTATGGCGTATATGTGTCTCGGGGAGACGATCATTGTGCTGTTTTCCATCAAACTCGATGCGCCAAATGGAATGGTTGCCGCGCTGGGGGCGGTACTCTATTTTTCGTATTTTATGCTGCCGGTGGGTAAAATGGTAGCCGCCAGGGTGGGCGCGGCACGAAGTCAGTCGATTTTCTGGACTGCTCGCAACTTTGTGGCGCTGATCGTGGCGGCAAGTGCCATTACCGCTTATTGCGGATTTGAAAAAACTGCCCTGGTGCAGATATTTATCGGCGCCTGTCTTTTTTATGGGATGCGTGCTGCGGGGGTGGTTATGGCACAGCCGTTTATCGGCGATATGGCTACTGAAGAGGAGCGTCCGCATCTGCTGGGCGTAAGCAGTGCGCTTTTTTACGGCGGCTGTATGTTTTCGCTGATGATCCTCTGGTACATATTAAGTATAAGCGAATCAGTCTGGACGATTACGGCAATTATCTCTTTCGGTGCCTGTCTGGGGGTAACCAGCACCCGTTATATAAGACGGATGGATGAATCGCCGGCTATGATCCGGGCGGCGCGGCGGAAAATATTGCCGGAAATACGCGAAATTATGGGCAATTATTCCATCCGCAAACTTATTCTGGCAATGTTTGTCAATACCCTGGCGATCATTCTGGTGGGATCGGTGTCGATCTTGAGCGTTAAGCGCGGCTATAATGTGAGCGATACGGCGGCTCTCTATTTTTCGCTTATACAATTTGTTTCTGCCACCGGATCTTCTTTCCTTTACAGTGTTCTGGTACGCAAACTTGGTATGCGTTACACTCTTTATTGGGGATATGCTATGCTTTTGGCGACTGCTGTTTTGTGGCTGGCTGCGCCCGGAATGCTCAATTATGTGTTTGTTACGCTGATTTTTATTATTATTGGTGCCGGACAGATTTTTTCTGCCAATGCAATGATAAGTTATCTGCTGGCAGTTGCTCCGCAGCGGCTCTGGGTGACTACTTCAATGGTGACATCGGCTGTGACCAGTGCGGGGGCAGGGTGCTGTGCTATGGCATTTTCGTCATTGCTTTTCAAACTGATCGGTAAATTCAGCGGCGATTGGGAAGCGCTTTCGGTGTTCAAGGTCTATTTTTCGTTGGTATTGAGTGTGCTGCTGCTGTTTTCGGTTTTTATATGGCAAATGGGTGATGTAAAGGGCAAAAAAGCCTGATTGATGCGCCGGAAACGTTAAAAGATAAAAAAAATCATTTTTTTTTGATAAAAAACGATTTTTTTATTTTACAAGTTGTTAAAAATGTATTAATTTATATAGAGTGCAAATAATTTTTATTTTATTATTAATATCTAAATTTCCGGAGGTTCGGCGTGCAAAAGAAAGTTGTTGGAATTTTAGCTGGTGTGGCTGCGGCTCACGCGGTGTTGTTGGTCAGTTTGATGGTTGGCGGCGGTTGCCGTCAGCATACAATTCTGGGTACTCATACCTATAATGAAGGCCCTGAATTGAGCCGGATGCCTGCCGCAGCTGATGCACCGGCGGTAGCAAAGCCTGTAGAAATGCCGAAAATCGAAGGCGGCGAATCCGAAGTTGTGCTTCCGCCGCCCGTCGCACAGACTCCGGTAGCTCCGGCGATTGAACCGCCGGTTGCCCAGCCTGAAAAAACGGTCAAGGCCGGCAGCACCACTTATAAAGTCAAGCGTGGCGATACTCTTTCGCTGATCGCATACAAACACGGTGTGCTTACACGCGATCTGGCGGCTTGCAACAACCTCTCCGGCAAGGCAATGAACCTCATCCGCGTTGGTCAGGTGTTGACCATTCCGGAAGGTGGTGTCTATAACGAGTCGCGCGTTCCGAAACCGAAAAAGCGTCCTGCAGCCAAGCCTGCTGTAAAGGGTCAGAAAAAGGTTGCTGAACTGCCTGCCGACGGTATTTATGTGGTCAAAGCCGGTGATTCGCTTGATCGCATTGGCCGCCGTTACGGCGTCCGTGCCAGCGCTATTGCCAAAGAAAACAATATTGCGCTGACCAAGATTCTGCAGATCGGCGACAAATTGCGGATCCCCGGCAAAGCTGCTGCGGTTGCTACTGACAAGCCCGTTGCTGCTCCGGCGGTGAACAATACTCCGGAAACCGCCAATATCGCGGTGGATGATCTTGACCCCAATATGGGCTTGGATAGCGCCGCATCGACTGTGCCGGAAGCTGCTCCTGCTCTGCCCGCTGCTGACACTGCGGCTCCTGCGGCTGACACCGCAAAACCGGCGGTTCCGGAAGCTGCCAATGAAGCCAAGACTGAATCCATTGAAGTACCTAATGATATGACTCTGGAAGAATACAGCAAGAGCATTATGGTCGATGTGCAGGTGCTGCGCCGGCTGAATCCCTCGATTCCTGCGGACGGCAAACTCAAGGGCGGCACCTATCTGGTGATTCCGAGCATCTGATGATTCTGATGTAAAAATCAAAACCCGGTACTGAAATTCAGCGCCGGGTTTTTTATTGCAGTGATCAGTTTTAAACTGTGTAGTGTGAATCTACAAATTCCACCACCTGTGCGTAATCGTCATAGCCGTGCGGGTGATGGCCGACATCGGGGCGGCGCAGCACCTTTATTTCGCCGCCAAGAGCGCGGTAACGCGTTTCCAGTACATCATTGTGTTCGGCGGGTATAACGATTTCATCTGCCAATCCAATCACATTTATAATGGGTATCTGCGCCGCCGCCAACCGGTCAAGGTGATCGATGGGATTGAGGTCAAGAGTTTTGACTTCTTCGCGGGTTTTGCATTTGTATGCAGCGTAAACCTCTTCGCGCCGGAATTCCGGGTAGAGTTCCAGGTCGCATACCGGCGCATCGCCATAGATCACAGCTGTGCGGTCGGGGTATTCCACTGCAAAACGGAACGAGTAGAGTCCGCCCATACTTTTGCCGATCAGTGCCGCTTTAGCGGCAAATCCGCGCTCTTGCGTGAGATATTGGTAAAAAGCATCCAGTACTCTCATACCTTCAGGCGAAGCCCAGGTTCCGAAAATATTGATATGCACGTGATAATAACCGCGTTTCAGGAGTTCCAATATGCCGCAGCGTTCCACAAATGCTTCCGGCCATTCCATACACCACGCCCACTTTTTTGCCGGGGACGGATCGAACGGTTCCACGATAAATGCTTTGTGATCCATAAATTCAAAGTCATAACGCCTGAAACCGTGCCACCAGGTGAATTCGCTCATAATACTCCTTAAAAAATTGTTGCTGCTGTTTGGTCAGCGGATGCAAAATGCTCCGATAACTGCCGCCGCAGCAATGATACAGATGATATTTACTTTGAATCGTGCCAGTATCACTGCCGAAGCTATGGCAATGAAAAACGGTATCCAGCGGATGGCAAAACGTACCTGATCTGTATTGCTGCTGAACCACGCCAGAACAGAATCCAGCGTCAGCGGAGTGGTAAACACTGCAATATTGGCAAAGATCACTACCGCTGAAGCGATCACGCCCAGCGTAGCCGGACGCATACCCGAGAGTATGCCTTGAACCACCGGACTCTTTTCCCATCTGGTAAAATAAAATGCAGCAAGTATTACCAGAAATATTGCCGGGGTAAGCAGTCCCAGCGTTGCCACAATTCCGCCGAGGATGTCGTGCGTTTTATACCCGACATAGGTTGCTGCATTGATTCCGATCGGTCCCGGTGTCATCTGGGCGATCGCCAGCAGATTGGCAAATTCTCCGCTGGTGAGCAGTTTGTATTTATCCACCAGATCGTGAATAAAAAGCGTTATGAGTACATAACCGCCGCCGAAACTCAATAAGCCGTATTTTACAAAAAGCAGATATATTGTAAAAAGACTCATTTTTTACCCCCGCTTTTTGCATCTTCCAACTTGGCGGAAACTTTTTCAGGCAGTGCACTTTTATACACAATGCCCAGTGCGCCGCCGGAGAGAATTATCCACACCGGGGAGACTTTGAATACGATCGCCGCTGCTGCAGCAATCACTGCCACAATGAGAGTAAATGAATTCTTGATGTTTTTGCGGATCATCCGAATCAAAGTAAGGGCTATAAGACCGGTGATCGCCGCCTGTGCGCCGGTGAATGCACCCTGCACCGCGGGGATATTGAGGTTTATATTATGCAGAAATATGGCGATCAGCAGTATGATAACTGTTGAAGGTGTTGCCACGCCCAGCAGTGCCGCCAGCGCTCCGGCAATACCTGCACTGCGGTACCCTATATAGAGCGCCGCATTGCCGGCAATTATGCCCGGCAGCGACTGGATAACAGCCATCATATCGAGCAATTCTTCTTCGGTAAGCAGTTTTTTGCGGTGGATAAATTCATTTTCCGCAGCCGGTACGATGGCATAACCGCCCCCCACAACCAACGCAGCTATCTTGAAAAATCCCCAGAAAAGGATCCGGCATTTGGTTAACTTATTGCGTTTTTCAGAAATCTGATTCATTGCAGCAATCACTTGGCAGGCAGGAATTCAACAAAATCCACCTCGGCAACAGTATTGCTCTGGGTGTACTGGCTGTTGCCGATGATACTGATTGCAAATTCAGAGGGAACTTTGCCGTAAACGCGTTTGAAATCTTCGGCAACATTGCGTTCTTCAGTCACCCATTTGCCATTGGGGGTTTTATGGTCGCGCATAGTTATATAATTGACTGTCAGGACCCCGGCATAAGATGTTTTGCCTTCAAAGCCCTGCGGTGTGAGATTTTCCCAGCGGTAGGCAATGGATTTCTTTTTCAGCATACCGTCGGTGGTGCCTACATAAATGCCGACCGGCTGATCATCTTTTTTGGCATTGCGCCCGTCGCCGTTGACCGGCAGACTCAATACACGCCAGCGCCAGCGCATCACGGGATATTTTTTAAGGTTGATACAGGGATTTATAATAATACCGCCGGTAGATTTGTCGCATTTGATTTGCAATACGCCGTTGACAACCCGGCATACTGTTTCCGGAACGCCCCATTTTCTGCCTTCTTTTTTCCATTTGGCAGGAATCCCTGATTTTTGCGGGCGGGAAAAATCATCGCTCCATACCGCATTGGCAGAAGGGGTGCCGGATTTTTCTGCCGCTGCCGTTGTAAATACTGCCACGCAGATCAGCAATGCTGAAAAAATATTCCGATACATAATTGTGTATTCCTTGAAATTACTTGTTTTCCGCTTCGCTGCAGTAGCGACGGTAGCGGTTCATAATATTTTTTACATATTTTTTAGTGCTGGCAATGGTAATATTTTCTATAACACTGCCTTTTACATCTTTAGGTTTCCACGCATTGGCACGGGTCAAACCGGCATTATAACGCGCCAATGCCAATTCGGCTGCACAACTGTAATTGCGGAACCGTTTCAATCCGTCGCTCAAATACCAGCATCCGATCTCCAGATTTATCCGTGGCGAAAAGAGAACTCCCCGTTCCGGACACGGCACATTGTGTGCTTTTGCCCAATCAGCAGCCGCCTGTTTGGGCATAATCTGCATCAAGCCGACTTCTCCGGCTTTGCCTACTGCACCGGGGCGGAAACGGCTTTCTTCATAAACCAGCGCCCGCACCAGACGGCTGTCGATGCCATACTTGGCAGATGCTTCGCGTATTTCATCGGCAAACCGGGTATCATCCACCGCAAAATCACGGTATTTCATAACATAGAAAACCGCGGCCGCAAGCATAACCAGCCATACCGGCAACAATAACCAGCGGCGCACTGACGATTTTTTACGCTTGAAAATTCCCATTCAAATCCGATTCTGATTACTTGTTTTTTACCTGCGGACCTACCGCATTATTATTGAATTTCGGGCGGTTGGCAGGATTGGATATATATTTGAAGATTGCCTGCTGCTGGTCAGCATTCAGGTCAAACTGTGCTGACACTGTTTCCTCATTAACTGAAACCTGCAAAGCATCGATCAGACTTTCCATAAGTTTCTGATCCTTACCGAAAAACATTCCGACAAAACCCGGATACATAAACTGTATCTGCATTGAAAGCTGCATTGCCGTGGAGGCATTTTTACATTTCAGATCGGCTTTGATCTGCAAATCGCGCTGTTCCGCGCCGATCAGATCTGCTGTTGCATTCAATGTGCGGAGCTTGGATTTTTTTGCCGGTATATCCAGCTTGCGCGCATCGCTGTTCAAGGCAAACAAGGTTTTGCGGTCGATTTTATCCACCAGCGGGTTTTTGATGCCCTTCTGCGATTCAGCAAGCACGGTTTCGACTTTTTGCGTAAGCGGCATAAAGCACACCACATCATCAGCTAAATATGCCACCACCATTTTACGCTCTTCTTTTTTTGCCGGTTCAATAATATATACCTGTAAATCAGCCATTACTGCGCTTTTGCAGGTGAATTTTTTGCTGTTTTGGGAATTCTGCCGGATAAGCCCGGTAAATTTCTCCCGTGTAAGTGCAGTTTTTGCATAGCAGGCAAAGTCGTCGCCGGACTGTGCATTTTTACCGATTTGTGCCGCCCATACATCTCCTGCAAAAATATCCTGCGGCTCTACATTATATTGAGCTTTTAATTTATCAAGATCAGCGTTGATTTTTTTTAACGCTTTATTGTTTTTGGCAACTTCCTTGAGCCAGGGCAGATTGATCGCCCGGCTGGCGGCAAAACGCATTACCACCGGCGATTTTGCCGGAATAAAGTTTTCCGGTTCCGCCGCACTCAACGGCAGAATTGCCAACACAAACAGCAGTAAAGAGAGAACTTTAATAAACTTTTTCAATAGAGCCTCCGGATAATTTATTATAAGCCGGAGCTGCAGCTCCGGCTTATGCACAGATATTTATTGCTTGTTTTCAGCGGCAGATGCCATCTTTTCCTGTTCGCGCTTGGGCAGAACCACCTGCAGATGCAGTTCACGCAGCTGCTTGATGGTTGCCGGAGCCGGCGCATTCATCATCAGATCCTGCGCCTGCTGGTTGAACGGGAATGCGATGATTTCGCGGATATTCGGTTCATCCGCCAACAGCATCACGGTACGGTCCACGCCGGGAGCAATACCGCCGTGCGGGGGTGCACCGAGTTTGAATGCATTGATCATACCGCCGAACTTGTCATCAACCACCGAGCGGTCGTGACCGGCGATTTCAAACGCCTTGTACATAATTTCGGGACGGTGGTTACGGATAGCACCGCTGGAAAGCTCAATACCGTTGCAGACAATATCGTACTGATACGCCAGAATATCCAGCGGATTCATTGTTTCCAATGCCTCCATACCGCCTTGCGGCATTGAGAAGGGGTTGTGGCTGAAGATCACCTGATTGGTTTCTTCATCCAGCTCAAACATCGGGAAGTCCACGATCCAGCAGAATTTGAATACGTTCGGATCGATGAGGTCAAGGCGTTTACCCAATTCCGGAATCACTGCACCGCCGGTTTTGATGACATTCTTTTCCTGATCCGCCAGGAAGAAAAGTGCATCGCCTTCCTGAATATTGCCGGCAGCCTTGAGCGCGGCCAGTATTTCCGGTGTCAGGAACTTGACAATCGGACTTTTTTCTCCTTCAGCAGTCCAGATGATGTATGCCATACCTTTGGCGCCGTTTTCCTGGGCAAAACCGATCATATCATCAAAGAACTTACGCGGTTTGCCGGCAACCTGCGGAGCTTTCATTGCGCGCACTACGCCGCCGTTGGCAACTGTGCTGGCAAATGCTTTGAATTCGCAGTCGCGGAAAAGTTCAGTTACATCAATCATTTCAATGGGGTTGCGCAAGTCGGGCTTGTCCGAACCGAACCGCTTCATTGATTCGAGGTAAGGAATACGCACAAACGGCGGCTTGGTGAAATCTTTGGTGGAAAATTTGCTGAACACTGCATCGAACATACCTTCAATAACTTTGAAGATATCTTCCTGATTGACAAAACTCATTTCCACATCCAGCTGATAGAATTCGCCGGGACTGCGGTCAGCGCGTGCATCTTCATCGCGGAAGCAGGGCGCAATCTGGAAATAACGGTCAAAACCCGAAACCATCAGCAGCTGTTTGAACTGCTGCGGAGCCTGCGGCAGCGCGTAGAACTGACCGGGGTGCAGGCGTGAAGGCACCAGGTAGTCGCGCGCACCTTCCGGACTGCTGGCGGTCAGAATCGGGGTCTGGAATTCGTGGAAACCCTGACCGTGCATATATTCGCGCATTGCGGCAATAACTTCGCTGCGCAGAATGATATTTTTGTGCAGTTTTTCGCGGCGCAGGTCAAGGAAACGGTACTTGAGGCGCAACGCTTCCGGAGCGCTGTCGTCTTTAGCAACCTGGAACGGCAGAACTTCACATTCACCAAGCACTTCCATTGCTTCAGCAACCACTTCTATTTCGCCGGTGGCGAGTTTTGCGTTCACAGTTTCAGGAGTACGGGCGACTACTTTGCCGGTAAAGGCAAGCACGCTTTCCACGCGCCAGCGGTCGAGTTCCTGATAAAAATCTTTTTCCGGGTCAATAACCACCTGGGTCAGACCATAGTGGTCGCGCAAGTCAATAAAAATCACGCCGCCGTGGTCGCGCACGCTGTGAACCCAACCTGCAATTTTTACGGTCTGACCGACTTCTGTTTTGCGGAGTGCACCGCAAGTGTGAGTACGAAACTGTTCCATAATTTTCAATGCCTTATGTTAATTTTTTTGGTAATTATTTATTCAAAGCCATATCACGGGCAATTGCCATAACTTTGTATTTGGCAATCAATTGCGAACGCAGACCCGCGGGTTCTATGCCGGTGGCAAGCATATTCAGAAATTCATCGCGCACAATGGCAAAGTGGAATTCGTGACCTTCAACCATACTGCTCGGCGGTGTCACCAGCAATCTGCCGTCGGGCTGGATCGTCACTTGGGCATCACTGTAATTGAGTTCCTGCATACGCTTTTCAATGATCGCTTTCATCGCTTCAGAACTCATAGAATGCGGCTTGACCAGCACCTGCGGTTTGAAACCGGTCTTGGGACCGTGTTCCACAAAAAGATCCGAAGTTGTACCGCGGGCAATCTGTTCGTGCATATCGCCGCCGCCGGCAGGGGCTTCCAGATTCCACACGGCGCCGAAACGCATTGTTACGCCTTTGTATTCCACATCAAGTACGCCGTTGCAGGCTACTTTAAGCACATTGTTTTCCACCCGGTCGGCAAGTTCTGCGGGGAAGGCTGCAGTCTGGGTGATGATTTCAAATTTATCAGCCGGTACATCGGTTGTACTCAAAACAGCATCCAGCACTTTGACATCTTTTTCAAAGTCGATCGGCTGATCGTCATAGAGCATCCATTGTGCGTTATCCAGCAGGTGAGTTGTCACATCACAAAGCCCGCAGCCCTGTTTATTGACATCAAAGTACCACGCCGGACGCACCAGCGGCACTCCGTTGACATTTTTGTAGAGGTGGTGAACAGTGTTTTTTTCGAGCATCGGTTCATCGCTCTTGCGGAAGTCGCCGAAAATCTCTCTGGTCTGGAGCAGGGCACGCATTACCAATGCGTAGGGTTCGTGTCTGCCGGTCATAATATCCACAATGGGTTTGCCTCCGGATTTGACGGCTTTTTCCAACACGGCAGCGCCTTTGCTGTCAATGGTCACCGGCTTATCGGTCAGAATGGCACAACCCGCCTGATGCATTGCTTCAAGATAGTAAACTTTCTCATCATTTCTGCCGGCAAAAACTGCTATATCCACAATTCCGGCGCGGGCGGCTTCCACTGCTTTGGCAAGGAAATCGCTGCCGGTGTAAACGTGATAGATCCAGTCAGTGGGTTCTTCGGCGCGTTCATTGAAACTGTTTACCAGTTTCATATAGTTGTCCAGATCCGGACCGGCTTCTGAAAAAATATATACGTCGCGGCTGATTTCAGCGTGACGGCGGCGCAAGATCAACCCGGCGTGAAAATGTCCGGGATTGACGATTACGAGTGTATGCATAAATTTTTCTCCTGTTGAATTTTAATCACATTTTTTCTGCAATATATATCAACAGATAATTTACCACCAAAAGGCGCTTAAAACAAGTTTGAAAGCACTTTTTTATCGTATTTTTCTGCAATATTTCAAGTATAAAGACACTTGCAGCGTTATACCGCTGTTTTTGCGGTGTTTTAATGGTACTTGCCGAATCTCAACATTATACTTGGCGTATGTGCTTTTATGTGGATTTATCAAGCAGTCCCGGAAAAAGAGTTTGAAAAAAATTTGATTTATCAACTTCTTGTTATATATTGATTGAAAATATGATGTTTATTGATTTAGCATAAGGAAAAATAATATGGGACTTTTGATAATTAGTTTATCTTGTCTGGCATTTGTTTGTTTGATTGCCTGGATTTTTAAACAGCCGGCAGTGAAGGGTAAATGCGGAGAACTTTTTGTAGCGTGGGTTTTGAAGAAACGTTTGGATAAAAATGTTTACCGGATACTCAATGATGTGATGATTCCTGATAGTGCCGGCGGCACAACCCAGATAGACCATATTGTACTTTCTCCTTACGGTATTTTTGTCATTGAAACCAAAAATATGAAAGGATGGATATTTGGCGATCGTAATTCGGATAAATGGATGCAGCAGATTTACCGTTGTAAGAATCAATTTCAGAATCCGTTTCGTCAGAATTACAAGCATATTGTATCTCTTGCTGAATTGATTGGCTTACCGGTGGATTCAATGCAGCATATTATTGTTTTTCTTGGATTTTGTACTCTTAAAACCCGTGATAAACTGCCGGAGTCTTTAGTGACAAACGCATCTGAACTGTTTGCTTATATAAATACTTTTGAACAGGCGAAGTTCAATGATGAAACTTTAGACCACATACAGAGTATATTGCTTGAATCCCGTTTAAAAAACACACGTATCAACCGGCGGGAACATATTGAATATGTCAGCGGAATAGCAAACTCAAAAAACAGCAGTGCTGCTGTTTCTGAAACCAGTGCAGGAGATTTTGCTGTTGTCTGTCCGTCGTGCGGCGCTCCTATGATACTGCGGCAGGCAAACCGTGGCGGCAATGCCGGTAAAAAATTCTGGGGGTGCAGTAATTACCCCAAGTGCCGACACATTATAAATACAGAAGAATAAAACTTTTTTCAGTTGTTCATCCGCGGGTAGGGCGGCAGACTGTTGAGGAATGTTCTGCCGTAACGCTTGGTGGTCAGGCGGCTGTCGAGGATCACGATTATACCGCTGTCGCTGCCGGAACGGATCAACCGGCCGGTGCCCTGCCGCAGTTTGAGTACCGCTTCGGGCAGCGAATAGTCAAAAAATGCATTGCCGCCCTGCAGTTTTATACGTTCACAGCGCGCCTGCATCAGAGGGTGGGTAGGTACGGAAAACGGCAGTTTGGTAATAATTACATTGCTCAAACTTTCGCCGGGAACATCTACACCGGTCCAGAAACTGTCAGTGCCGAAAAGTACCGAACGCACATCTTTTTTGAATTCATTGAGCAGCATCGTGCGCGACATATCTGCGCCTTGCGTCAGGAGTTTGATACGGTTGTGAAAGAGAAAACCTTCCAGTGCATCCGCCGCTTTGCGCAACAATGAGTAACTGGTAAAAAGCACAAATGCTTTGCCGTCGCTCAAGCTTATGTAGCGTTCCAGCGCCTTGAACAGCGCAGTTTCATACGCTTCTGACGACGGATCGGGCATTGAACTTTCCACATAGAGTTTGACTTTTTGCGGATCGAACGGACTTGATAACTGCCGGGTTATGCCTCCGGTGAAGCCGGTTCGTGCAATAAAATAATTGAACCGGCGGTCAACGGTCAGCGTGGCACTGGTGGTTATCACCGGAAATTCGCGTCCGAAAAGATCTTCTGATAATATTTCCGCCACATTCACAGGCGCACTCTGCAGCACCAGCTGGCGGGAATCATCTTCCACCCAGTAAACACTTTCCGGAAGGGTCATATTGACAAAGGAGTGGAATTCGTCAATATAAGCATCGCACTGCTGAACCAGACTTTCCAATTCGCTGCGGAAATCTGCATCGCTCTGTTCACGGGTGTAATCACCCAGCGCACAGCGGAAATCCATCAGCGGTGCCTGCAGAAAATTGCTGAAGATTCCGGTTCGTTCAATGCTGCGTATGGAGTCATTTCCCGCTTGGAGGTATTCCTGAAATTGACCGAAAAAATCTTTTGCCAGCGATTTTAATCCTGCTGCCTGTGAACGCAATTCCAGCGCGCCTTCGCCCGGGCGCATCAAAAGTCCGCGAGCTGTATCGGGATTGTAAAGCCGGTTCAGGAAGGCTTTGAAGCCGCCGTAAGTGAGGTGCAATCCCAGGTGATCGGCAGCGTTATCTTCCAATGTATGCGCTTCATCGATCACCACTGCTCCGTAAGTTGGCAGCAGACCGCCGGAGTAATCGCCGGATTCCAGCTGCATTTTCATATCTACAAAAAAGAGTGCGTGGTTGGCTACGATGATATCGGCCTTTGCCCATTCTTCGCGCGCTTTGCGGTAAAAACAGCGGCTGCGGAAACGGCATTTGGGATAAGAACAGTTGCCAGCTTCGCAGCAGACATAGTTCCACGATTCATTGTTGATGTAAAAGTCGGCATCATCGCGGTTGCCGTTGGTGGAAACTTCGCTCCATTGACAGAGCCGGTCGATGTCTGATGTCAAGCTTGCCTGCGCCAGGTATTCATCCTGATGTTCGCCGGCTGCCAGCGAAAGCCGCCGCAGACAGAGGTAATTACGTCTGCCTTTGGCAAGTGCGGCTTTGAATTCCACATTCAACAATTTCTTCAAAAGCGGCAGATCTTTTTCCATAAGCTGTTCCTGCAGACTTATGGTTTCGGTGGTTATCACTGTGGGTTTGCCGGTAAGTTTGCTGTACAGTATTGCCGGCACCAGATATGCAAAACTCTTGCCGACTCCGGTCGGGGCTTCGATTGCCAGGTTACGCAGATTGCTCAAGGCATCGGCGGTTGCCGCTGCCATTTCCTGCTGTTGAACGCGGTATTCAAACGGTCTGCCGCCGTGTTCGGCGGCAGACTTCAGCGGACCGTCAGGGGCAAAGAAGGCTTTTACAGTCTGGCGGAACTGCTGCCAGGTTTCAGGCTGGATTGTTTTTTCTGCTACCGGCGCTGTAAACTCCCCGGGCAGGTCTTCTATTTCCACCGGATCAAAGTCCACGATTTTTTCCGGCTGTTTTTCTGCTGCAAGAGCGCTTTCCGGTGTATGATTTTCAATCAGACAGGACTTTAAAAGTTCCGATGCCAACACTTTAATCATTTATATCCAGCACTCCGCGCAGGGCGTTCAGGGCTTCTTCGCCGGATTCAAGGGCATTTTCCACGCCAATGCGGAATTCCGCAAAGTCAAAGTCTTCACCGAGCGCCGCCGGGGCATTGACCAGTTTAAGCGATTCATCCAACAGCAATGCCGCTTCGGCAAGTGCTTCAAAAAGTTCCGGCTTGATATCCAGTTCACCGGCAATATCCGATAATTGAGCCAGCAATGCACAGCGTTCAATGGTGAATTCAACGATCATACTGCGGATTTCGGCAGTTTCGTTATCGAATTCGCGCGGGTAATTGTCGAGCATTTCTTCAAACCGCGCTTCAAGTTCGTTGAAAAACACCGCTTCCTGCATTCCGTCGGCAAACGGCAGCGCACTGTCGCCGAAGGCACGGGCATAAAAACTGTTGAAATCAAGATCGTGATTTTTGAGGTTATCAAGCAATATTGCATCGAGTTCCACCATATTGAGCATCGGAAAAAGCTTGGCAAGCATTGTTTCCAATGAACCGGTTTCTCCGGAACCGATCGTAACATTTTCCGGCAGCTGACGGTCGTGGTGATGTTCGTGACAATGGCAGTCGCAATCGTGCGTGTGATGGTGTTCGCTCCCGCAGCACTCATCATCTTCTTCCACGCGTTTGACCAGGGTGCTTCCGTCCTCATCCATTGCTATATCAAACAGTGAATCATTCAGCAGTATTTCATCCAGCGACATTGCCGGATTATTCAGAAATTCCGGTGCATTGGCAAACAGCGAGCGTATCTGGTCGATGACCGGAAAACCGGGTTGCAGATTTTCGGTGATATTTTCCAGCACATTTTCAAACTTTGTACGGTACGCAGCAAGTTTTCCGGCACTGCGTTCTTTGCCGTTGCCCAGGCGGAATTCGAATACACCTTTTTCGTAATCAATGACTTTTACAAGGAGTGTATCGCCTTCTGTAAAGTTGGTTTCAGCGTAGAATTTTTTCATATCCAATGCCGAAAGTTTCAGCTGCGGGTTGGCAGAATTTTCCGCCTGTTCCACATTATCTTCCGATTCGGCAATAAAGAAATCAAACAATGTTTCCGCGCCCATCAGCAGGTGATATTTGATGATATTTTCCGCCATTCCGGAAATTTCCCGTAAACTCTGGGCTTTGCGGGCTCCGGATTCCCGGAGTGTTATATCCGACGGAAACAATTCCGGATGCATAAACGGCACAAAACGGTGTCCCGGAATCAGGATATTATTTTCGATTTCAAACGCATCCGGTACAATTATAAATTCCGCATTGGTAAAGAGATCCGCTGCTATAACATAACTCTGCTGCGGTTCCACCGGTATCAGGGCAATGTGATAATTCAGTTCGCGGACAACGCGGGCAAAGAGTTTTTTATATTCTTCGCTGTCACTCTTTTTTACTGCCAGCGCATCAAGTACTGCATCGACCGTGATGACCGGCGGTTTCTTCTGCAGCAGCTTTTCGACAGTTTCTTCCAGCGGCAGATATTCTTTGCAGTTGTTTTTGCTTTCTCTTACCATATATTCAACTTCCCAATCGGTTGATTTTTCAACGTGTTGCTTCAGCGGCGATCTTCAACGCTTTCTCATAAAGAAACTTTTCCACAAACTCTTTAAGATCAGATTGCTCGTATGTTTTGAGCTGCTCCACGGTCAGGGCATCGGCTATGGAGAATTTGCCCGCCTGCGTACGGCGCAATGCACTCAAAGCTGCACCGCAGCCGAGTTTTTTGCCGATATCAGAGGCGATGGTTCTTACATAAGTGCCTTTGGAACAATGCACTGTAAAGTCGCATTCCGGTATTGCCATACGCGTTACTTTTATATCAAAAATTTCTATCGGGCGCGGTTCGCGTTCCACTTCCACGCCGGAACGTGCCAGCTCGTAAAGTTTTTTGCCGTCTTTTTTCAACGCCGAAACCATCGGCGGTATCTGCATTGATTTGCCCAGAAAACTGTGGACTGTTCCGGCAAGCATATCCTCTGTAACAGCAGAGTAATTGCTTTCGCGGATGATATTGCCGTCCATATCTTCCGTATCCGTTTCGACTCCCAGTTTGAGTGTGGCTTCGTAGATTTTATCCACGCCGCTCAAGGCCCCGGAAATACGAGTAAACTTGCCCAGTACCAGCACCAGCAAGCCGGTCGCCGCCGGATCCAGCGTTCCGCAATGCCCGACTTTAGGTATATTGAAGCGCGAACGCACAAAATTCACTACATCAAAACTGGTCCATTCCGCCGGTTTATCCACCAGCAATATACCGTCACTGCCGAAAACCGGCAGACGATGGCGTTTGGGGTCAAATCTTCTCATTATTTACTTTCTTGTTTCATCATCAGCAAAGAGCGATTTTACTTCTTCGGCGAAAAAATCTGATGCTTCTTCAAATGAACCGAATTCCAGACTCATTCCTGCCGCCATTGCGTGACCGCCGCCATTGAATCTGCGTGCCAGATCGATCACCGGACGCTGCAGATTTTTTGACCGCATCGATATACGGTAACTGCCCGGAGCGCGGTTGGTTATTATTGCCACCACTTCAGTTCCGGCAATGGCGCGTAATTCGTCGATAACGCCTTCAGCATTGCGCAGATCAAACTGATATTTATCCAGCAGACTTTGCGGTACATACGCCCACGCTGCTTTTTTATTGCATCCCCAGCGCACATAACTTGAAAGCAGTTCCGATTCAAACTGCAGCTGATTATATGGCTTGCTGAAATAAATTGTATTGATTACTTTATTGTGATTGGCGCCTGCTTCCAGCATCCGCGCCGCCGAGCGCAGTGCTGCCGGATCGGTATTGTCAAAACGCAGCCCGCCGGTATCAGTAAGAAGCCCCATCAGGAAGAAACTGGCTGCAGTAACGGGCATTCCGGCATTGAAACTTTCGCATAATTCAAACGCTATTTCCGCAGTCGCTGCGCGGCGTTCCAGATAATTCCATTTGCCGTATGCCGGATTATCCGGATGATGATCGATCAGCTGCAAACGGTCAACGATTTTTTCCGGAACCGACCCGATCCCGGCAAAACCAGCCCGGTTGGGTACTGCTGTATCCAGCAAGATTATAAGATCGAATATTGAATCATCTTCCGGCAGTTTATCCAGATAATCATACGGCATCAGCGAATAGAGTTCCGGAATTCCTTCAGGTAATACCACCGAGCAGTTTTTGCCCCGGCTTTTGAGAAATTCCGCCATTCCCAATGTGGAACCGATGGCATCGCCGTCGGGCTTCAGATGGGTCGCCAGAAGTATGCTTGAGGCATTGTCAATGCGTTCACGCACGCCGGCAAAACGGTCACTGCTCATCGTCGGAACCTTCTGCAGCTGCGTTGGAGTTCATCTCTTCAAGCATTGCCAGTACGCGGTCGCCGGCGGCTACGCGTTTGTCGATCCGGAAATTCAGTACAGGTGTGTGCTTGAAACCCAGTGTACGCGCCATATCGCTCTGGAAATCGCGCCGCTTGCTGTTGAGTGTATCCAGCACCAGATGGGTAGCAATCTTGTCGCCGCCGAATACACTTACGCTTACAGTTGCGTTACGCAGATCTACCGAGGTACGCACTTCGGTAACCGATACCAGCACCGAAGGCGAGGGCGAGATCGAATAGCGCGAAATAAGATCGCTCAATTCGCGCTTGATCAATTCATTTACTCTTGTTAAACGGTCGGGAGCTGGACTCATACAATTCCTCCCTTACAGCGAGGCTTTTTTGAGTTCGATTTCATAGAGGTCGATTACGTCGCCTTCGATGAAATCCACAAAGTTATCCAGGCGTATGCCGCATTCCAGACCGGAGCGGACTTCTTTGACATCATCCTGGAAACGGCGCAGCGAAGCTACTTCACCATTATAAATAAGCTGATTGTTGCGGAATACGCGTGCTTTGCTGCCGACTTTGACCAGACCGTCTTCCACCAGACAGCCGCAGACTTTAGGACCTTTGTTGAGTTCAAAAATCTGCAGGATCCTGGCTTTGCCCAGTTCTTTTTCGCGTTTTTCCGGTTCCAGACGGCCGGTCAACGCATCTGTGATATCTTCCAGCAATTCGTAGATGATACTGTACAAACGGATCTCAACTTTGCTCTTTTCCGCCAAATCGTTCACGCCGGGGTTCACGCGCACGTGGAATCCCACCACAATGGCATCGCTGGCGGCGGCAAGGGTAACATCGTTTTCTGTAATTGCACCGACACCGTTCATAACCACTTCCACACCGATCTTTTCGCTGGGCAGCTGTTTGAGTGATTCTTCGATAGCTTCACCCGAACCGCGCACGTCGGATTTGATGATCAGCCGCAGTGATTTGTGTTCCTGTTCATTAAGTTTGCTGAACAGGTCTTCGGCGCTGCTTATGGTCTGATTGGCAAGGTGCAGTGCGCGGCTGGCGGCACGGCGTTTTTCCGCTTCCTGACGGGCAGCTTTTTCGTTGACGCACACCACCAGTTTATCCGCGGCTTCCGGTACACCGGAAAGGCCGACGACCTTGACCGGAGTACTGGGACCGGCACTCTTGACCCGCACACCGCGGTCATTGATCAGAGTCTTGACTCTGCCGAATTCTTCCCCGGCAAGCACTACATCGCCCACGGAAAGTGTACCTTCCTGCACCAGAATACTTGCAGTGGGGCCCAGACCGTTTTCCACCTGGGCTTCCAGCACTGTACCGACTGCGGGGCGTTTGGGCTGCGCTTTGAGTGCAAGCATTTCCGCTTCCAGCAGAATCCGTTCCAGCAGATCATCGATACCGGCACCGGTTTTTGCCGAAACTTTGACCACACCGACTGTACCGCCCCAATCTTCGCAAGTCAGATTATTCTGCTGCATATGCAGATAAATTCTGTCGGGGTCGGCATCCGGAAGGTCGATCTTATTGATTGCCACGATCAGCGGCACTTTGGCTGCCAGTGCGTGATTCATTGCTTCGACAGTCTGGGGCATAAAGCCGTCATCAGCGGCAACTACCAGCACTACAATATCGGTAACGTTTGCTCCGCGGGCTCGCATACTGGTAAAAGCCGCGTGTCCGGGGGTGTCGATAAATGTGATCGGTTTGCCGTTGAACACCACAGTAGAGGCACCGATGTGCTGGGTGATGCGCCCGGATTCTCCTGCTACAACATTGGTGTGGCGTACTTTATCCTGCAGTGAGGTCTTGCCGTGGTCAACGTGACCCATAAATGTCACTACCGGCGGGCGTTCCGGGCACGATTCGGGATCGGTGGCAACTACAGGCATTTCGTAATCATTTTCGCTTTCAACGGCAGCTTTGGGTGCTTCGGTAACGATTTCCAGTTCCAAATCAAAATTACGCAGCAGTTTTTTGAGCGTATTTTCAGAAATCGGCTGATTGATGCTCAACAATTCGCCGAGCTTCATCAGTTCTCCGATCACTTCATTGGGCTTTTTGCCGATGGCTTCCGCCACATTTTTGACGATAAAGGGCGCTGAAAGTCTTGCTACGCCGTCAACTACCGCGCCGCCGGCTGCCGGGGCATCATCAGAACGGTTTTCTTTGGATTTTCCGCTTTTTCCGGGTTTTCCGGTGCGTTCAAACTCTTCCTTGCCGCGGCTTTTGGTCTTGTTGCGGGGGCGGTCATCTTTGACACTGGGGGTGTCTTCTCCGTGGTAGAGATCGTCAAAAAATGCCTCTACCAATTCAACCATATCTTCCGGAATCTGCGAACTGGCGGCCTTGACCTCGATTCCCTGACGGGTAAGTTCGGCGATCACCTCTTCAACAGATATTTTATAACTTTCAGCCAGATCTTTTACTTTAAGCTTTTTCATAACTTGTCACTTCCTTTCTCAATCGGCGTTGAGCTTGCTCAATACTTCTTCAAGCTCATCGGCATCGATCCCGGGCAGATTCAGCAGTTCTTCGGGATCGGCTTCACGCAGATCATCGGCGCTCAGGTAACCATTGGAAACCAGCACTTCAGCGGTGATTTT
This sequence comes from Victivallaceae bacterium, assembly GCA_045587205.1. Taxonomy (GTDB): domain Bacteria; phylum Verrucomicrobiota; class Lentisphaeria; order Victivallales; family Victivallaceae; genus SIG78. The sequence continues at coordinate 22,214 of JAZNBV010000025.1, forward strand.
ATCAACACCAACGGCTGCTGCCAGAGCATTGACCGCCTGTTCGATCTTATCTTCCAGAGTGGCGGGCTTGCTGACGTTTTCGTCGATCTGGATATTTATGTTCCAGGTGATGAGCTTGGAACTCAAGCGCACATTCTGGGCGCGTTTGCCAAACGCCAGCTTGCTCTGTTCGGGGGTGACGTGCACCACCAGTTCGCGCTTGGCTTCGTTGACTGTCACGCTCTGGATGTTGGCAGGCTGCAGGGCATTGGCGGCGTACTGCTTGATGTCTTCGCTCCACGGCACAATATCAATGCGTTCATTGCCCAGCTCTTTGGTGATTTCTTTGACCCGGGTTCCGCGTACGCCCACGCACGCACCAACGGGGTCGATGCGGCTGTCGTGGCTGCGTACTGCAACTTTGCTGCGGCTGCCGACTTCGCGGGAGATACCCATAATTTCGACGGTGCCGTCGTGAATTTCGGTTACTTCGCGCTCGAAAAGTGCGCGGACAAAGTCCGGATGGCTGCGCGACACGATTAAACTGGGACCTGCAGTTTCAGTATCCACTTTGAGCAGCACAGCGTGGATATTTTCGCCCGGCAGATACTGTTCGCCCGGAATTTTTTCCTTGCTGGTAAGGATCCCCTCGGCTTTGCCGAAAGTTATGATCAGCGAACCATTTTCAAAACGGCGCACTGTGCCGCTGATTATGTGACCGATGCGGTCGGAAAATTCCGAATAGACGATCTCTTTTTCCGCTTTGCGCAGCTGCTGTGCAATCGCCTGCTTGGCGCTCTGTGCAGCAATACGGCCGAAGTTGCGCGGAGTTACTTCCCAATCAATGATATCTCCGACTTTTACATCCGGATAGCGTTCCTGCGCACGGTCAATGATCAACTGGTCAGCGGTGGGCAGGTGATCGACAACTTCAAGTTTGGCCCAGGCACGGATATCGCCGGTCTTCGGATCGATCTTGACGGTAATATCGTTTGCCGGATGGATGCTCTTTTTGGATGCGGAAAGAATGGCGGCTTCCAGTGCGCCGACCAACTGGTCGCGGCTGATTCCGCGCTCCTGTTCAATGTACCCCAGAATAGTAAGCAATTCGTTGTTCATATCTTATTCTCCTTTATAAAAGTTTTTATCTCAATAACAAAAAAAGCGGACCGGCTGACCGAACCACTTTACATTTTGCGTTTATGCGCCTGATGTTGTGGAAAGCCAGCCGCATCTTGCAATTGGCTTTCACTATAATATACAATAATTTAGCAATCTCGCAAGGCTGAAAACGTTTTTTTATTAAAGTTTTACAGATTTTTTTTCTTTTTCAGCGCTTGAAAAGCATTTTCTGCGGCATTATATTAAAAATAAGTCAAAAAAAACAGTAGTAATGGAGATTTGTTTATGGCATCAAATATCAAGACCAATGCCGTCAGACTGCTGGAAAATGCCAATATAGCTTTTACCGCGCACGAATATGATGTGAGCGATGGCGAAATCGATGCTCAATCGATAGCCCGCAAACTGGGCGTGGAGGGCGATCAGGTTTTTAAGACTCTGGTTGCTGAAACTCCGGATAAAGCGCATTTTGTCTTTATTGTGCCGGCAGTTGCATCGCTGAATCTCAAGAAAGCTGCCAGAGCTGCCGGTGCCAAAAGTATTGCTATGATCAAACAGAAAGAACTTCTGCCGCTTACCGGATATATCCACGGCGGCTGTTCGCCCATCGGTATGAAAAAACTTTTTCCCACCTTTATTGATGAAACTGCTATTCTTTTTGAAAAGATTTTTGTCAGCGGCGGTAAAGTCGGACTCAATCTGGAAATAGCTCCGGAAGATCTGGCGGGTTTTGTCCCGGCTGAATTTGCCGATCTGGCATAATTGTTATGATTGGGCAAAAACAGCAAAACTGCAGCTTGCCCGCGATGTATCAAACGCACTTTGATTTTTCACAAAATCCAGGATGATAACCAAAAAAAACGACCATCTGCGTGATGGTCGTTGTCCCCGCACTCTTATACCCTATTGTCCCCAGGATACTAAAAGGTCATTTTTATTATTTTTCTGCCCAGACGCTGTCGGGCATAAAGTCATTAATAAAACTGCGGATGATTTTTTCCAGGCCTTTTTCGCCGAACTCTTTGTCAACAAAATCGCTGCCGAGAGCATCAGTTATATTGCGCTGGTCAAAAGTGATGTTGCTGGCAAAGTAGGGCAGTAAATCGCCCAGGAATTTGCTCATAAGGTTGCTTTCGTTACTTTCAGTACCGTCGGCTTCACCCACGTCGATCTTGACATTGCTGATCTTGAGAATGTTGCAGATAGCCTGCTGGATCTGGTGGGTCTGTACCGGGCTGTTGCCGGTGCAGTGGTAGGTGCGGTTGCAGACCGGCTTCTGGAACAGCGCGGTGATCGCTTCCTGCACATAATCGATCGGTACAAAGTAAACGCGTTCAGAAGACGCTGTGCGGAAGTGCAAACCCATATCCACCCAGTCAGCCGGATTCAGACCGGCTTTCACGCAACGGTTCTGCTTGAGTTTGGCAAGAAATTCCACAATGCGGTAGAACGCCAGCGGGCGGCGGACTCTGCCGTCGCTCAAACGGCCGGTGATGATTGCCGGGCGGTAAACAGAGAACGGAATACCGGCGTTGCGCACCAGCATTTCAGCTTTGAACTTGCTTTCTTCGTAGGGATTGTTGAATCCACTGTTGAGCGCCTGTTCTTCGGCAGCAAGTCCGGAGATCCTGCCTGCCACATAGGCTGTACTGACATAATGCAGTTCTTTGGCATTGAGCAGCTGCGCCAGCTTGACCATATTGACCGTGCCGCCGTAGTTGATCTTGAACGTTTTGCCGGTGGGGTCTTTGCCCAGATTCACATCGGCAGCGCAGTGGAACACGCGGTCCACATCTTTAAGCATATCCAATTTTGCCAGTTCTTCCGGTACAATATCAACAACGTCGCCGTCGATGACTTCGACTGCCGCCAGCACCTGTTCAGTAATTTCCGGGCAATGGTCGAATTCACACTGTTCGCGCAAAACGCGCGCAACCCGGTCTGCCGCAGAACCTCCCCCATTGGAACGGGCAATGCAGACGAAACGTTCAGCAGGTTTTTCACGCAGCAATGCAACAACAAATGCACTGCCAACCAATCCGGTCACGCCTGTAACTAAAATTTTTCCCATATCGATCCTGTTTTCTCTTTGCGTTTCTGATTTATAAATGCAAATACCCTATAATATAACCCCATTCCCGGCAAAAAGCAAATCCGGAAGATTTTTTTTGAGTTTTGTTGCGCAATTGAGCTGAAAAATGGGTTTTGCCGTTTGAGAATGGCAAAAGATTTTCCCTGTATTAAAAAAAACAGCACCGCCCGTCAGGACAGTGCTGTTGGAAAAAACGTTTTCAAACTTACTTGACAAAATTCTTCATCAGGTAGTCGAAGCTGTCTTTCATCGATTCAAACGGGCACTTGTGGCAGGTGTCCTGTTCGATGATGTACCATTCCACACCGGCGGCTTCCGCTGCGGGCAGGATGCTGTTCCAATCCAGATTGCCGGAACCGACCGGCACCATAATGGACTGATTCGGGTAGAGTACACCGAAATCCTTGAGGTGGAAAATGGTCTGACGGCCGGCATACTTCTTGACATATTCAGTGGGGTTGCAGCCGCCCATCTGGATCCAGTATGTATCGATTTCCGCCTGCAGATTGGGGGCATTTTCAAAGATGATGTCCAGAATCGGCTTGCCGTTGATCTTGCGGAATTCGGTGTTGTGGTTATGGTAGCTCAAGGTCTTGCCCGCCGCCGCCATCTTGACTGCCGCTTCGTCGAGGGTCCTGGCCAGATCGACGGTGGTGGCGTAGTCAACCACCTGCCAGCCGAAGGGGCAGGGGAAGGCGGTGTGTTTGCAATCATAAAGATCAAGCTTTTCGATCACAGAATCAATGTTGGTAAGAATCGTATCGCCGCTTTCGTGGGTGGCGCAGATGGTCAGACCGTTCTTGTCGGCAAACTTTTTGACATCCTTGGGATCAGCGGCAACGCCGGAGATCTGTACGGCTTCAAAACCGATTTCGCGCAATTTGGCAAAACTGCGGTCAACCTGACCGGGGGTGTGCATATAGTCACGGAGCGTGTAGCACTGGGTGGCAATTTTACATTTTTTCATTTTGCAAGTTCCTTATTATAGATTGCAGATTGGGATTTGACAATATCGCAGATTTCCACCACAGCCAGCGCCTGTGCCAACTTGATGGGATATTCTTTGCCGGTAAGGATGCTTTCGGCAACAAAGCGGTAGCAGCTGTTCATATCGACCTTGAACTTGGGTTCGGTCATAATGGTGGTGCGCCGCCAGGGCAGTTTGGGCGTATCGGCAAAGGTAAAGCCGTTGGGGTGGCCGGTGTTGACCGGGAACTGCTTGAGTTCGTAATCCGGTTCGATATAACGCAGTTTCAGGTCTTCTTCGTTATCGCTGGTGAGAGCGCCGCGGGTACCGTAAACTTCGTAAACATTGCCTGCAAAGGCGTTGCCGCCATAGATCTCAATATCCACTGTGGTGCCGTTTTTGCCGCGCATAATGATTTTTACGCAGTCTTCAGCGTCACCCTGGGCGGCGATAAGTTTGAGTTCGCTCCAGACAGATTCAACTTCGTAATTGAGGAACTGCAGCGCGTGGTCGATCAGGTGCGGACCCCAGTTGTTGAGCTGCCCGCCGTTGTTGGAAAGCAGGGTCTGCCAGTCATCGCGGCGCGAGTAGTTGTTGCGGCAGAGCTTGATGGTGTGGATCTTGCCGAGAATGCCCGAATCGATGATTTCGCGCACGTGCTGGAACGCCGGTTCAAAGCGGCGGTTCTGGCGCACAAAAAGTTTGCCGGGATATTTTTTGTCGAGTTCAACAAGTTCTTCGGCTTCAGCGCGCGATGCTGCAATCGGTTTTTCGATATAGGCGCAGAATCCGGCTTCCAGAGCCTGACGGGTGTGACGGATATGGTCAACCGAGAAAGTTGCCACTGCCACCAGATCGATATTTTTGTCAGCCAGAAACTTTTCCGGATCGCTGTAATAGGCTACATTGTTCTTTTTGCCGAAATCTTCAGCGCGTGCTGCGTCAATATCGCACACTGCCACGATTTCGAGTACATCGCTGTTGGCTTCGATTTCGCGCTTGTGCATACCGCCGCCGGCACGACCCAGCCCCCAGATACCAACTTTCACTTTTTTGCTCATTGCAAAAACCTTTCCTTAAAATTTACGGCAGGCGCAGAACACTTTTTCTGCACAATGCCTGTTATTAAAACAATATGGTAAAATTAATATAAACCATTTTTCAGAATTATCAAACGCTTTTCAGGTGCAAAATGTATTTTTTGAGCATAATAAACAAAATTATTTTACAAGCAGTTCAGTTACCGGTACATTGCCTTCTGATTTATGGATGGCTTTTTTAAGATTGGCAATGGCGCGCGAGGCGTTGCCGGCAAGCACGCTGTGACTCAACGGTATTGAACACTCTTCGGTCAGATCATCGTAACGCTCCAGAACTGCCAGAACGGTAAGTTCTGCAAGCGGTATGGCGGGCAGATAACCGGGTGTTTCATATTCTCCGGGGGTAACGGTGTTCAGTACCCGGTTCTGGACCAGCCGCGAGAGTATTTCGTTGGCAAGTGTTACAGATATGCGCAGCCGCCCGGTCAGTTCAAGCACTGTCGGCGGAATTTTGCCGCCGGCAAAATCTCCGGCGATCTCCGCTGTGAGCATCAGGGCAATTACGCGTTTATCGGCTTCGGAGCGCTCTTTGTCGCGCTGGCATTTGCTTTCGTAGTCGAACTTCTGATAAAGGTAACTCAAAGTTACTCCGAAAAGCATTATCAGCCAGTTGAGGTACATCCAGATCAGGAACAGTGGCAGTGCTGAAAAACTTCCGTAAATAACATTGTAGCGCGAAAGCGCCATCTGGACAAAAATATATCCTGTCTGCAATATCTGGTAAATACTCCCGGCAATAACCCCTCCGAACAGCGCGGCATTGAATTTTACGCGCGTGTTGGGCAGGAATATGTATATAAAGGTAAAAAGTATCCACGCCAGCAGATAAGGCACACATTGGATGCCGAATTCTATAAGCGGGCGGCTGTAACTGAAAAATACATTTTTTTCCGAAAGTTCGCGCAATACTTTAGATACCAGCACAGTAGCAGAACTTGCCGCCAGCAGCAGCACCGGCGCGATCACCAGAAAAGAGAGGTAATCGGTGAATTTTCTGAAGATCGTGCGCGATTTTTTCACCTTCCACACCCGGTTGAACGCACTTTCGATGTTGCCGATCATCTTGACTACTGACCAGCAGAGGATCAATGCACCGATCCCGGCAACGAGTCCGCCTTTGGCTTCACGCAGAGTTGTGTCGGCAAAGTTGTAGATCCAGTTGAGTATTTCTCTGTGCTCGCTCAAACGCGTGGAGAGTTCGCGCTTGAGCCATTCATCGAGTTCAAAACCTTTTGCCACCCCGAAAAGCAGTGCAAATACCGGCACAATGGCAAAAAGTGTGTAATAAGTCAGTGCTGAAGCCCGCAGTTGTCCTTCGCTGGCAGTAAAGGTGGGCAGTGATTCAATAAGAATGTTGAGGTTGCGGCGGAAATACCACACCATACCGTGTCGTTCTCTGACAGCCATAAAAAATTCTCCCGTAACTGTTTGATAAAATATAAGGAAATATAATATAGTTGCAGAATATTGTCAAATTTATGGAGAATATTTATCTGTAAAAATTGATTTTTTCACCCTCCGGTGTTACCTTTTGTATAAAACAACACTGGAAAAGGAGATTTTATGGAAAAAAAAATCAATATATCAAAAATGGATTGTGAGGAGCGTTTCGGATTTGCGTCTGCCGGAATGTTTGCGGCAGGCAAGTTCAGCAGTTTTATTCCGGGAGTGATCTTTACAGCAATATTTTATGCGGTGCTTTTTCTGTTGCGGATCATCCTACTGGAGAACTCTTTTATTGAGATGTTTTTCCCCGGCGGCGCGGAGGAACGCACCTGGATACCGGCGATAACTGTTTTTATGGCTGCGTGGTGCTGGAGTATGCTGCTGATGAAGCGCAGTAAGTTGAGAGTTCAGTACAGAGTTCTCAAAGCTGTCCCTGAAAAAGCCTCCGTGCCGGAGTTGGAGGAATTTCTGGATTCAGAAGTTGAATCCGTCAATGACTTTGCCGCTTCAGCAGTTTTGAAAAAATATCTGCAGCTGCGGGAACAGCAAACTCCTGAAAACGAAAAACTTGAGTTGCTGGATAATACCATTGCCGATCTGGAAAAATCTGCAGAGGTAAGTTTTATACCCGTTTCCGGTTTGATCTGGGCGATCCCGGTGCTTGGCTTTATCGGTACAGTGTTGGGGTTGGCGCGTGCAGTGGCAAATTTCGGCAGTCTGCTGGAACCCGGTACGGGCGGCAGTTCTTTTGCTGAACTGCTGCCGCAGGTTACCGGCGGATTGGCTACAGCGTTTGAAACCACGTTGATTGCTTTGGCTCTGGCATTGATACTGCAACTCTTTTCCTGCAGTCAGAGTTACGCTGAAGCCGGATTTTTTGCCCGGCTCAAACAGAAGATCACTGATTTGGAGTCAGCTGGGCAATAATGAAAAGACGGCGGTGGAAAGCACAGACGGTGCCGGTGTCGTTTTTTGCTTTTCAGGATATAATAACTGCATTGGCGGGTGTGTTGATCATTACGGTTCTGGCGGTGCTTTGTCAGCGGCAGTTCACCTTGCCGGACAGGACAACTGACGGAATGAATGCCGTACCGCAGAAGCAATATGAATATCTGCAGGAACGCGTTGCTCTGCAGCAGAAAATATTGCAGGAAAAACACCGTACGCTTGAGCAGCTGCGTGCCGGCAGCGGGCAATATATCCGGCAGCAGAATATATTGCGTCGCGCACGGCTGCTTGAACAGAAAAAGCAGCAGCTTGAATCAGCGGTCAGCGATTATACCGCCCGTCTGCAGAAAGTTGATTCTGAACTTGCCGCACTGGAAAAAAAGGTAAAAAATGCTGATCCGCAAGTGCGGGAAAAACTGGAAAAAATCACTCAATACCGGCAGCTGCAGAAAGATTATCTGGATAAATGCAACCGCTTGCGTATCAACAATGTACCCGACAGGAAAAATATTATTATGGATTGCTCTGCAGATAGATGGCTCTGGCAGAGCAATGAAAAAAAGATCGATCTCTGCAAAGATGGTATCCCGGGAGTGGAAGCGTTGGAAAATCTGCGGCGGAATCTCCGGCAATACGCTCCGGAGTCGATCCGGCTGATCATTGCAGTGCGGCCGTCAGCGGGCGGATTTGTCAATGCTCTGAAAATGCGGCTCAAGAGCGATTTTCCGCAGTTGGAAGTGCTGCTTGAACCGATGCTGCACGATGATCTGGGAGGTTTGGAGTTATGAGAAAATTTCAATCTCCCGGCAGTCTGGAACTTTTGCTGGATGCTATGTGCAATGTGTTCGGTGTTGTGTTGCTGACTGCAATCTTTATCGGCGGAGCCGCTGCTTTCAAACGATTGACAGCTCCGGATGGAACAGTGGAACGCAAAGTTTTTGAACAGCTTGCCAATGAGTATGTTATGCTTCAGCAGGAAACAGAGAATGCCATTCTTGAAATAAATATATCAAGTGCGTTAGCCAACACAGCAAAGAGCCATGCTGTCCTGCCGGATGATGAAAAATCTGCAGAATTCTGCCGCCGGCAGGCACAGAAAGCCAATGAACTTGCCGGGCGGATAGAAAATGCACAGAAAAAGGTTGATCAACTCCGGAAAGATTTTGCTTTTCAGAAAAAAGTGAGCATAAAAACTCTGGATTCAAAAATAAAAGCGCTTGCAGAAAAGATTGCTGATCCGGATAATTCAGCCGGAGTCAAAGAACTCCCGGTCAGGATCGATGCCGGCAAATTGCAGCCCTGGAGAGTTATTGTAAGTGCCGGCAAACTTTATAATGCCGGCAGTAATGCAATGATCCGGCGTACCGGCAGTGCATCCGGCGATGTGAAAATCAAATCGTTCCGGCTGGACGGGATGGATTTTTACCGGTTGGAAAAAGTTCCGGAACGGGGAGTTGTTATTGAAAAATTCGCTTTGGAATATCTGCAGATACCGGAGAATGAAAAAGGACGGTATTTTATTGAAATTATGGCGGAAGACAATGCAGTGTCTGCAAGTGTGCCGGTTTTGCATAAAGTGCGCTCCGGCAATTACTTTTACAACTACCGGGTTGTACCTCAAAACGGGGTGATCCTGCGGACAGATGCCGGAGGCAGATATGAAGCTGCACATTAAGCTTTTTTACATTGTTCCGGCCGCGCTGATGATTGTACTTATTGCATTGATGTGGCTTTTTATGGTTTTTGATCCGCCGCTGCCGGTGCAGAAATCTGCAGAAACTTTATCTGAAGAATTTTTTGCTGACGGAAATGAGCCGGAAAAGGTGACTCTGGAGCGTTTTACCAGCGATATTGCCCCGGAAAACAGCGGTGCAAATGACCTGGTGGCAATGCTTCAGGACTCTGCGGCAAAGGTGGTGTTGTCACTGCTGGGGAAAAACAGCCGTATCATCAGGTTTGAGGAAATTGAATTTTCCGGCGAACGCACTTCCAGACTTCGCGGTACGGCGGTGATTCCGGGTGATTCAGAAAATAGTGAACAATACCTGAATTTTTCCGTGCAGGTCAACTTTATTGCCGGAATCGGCTGCGAAGCAATGTTTCCGGAATTCGATGCCGCTGTAAAGTAATAAAAAAAAGCGTTTTTTGATTGCTAAATTCGTTAAACGGCACTATATTATTATTTCGACAGCATTTATAATAAATATCAAGGTATAAAGAAATACGGAGATTTTTCAATATGAGACTTTCCAAACTCGTCGGCCGCCGGATCAAGGAAGATCCCAAGGATGCCAAGACTGTAAGCCATAAATTTCTCGTTCGCGGCGGTTATGTGCGCCCGGTTTCTGCGGGTATCTACTCGCTGCTGCCCGCAGGTAAGCGCATTGTGGAAAAGATCGAGGCGATCATCCGCGAAGAAATGAATAAAATCGACGGTCAGGAAATTCTGATGCCGGTGGTGCTGCCCGCTGAATTATGGGAAGAATCCGGCCGTTACAGTTCGGTCGGCGCAGAACTGCTGCGTTTCCGTGACCGCAACAACAAACCGATGATTCTGGGGATGACCCACGAAGAAGCGGTGGTGCATCTGGCACGCACTGAACTGACCAGTTACCGCCAGTTGCCGGCAATGCTTTATCAGATTCAGACCAAGTACCGCGATGAAGCGCGTCCACGTGCCGGTATGATCCGGGTGCGCGAATTTACGATGAAAGACGCGTACAGTTTTCACACCGATCAGGCTGATCTGGAAAAATACTATGCCCGCGCCCACGAAGCGTATGTAAGGATTTTCAACCGCATCGGTATGAAAAATGTGTTGAGTATCGAAGCAAATTCCGGTATGATGGGCGGTGCGGTTTCGCACGAATTTATGGCACTCTGCGATTGTGGCGAAGATACCATTTTCTATTCGCCCGACCGCAGTTACCGCGCCAACCGCGAAGTGGCATACGCCGCGTGGAAGTTTGAAAAGCCCTCCGAAGTTCTGCCGTTGGAAAAGATTTACACCCCCGGCTGCAAAACCATTGAAGAATTGGCTGACTTTTTGAAAATCAAGGCGGAAAACACTGGCAAAGTGGTTTTTTATCAGAATGCTGTCACCGGCGAACTTATCTGCGCACTTATCCGCGGTGATTTTGAAGTCAATGAAAGCAAACTTGCCAACGCTGCGCAGGCGCCTGAACTCAAATTTGCCGATGATGAATCGATCCGCAAAGCCGGCTGCGTGCCGGGGTTTGCTTCCATTATCGGTATAGATGCCGGCAAGATGAAGATGATCGTTGACCGTTCAGTTGCAGAGTCCGGCAATCTGGCGGTCGGCGCCAATGAAGCTGATTATCACTACATAAACTTCAATTACGAACGCGATTGTGATGTAAATGCTTCCATTGTTACCGATATAGCTACAGTGCGCGAAGGCGACCCCTGTCCGCTGACCGGCGAACCGTTGAAAATGGAACGCGGTATCGAAGTAGGGAACATCTTCCAGCTTGGCACCAAGTATTCCGCCCCGATGGGCTGCAATTACCTGGATGTGAACGGCAAGAGTCATCCGATGATAATGGGTTGCTACGGTATCGGTGTTGGCCGCGCTATGGCAAGCGTTATCGAACAGAGTTTTGATGATTACGGTCCGATCTGGCCGATTTCCATTGCTCCTTATCAGGTGGAAGTTATTGCCATCGGTTATGATAAGGAAGATGTCAAAGCTGCCGCCGACAGGATCTACAGCGATTTGCAGAATGCCGGCGTGGAAGTGCTGTTTGATGACCGCGGCGAAAAGCCCGGCTTTATGTTCAGCGATGCCGATTTGCTTGGTATCCCGTTCCGCGTGGTGGTTTCGCCCAAGACATTGGCTGACAACTGCGCGGAATTCCGCCGCCGCGACTGCCGCGATGCGGAGAGAATTGCCTTGGATGCAGTGAACACAACCGTGACCGATGCGGTCACAAAAGAGTTGGAATTGTACAAATAACAGGGTTTTCAACTATGTGGAACTATAATGAAAAAGTGATGGATCATTTTCTGAATCCCCGCAATGTCGGAGAGGTGGAAAATCCCGATGGCGTCGGCGATGTGGGCAATATTACCTGCGGCGACGCATTGAAACTGACTTTCAAGCTGGATGAAAACGGACGGATCGCCGATGTCAAGTTCAAAACTTTCGGCTGTGCCAGCGCTATTGCCTCCAGTTCGGCTCTGACCGAACTGGTCAAAGGTATGACTCTGGAAGAAGCCTCCAAGGTGACCAATCAGGATATCGTCAAACTTCTCGGTGAACTGCCGGAAGCCAAGATGCACTGTTCGGTTATGGGTATGGAAGCATTGCAGGCGGCGATCGCCAATTACCGCGGCGAAGAAGTTGCGGATAATGGCGATGATCACGAAGGAGCCGTTATCTGTAAATGTTTCGGTGTTACCGATACCAAGATCCGCAATGTTGCCCGCCAGAACAATCTGCATAAAGCCTCTGAAATAACCAATTTCTGCAAGGCCGGCGGTGCCTGCGGCAGCTGTCTGGATGAAATCCAGCGCGTGCTGGATGAAATGTGGAACGCCTGTTCTGCGCCGGTAAAAGAGGAGAAAAAGAGCGAAGACTTCAAAAGTCTGACCACGGTGCAGAAAGTTTTCCGCGTGCAGGAAGTCATCGATAAAGAGATCCGTCCGCTGCTGGAACACGACGGCGGCAGTATTGAACTGGTGGATCTTAACGGCAGTAATGTCATTGTCCGGCTGACCGGACGCTGCTCAAGCTGTCCTTCGGCGGGAGTTACCCTCAAGTACACCGTGCAGGATAAGCTGCGGGAATTTGTCAGCAGTGAACTTACTGTGGAGAGTATCTGATGAGCAAGCCGTCGGTCATTTATGTAGATAATAATGCCACTACGGCGGTTGCGCCGGAAGTGCTGGAAGCTATGCTGCCTTATCTGACAGAGTACTACGGCAACCCCGGCAGTATTCACACATTCGGCGGCAGTGTGGCGGCAAAAGTCGAAGAGGCGCGGATCAAGGTGGCGGAACTTTTGAACGCCAACCACCGCAATCCGGATGGCGAAGCTACGGAGATCATCTTTACATCGTGCGGTACAGAAAGCGACAATGCTGCCATCTGGAGCGCATTGCTGACCAATCCGGAACGCCGCAAAGTGGTTGCCAGCAGGGTCGAACACCCGGCAATATTGAATCTGGGGCGCGAACTGGAACGGCGCGGTTATATCTTTGAAACTGTTCCGGTTGACGGCAACGGCAGAATCGATATGGCGGCATTGGAAGAAGCTGTGGATGATAACACCGCAATAGTCAGTGTTATGTATGCCAATAACGAAATCGGAAATATCTATCCGGTGGAAGAGATTGCTGAAATAGCACACAAACACGGCGCGCTTTTCCACACCGATGCTGTACAGGCAGTCGGCAAGGTGCCGATCGATCTTGCCAACAGCCGGATCGATATGCTTTCCTGCTCCGGACACAAGCTGCACGCGCCCAAAGGCGTAGGTATTCTGTATGTGCGGCGCGGGATCCGATTCCGGCCTTTCATCGTCGGCGGACATCAGGAAAAAGCGCGGCGCGGGGGTACGGAAAACGTTGCCAGCATTGTGGCGCTGGGCAAAGCTGCAGAACTTGCCGGAGAGGCAATGCGCGATGAAGTGAAATATCTGGCAATGCTCCGCGACCGTCTGGAAGCCGGATTGCTTGCCACGGTGCCCTGTATAAAGATCAATGGCGATAAGGAGTCGCGCCTGCCCAATACATCGAGCGTAAGTTTTGAATATATTGAAGGCGAAGCAATATTGCTTTTGCTCAATCAGTTCGGTATTTGTGCATCATCGGGCAGTGCGTGTACAACAGGGAGTCTGGAGCCGTCGCACGTTTTGCGGGCTATGGGAATACCTTACACAGCGGCGCACGGTACGATCCGTTTTTCTTTTTCGCGCTACAACACGGTTGAGGAAGTTGACTTTATTCTGGAAAAACTTCCGCCCGTGATAGCCACGCTGCGTAAACTTTCGCCCTATTGGAAAGAGGAATACGCCAAATGATCAAGATGAATGGACCGGTTCCGCCGGAAAAGGCGGAAATAATCTTTCCGGTGCGCTGGAGCTACCGGGCAGTGGTCGATGCCACCGAAGCTGATGCGTTGGAAAATCTCAACCGTGTGCTGGAAAAACACCATTACAGCGAACGGTTTGCTGCCGGACGGGCATCCAGCGGTCAGCGTTACAAGAGTTTTCACGTGGAAGTGGAAGTGCCAAGCCGCGAAGTTATGAATAAGCTCGCTGCTGAACTCGGCAGTGTAAAAGGTGTGAAATTTCTGCTGTAAAGAGTTTTTTCAATCGATCTGTATATTTTTGATCTGCTGGAGTATTTCCAGCAGATTTTTTATTGTATGAGTTGTATTTGCCGGGGCCCATACAGCCATAATGTCCACTGGCGGCAGAGGAATATCCACCGGCCTGGTAACGATATGTTTATCAAGTCCGCGGCAGCAGGATTCCGGCAGCAGAGCGATCCCGAAATCAGCCTGAACCAGCGCCAGCATTGAGTTTTTGTTGCGGCAATCCTGGCGGAAACGCGGCATCTGCCCGCATTCGACACTCAATATGGTACTCAAGTGGTCGTAAGCCGGCGGGTTCACATCGCGGGCAAAAAGAATTATTTCCTGATTTTCCAGATCTTTGCCGGAAATGCGTTCCTTGCGGGCAAGCGGGTGGGATTCCGGCATTGCCAGAAGATATTTTTCGCGTAATACCAGCAAGGTGGAAAAATTTTCCATATCCGTATAAAGCGGCCGCATAAAACCCATATCCAGTTTGCCGCTTTTCAGAAGTTCCCACTGTTCGGCAGTTTCCAGTTCCCGCATCTGCAGCTGTAAAGATGGTTGTTTGAGCCGCAGCGCAGAAAGCATTGCCGGCATAAAACTGTGGATTGCCGGTTCATTATAACCTATAAACAGCGTTTCACTCTGTTTGTTCAGAAAATCCTGCAGCCGCTGCTGTGATTGTTCAGCGCGGTTGAGTACAGCTTCTGCTTCGGGCAGAAAAAAGTTCCCGGCTGCAGTAAGTTCCACTGAACGGCTGGTGCGCTTGAAGAGTTCGGTGCCCAGTTCCTCTTCCAGTTTGCGGATCGCTGCGCTCAAGGGCGCCTGGGTCATATTCAGCATTGCCGCCGCCCGCCGGAAGTGCAGAGTGCGTGCCACTGTTGCAAAGTAACGCAGGTGAGTCAGTTCCATTGATTTATTCCTCCGTTGATTGATATTTTATTTGATATGATAAATATAGTTTGATTGTTTGAAAAAATCAAATCGCAATAATATATTAAATTGTATTTTTAAATAAACTGTCCACGAAAACATTTGTGCAGAATAGTGTAAGGAGTGATAAATTATGAGAATCGACCGGGTTGAAATGTACCGGGTGTGCAATCCAATCAAGCACCCGTACACCACTGCATTCGGCACCCAGAATGCATTTAATTCTGTATTGGTCAAACTGGAATCAGAGGGTATTGCCGGGTGGGGCGAATCGAGCCCCTGGGGCGGGCCGTTTTTTTCGTGCTACAACGATAAAGGCAGTTTTTCGATCGCCAGGGATTTTATCATCCCCAAGATACTGCACCGGGAGTTTGATCACCCCGATGAACTTACTGAATTGCTGACTCCGCTGCGCGGCAATGAATTTGCCAAAGCGGCGTTTGATGTGGCATTGTGGGATATCTGGAGCCGTCAGCAGGGTATATCGCTGAAAAAAGCGATCGGCGGTACGCAGGACAAAGCGGTTATCGGGTACTGTTTCGGGGTGTTGAAAACTTTTGACGAACTTATTGCCGGTATCGACAAAGTTACTTCAATGGGTTACAAGCGTATCAAACTGAAGTTCTGTCCCGGCTGGGAAGTTGATATGGTTGCGGCGGTGCGCAAGACTTACCCCGATCTGCTTATACATATAGATTGCAACAGCGCCTATACGCTGGCGGATATGGATATGCTCAAATCGCTGGATAAGTACGATCTGGCAATGATCGAACAGCCGCTGATGCACGATGATATTATTGATCACGCCAAGTTGCAGAAATCGATCGGTACGCCAGTTTGTCTGGATGAAAGCATCTGTTCAGTGCAGCACGCACGGCAGGCAATTGAAATAGGGGCGTGCAAATATATAAACATTAAATACGGCCGTGTGGGCGGCATTTCCACATCACGCAAGATCCACGATCTCTGCGGCGAAAATAACATCGGCTGCTGGTTGGGCGGTATGGGGGAATCTTCGCTGGGGACAACGGTGGTGGCATCGCTTGCCACGCTGCCGAATGTCAATTATCCTTCGGATATCTCTCCGGCAGAGAAGTTTTACGAAGAAAATCTCGGTACCCCCGTTTTGCTGACCGATCAGCCCGGAACCTACACGCTGCGGGATAAGCCGGGGCTGGATGTGGTGCCTGATTTCAATGTACTCAACAAATACAAGCAGGAGGAGTTTTTTGTATGAACGATCTGCTGAAGCGAGTCGTTGACTCCATAGAAAAACGCAAGGCTGAAATTCTTGACAGCGCCGATTTTCTGCTGAAAAATCCCGAATGCGGCTATAAGGAATACAAGGCGGCGGATTTTGTTAAAAAAGAGCTGGAAAAATTAGGCTTGCAGGTAAAAAGCAATCTGGCAATCACCGGAGTGCGAGCCGATACAGACAGCGGCAGACCCGGACCGAAAATCGCCATTATGGGCGAACTTGATGCTCTGCCGGTGCCGTCGCACCCCTTTGCCGATCCGGTTACCGGGGCGGCGCACGCCTGCGGGCATCACGCACAAGTTGCAATGATGCTTGCCGCAGCTGCGGCGCTGGTGCCGGTCATTAAAGAACTTTCCGGCTCGCTGGCGTTTATTGCCGTACCGGCTGAAGAGTTTCAGAGTCTGGAATACTGCCGGGAACTGATTGCTGAAAAGAAAATATCCTATTGCGGCGGCAAGGCGGAATTTATCAAAATCGGAGTGTTGGACGATATCGATGCAGTATTGCTTATCCACGCCGGAGATGATACTTTTGTCCCCGAAAGTTACAATGGTTTCTGTATGAAACAGATCATTTTTCACGGTCGTGCCGCCCACGGCGGTTTGCGCCCCTGGGACGGGATCAACGCCGCATCGATGGCGCGTCAGGCATTGAATATGATCGATGCCCAGCGCGATACATTCAACGATAAAGATTCAGTGCGTATTCACGGAATCATTTCCGACGGCGGCAGTGCCGTAAATGTGGTACCTGACCGGGCTGAACTTGAATTGCAGATCCGTGCCAAAACTCCAGAAGCCGTCCGCGATGCCTGCAGCAAAGTTGACCGCTGCGTGAAAGCCGCGGCAATGGCGTTCGGCGGCAGAGTCAATATCAACAATCTGGGCGGCTATATGCCGTACCGCAGCTGTGCTGAACTGAATCAGATCCACGCGGAAAGCCTTGCCGAACTTGACGGCGGTGTGCTGGGTAATTGCGGACACCGCGGTTCATCTACTGATATGGGCGATGTAAGTATGCTTATACCGGCACTGCACGCCTATTCGGGTGGTTTTTCCGGTTCGCCGCACGCTAAAAACTTTGTTGTTGTTGATCCGGAAAAAGCCTATATACAGGGTGCCAAACTGCTGGCAATGGATGCCGTTAAACTTCTGGAAAACAATGCGGCTCTTGGCAATATGATAGCCAGTATCAAACCTTTTATGACCAAAGAAGAGTATATCAACTATAAAGAATTGTTTTGTTCAACAGAGGAGTTCAATTATGATCAGGCGTGAAACGATCCTTGAAGCAATGTACAAAGCCATCACTCTGGGGGCAACCCGGATGCCGCCGGATATCCGGCAGGCTCTGGAACGGGCACTTGCCGAAGAAAGCGATCCGATGGCAAAGAAACATCTGGAAATAAGTCTGCAGAATGCCGATATGTCCGAAAAAGGCAACGGGCTGGTCTGCGCGGATACCGGATTCCCTATGTATTTTATCCACGTTGGCAGCAATACTGCCATCGAAGGCGGATTCAATACGGTTTATGAATGTGCCCGTGAAGCTACTGCGCGTGCCACTGCCGAGTGCTATCTGCGTCCGACGATGGTGCACCCGCTGACCCGCAAAAATCCCGGTGACAATATCGGTCCCGGAATGCCCAAAGTGGAAATAATCTTTGACCGCGAAGATGATGATATGGAAATAATTGCCGCACCCAAAGGCGGCGGTTCGGAAATTTTCGGTACTTTCTATCGGATGCTTTTCCCGGCGGACGGCGAAGCAGGAATCAAAAAATTTGTTATCGAATGTATCAAAGATGCCTGTTATGCCGGTAAGGTCTGCCCCCCGGCGATCATCGGTGTAGGTATCGGCGGTACAGCGGATTTGTGTATGGCACTGGCCAAAAAAGCGGCATTGCTCCGCCCGATCGGGCAGCATCACAGCGATCCGGAAGTGGCGCGGCTGGAAAAAGAACTTTATGATGCGGCGCGCAAACTGGGTATCGGCCCGATGGGTTCGCGCGGCATCAATGCGGTGCTGGCAATCAATCTGGATGTGGCAGTAACGCACACCGCTGCCCTGCCGGTGGCGGTCAATGCCCAATGCCTGGTCGGCCGCCGCTGGGTGGCAAAAATCGACAACAGCAACAACATCAGTTACACTGGAGAGATAAAATGAGAGATATCAAATTGCCGATGAGTTCTGCCGATGCCGCCAGTTTGCAGCTGGGCGAAATGGTCACAGTCAGCGGATTGCTTTTTACCGGACGCAGCCGTTTCCATATCCGGGCGATCGAAGATGATATTTATCCGCCGATCGATTACGAAAAAATCAACTGCTTTTTCCACGTCGGCCCGGTGATGCGTCAGGAAGGTGATGAATGGCAGGTCGTAAGCTGTGAACCTACCAGCTCCATACGTTTTGAGCGTTATGGTGCCGATGTGGTACGCAAGTTCAAACTGCGCACACTTATCGGCAAGACCACAATGGGTCCTGCCACGGCAAAAGCTCTTGCCGAGGTTGGTGGAGTGTATCTCTCCAAGATTGGTTTGAGTGGCAACGCGTTGCGCGGTCAGGTCAAGAAGGTGCATAATGTCTATTTTCTGGATGAACTCGGTAAAACCGAATGTACCTGGATATACGAAGTGGAAAAATTCGGTCCCTTCTTTGTGGCAATGGATTCCACGGGGCGCAATTACTTTGAAGAACTTTCCGATGAAGCCAACGCCAGAATGCCGGAAATCGAAAAAGAGCTGAACATTCCTGCCGATTACGCTTATACCGAGGTGAACGGATGAAAAACTCATTGCGCTATCTCTCGCTCTGCGGTCTGCTGGGTTACGGTTATTCTGCAGAGAGTCTGAAAAATGCGCTTTCCGGAGAGCTGGACTTTGTCGGTGTGGATGCCGGTTCAACTGATCCGGGGGCGTACTATCTAGGCAGCGGCAAAGGTTTTGTCAAACGCTTGCAGGTCAAGCGCGATCTTTCGCTGATATTGCCGGTTATCAAGGAACGCAAGATACCGCTTATCATCGGCAGTGCCGGCGGTTCCGGAGCCAGACCGCACGTGGAAAGTGTGCTGGAAATAATTGCTGAAATCGCTTCTGAATTGAATACCTCATTCGATACTGCTGTGATTTATTCGGATCTGGATAACGATTTTCTTAAGCGTGCCGCGCAGGGACATCTGACCGGTTGCGGCGGCGCGCCGGACTTTGATCCGGCGCTGGCGGATAAACTCTGCAATCCGGTGGCACAGTTCGGTACGGATCCCATTATTGAAGCGCTGAAGGGCAATCCCGAAATCATTGTTGCCGGCCGCTGCTGCGATACAGCAGTCTTTGCAGCGTACCCGATCTGGAAGGGATTTCCCGCCGGTCTGGCGCTGCACGCGGCAAAGATCGCCGAATGCGGTGCTTTGTGTGCACGCCCGGTGGGGGCAAACGATTCGCTGGCTGTGGAGATGTATCAGGATCACTTTACAGTAGAGCCGCCCAACCCGGAACGCAGCTGTACGCCCGAAAGCGTGGCGGCACATTCGCTTTATGAACAGCCCGACCCCAACTGCTTCTATGAGCCGGAAGGCAAGATCGATTTGAGCAACTGCACTTTTGAAGCCCTTTCAGCACGCAAGGTGAAAGTTTCCGGCAGTGCATTGGTTCCGGCGGAAAAACATACCACCAAACTGGAAGGTGCTTTGCTCAACGGTTTCCGCAGTATAACCATTGCCGGTCTGCGCGATCCTTCGGCTGTAAAACATCTCGATGAAATTGAAGAGAAGGTACGCGCATCGGTTGCTGCTTCTGCCAATTTTATTCAGGAAAAAGATTACACATTGCGGTTTCTGCGCTACGGATTGGATGCCGTTACCGGCAGTAATGAGCCTGCCGGAACTCTGCCGCGCGAAGTTGGATTGGTCATTGAGGCAATAGCACCTTCGCAGGAACTTGCCGATGCATTGATCGGTCTGGCGCGTTCCAAGGCATTGCATCAGGGATTTCCGGACCGCAAGGCTACAGCGGGCAATCTGGCATTTCCTTTTTCACCGTCGGATTTTTCCGGCGGGGCGGTCTATGAATTTGCATTGTACCACCTGACGGATCTGGAACTGGAATTCAAAGTTGAAAGGCTTGTAATAAAATGAAATTGTACGATATGGCAAATGTTTGCCGCAGCAAAAATGCGGGGCCTTTTCAAATTACGATAGATTTGATGTTTGATTCGCTTGAAAAGTATCAGCAGGTACTCAATTCGCCCAACTTTACGGTTGCAGAGATCAGCAAACTCTACAATGCCGATCCCGGCAAAGCAGCGATCAAGACCTTTGAACGTATCCTGACGATCAAGGTGGTGCTGCCGCGCAGCGCCTCTTCGGGTTCGCCGTCGGATTGCGATGTTTACGGCAGTCAACAGCATTTTCCGCTTGGCAATATGGAAATATAAGCCGTTTTATGCAGCAGAATTGCTGTTCAGACGGAATATAAATTTGCAAAAAACACTCTTTGATGGTATATTTCAATATATTCTGTCAGAGAGTGCTTTTTTGCATAAAATTACGGTTTCCGGCGGCTGGAGGCTGTGTTCAAACCGGGCAGCTCCCACGCCGTAGAGGCAAAAAAGGAAAAGGTTATGAAAGATTTTAATGTAGAAGAACTTGATCAATATATGCAGCGCCGCAAGATCGATCCGGAAAATCTCTGCTGGTACGATCCGGCAGAAGGTGATTTTGAGATCAACGGACTCTACTGGTTTGCCCAGGATAAGCGATATCACCGATTCCCTCAAGGTGTGGACTACTCGTTCAAGCCGGCACTGGAATCGCTTGCAGCGTGCAATGCCGGGGCGCAGATACGGTTCCGCAGCAACAGCCGCCGGATAGTTGTTTCCGCCAAAGTCGCTTCGGGCGCGGTTTCTCCTACTATGGCAGAGTGCGGCAGAAGCGGGTTTGATCTATATGTGGGCGAACCGGGCAGTGAACTCTTCTGGAACTGTGCACTCCCGTTCCCCGGTCAAAAAGAATATGCTGATGAAATATTCAATGTCAAAGAGCAGAAAATGCGGGAATTCCGCTTGAATTTTCCGCTTTACAACAGCGTTCAGGCACTTTCGATAGCCTTGGAAGATGGTTCGGAAATTCTGCCGCCGACTCCGCTTAAAATCAAAAAGCCCATTGTTATTTACGGCACCAGCATTACGCAGGGTGGATGCGCTTCGCGCCCCGGTACTGCGTTTACCAACCGTTTGAGCCGCACTTTTCAGGCGGAATTTCTTAATTTCGGCTTTTCCGGCAACGGGCAGAACGATTTGCCGGTGGCTGAACTGCTGGCAGCGATCAAAGATCCGGCAATGTTCATTATTGACAGCGAGGCCAACAGCGTTTCCGGCAAACTTATCAATGAGCGCGTGCCGGAGTTTCTCAATATTCTGCGTAAAAAGCACCCGTCTGTGCCGATCTTGATCGTTACCAAAATTACTTACGGTCCGCGTTACGCACTGGAAATACCGGTTTTGAAAGAGTATTTTTACAATATATACCAGGCACGACGCGCCGCCGGAGATGAACATATCTACTTTGTGGACGGCAGTGACTTTTATTCACCGGAAGATTATTCCGAAAACAGTGTGGACGGCGCGCATCCCACCGATCAGGGTTTTGCAGTGATCGCAAAAAAACTGGAACCGGTTTTGCGCGATCTGATAAAAAAATACAATTTATAAAATAAGGAGATACTATGAAAATAGCTGTTACTTGCGAAAATAATGAAGTTTTCCAGCACTTTGGACATACCCCCGGCTTTGCGATTTTTGAAGCCGCAGATAAAACCATTACCGGCGAAAAGTACCTTGAAAGCGGCGAATCCGGTCACGGCGCGCTTGCAGGTCTGCTGGCGGCAGAAAATGTTGATGTACTTATCTGCGGCGGTATCGGCGGCGGCGCCATCAGTGCTCTGGAGCAGGCCGGAATCAAAGTAGTTGGCGGAGCTGCGGGCAATGTAAGAAAGGTTGCCGAAGCATTTTTGAACAAAACTCTGCTGGTACGCCCAAACTTCCACTGCAATCATCATCACGGCGAAGATGACAGCCACAAGTGCGGCGATCACGGCTGCGGCAGCAGTCACAAGTGTTCGCACTGATAAATCAGCATAATCAGATAACGCAGAGGGTGTTGTAAAACTGTTTTATGGGGAAAAAACCTTTTTGAAAAAAGGTTCTTTTCCCCACACCCCATTTTCCAAAAACTTTTGCCGGGATTGCTTTTATTGTTTTAATAAAAGCAATCCCAACTTGTTTATTATAAGTAAATTGCAATATTTTTTCTGTGAAAACTCAAACTGTTGCAAGAAGAAACTGAAACATTCTGCTTCAGTTTGATAATATAAAAAAATGAAGTTGTTACAAACTTTTTTGAAGATTTGCAACAACCCCATTATTTTTTAACCGTAACGGTTTTCCGGACGGCTCTTATGCCATATCGTCCAGCACTGCTTCGGGCAGGGCGGCGATGGATTTGACTTTGGCATTTCTGCCGTCGGGCAGTGTCACGCTGTCACCGGTCTGACGGTGACGCAGAACTTCGCCGAGTTTGGTTTTGTACGAAAGATAATTCTTTTCCGGATCACCGTCCCACGCGCCGAGGAAGTAATACACTTCATCCGCTGCACCGGCGATCTCCAATGTAACCGTTACCCCCAGATCAACAAATTCCGACGGCTGGATAGTGGAGAAATCCAGTGCATTGACCCGCGCCAGATCGCGTTCGAGTTCGTTGCGGCGGCGGGTAAGGAAGTTGCGGCGTTCTTTGGCGGCATCGAATTCAGCATTTTCGCGGAAGTCACCGTGGGCGCGGGCTGTTTTGAGCGCTTCGCGGTTTTCCGGCTGATGAATGTTGATGATATCGTGCAGTTCCTGCACCAGCTTGCGGTGCGAAGCAAGCGAGGTGTAGATAGCTTCTTCCACTGCGGGGGCGGGTTCCTGACCGGCACCGCCGGCATTGAGCAGTTTGCTGCCGGCACCGGCTTCGAGGTGTTCGCGGATGGCTTTGCTGTAATTGGAAAGTTTGACCAGCAGACTCTGGCGTTCACCGGTGGTGAAGGTCGATGCCCCGGCAAGCGCGGAAACCAGCGCAGGCACATCATTGCCGGCAGTTTTGACAATGTATTCCTGGAAATCTTTTTTATCCAGCAGCAGCGAGTGCAGTTCGCGCTGGGCGGCACCCCATTCCTTGGGCAGACGGCTGTAGTTGAGAGCCACCACCACATTTTCCAGGCGGATGAGTTCTTCCAGCGAGGGGTGCTTTTTGCGGTTTTTCCAGCTCCAGAGCAGTAAATCTGCGGTCATCAGCGGCGGATTGGCGAAAACCAGATCCAGGAGTTCCGCATCCAGCAGTTCAGCGCAGACATTGATGCTCTTGAGCGGCAGACGCACTGCCAGATAGGTCAGGTATTCGTCATCAAACACTACGGTGGTGACCTGGGCGAGTTTGCCGGAAATCTTTACTGCCAGAGTTCCCCACACTTCCAATATTTCCAATTTGGCAGTGGTCGGATCTTCGGGCCAGAAAGGCGCTTTGCCTTTCAGCGGAGCCAGCACCGTTTCCCAACTGCTTTTCTGTACGCGGTCGGCAATCTTGGCAATGATTGAGCAGAGCAGTTTGGCTTCGCGCATTGCAACATCGGTTTTCAGATTTGTGAAGAATGCGGCAAACGATGCAGCCATTGCTTCGTCGATTTCATTGCATCCGGCTTTAAGTTCATCATCCAGCAGCAGATCCATTTCTTTAAGGCTGCGGGCGGTCGCCGCGCAGCGCTTGGCAGGTGCCGCGACAGGTTTGGGAGCGCTTTCGCTGGAGAACCATTTTTCAAAAGCTTCGGTATTGAGTGTATGCGGCACCAGCAACCGTTCTGCCATTGCCTTGATCATACCTTCGCTCAAATGCACCACGCTCTGTTCGGTGACAATGGCGCGGAAATCATTCCCGGAAAGCTGCAGCAGCTTTGCCGGAGCTGTGAGTTTGTTGGTGGCAACGGAGTTTTTGAAGAAGTAACCGCGGGTGAGCATCTTGTCCAGACTGATACCCATTGCGCCGCCTTCGTTGAAATTGACCGCTACTGTGGCGTTGAGTGCATCAACATTGGTTACCATACCCCAGCGGGCGGAGTCAAAAACATAGGTCATTACACCGGACTTGATTGCCATAAGCCGTTCGATACGGCGCATAACTTCGTTGGGATGCACCGCGCTGTCGCGCAGCCCGACGGCACGCAGCACGCCGGCTTTGCAGAGATAAGGCGGCAGAACAGCTTTGATCGCCGCCGCCAGAACCTGACGGAAAACCGCGCTGTCGGGAATCCGGAGTTTGGCAGCTTCCAGACAGAATTGAGCCTGTTCGAGTTCGGGTTCTTCGGGGAAATTTTCCCAGAGCAGCTGGAACTGATCTGCTAATTCGCTCAAATCGTGGTTGTTGTTGTGTTCGCGGAGCGCTTTCAAAGCGGCATTGAGGTTGAAGAGACTGCAGTCTTCTGCAGCACGCATCAATAATTCATCGGTAGTCATAAGTGCACACTCGCTTTTCATAAAATTTACAATTTTAATTAATATATCGCCAAAATGTTCTCTGTGCAATACCGCACAGCAATTTTTTTGCCAAAAAAGGTGTTAAATAAGTGGAAATCCGTGCCGGAACGGGGTATAGTATTCCTGTGATTGTTCCGGAGCGGGGAGTTCCGTGCCGGTTTTTATGAAAGAAGGACCCTTTTTTATGCAGGAAAATAACCTTGCCGGCCGCCAGAAAAGAGTGTGGTTTTATATGCCGACCCTTGACGGCTACATATTCCGGGAATTTATGATCAAATTTTCCATTTTGCTGCTGGTTTCCACAATATTGTTTCTTTTAAGCGATGTGCTGGACGACCTTTCAGACTTTATGGATAACGATGCGTCGTGGGAACTTTATGTGCCATATTTTCTTTTGAAGATCCCCGGCAATATCCGCTTTATTCTGCCCATAGCCACTTTGCTGGGGTGTATGTGGACAATGGCGACTTTCGGTAAAAATATGGAAGTAACGGCAATGCGTGCGTCCGGCGTGTCGCTTTTCCGGTGCGGTTATTCAATATTGATAGTCGGTTTGATCACCACTTTTGTCAATATCTGGTTCAACGAGGGGTTGGTGCCTTACACGGAACGGCAGGCCGGCAACCTGATGGCGATCGGTTCCGGAGATATAAAGAAAATGACCATTGAGGATCAGAAACTTACCTACCGCAGTCCGGATAAACGCCGTACCTGGCTCTTTCAGCTGCCGGAAGAGTCCGATGGTGCGCTGGGCGTGGCGGCAAAAGACGGCAAACAGTATGATGTATCAGTGAAGTTCTACCGCAATGACGGCACGCTGGAAAAAGACCTTACTGCCAAAAACGCCATTTATAAGGATTCTGTTGGGTGGATATTTGAGGATCTTTCTGTATCCGAATACAGTTCGGACGGATTGTTTGCCAAGCCGGCAAAGAAGATGCCGCGTTTTGTGCTTTCAAACAAAGAGGCAACTGAAACTCCGGTGGATATACAGTATTCGATCAAACCTGTGGAAGATCTGCCCAGCTGGGTGATTTTTGACCTGGTGGTGCGTACCAAAGATATGTCGCAGCGCAGCCGCAATGTTTACTGGACTGTCTTCTTTTACCGGCTGGCGTTCCCGTGGTCGTGCTTTCTGGCGTGTTTTCTGGGGATCCCGCTGGCTACCAAAAGCGAGCGTACCGGTATATTGTCTTCGATCGTGACCGCAGTCGGGATCATTGTTGCCTACATTGTTGCCGCCGAAATTTTTCTGGTGCTCGGTAAGCAGGGGTATGTCAACCCGGTGATTGCCGGTCTGACCCCCACGGTGGCGTTCATTGCCTACGGTATTGACCGTGTGGTGCGCAATCAGGCATAAAAGATTATGTTTTTGAAACTGGAAAATTTCCGTGTCAACGCTTTGCGTATGCCTTTTGTCAGCGATTGTGTGGACGAAAATCTGCACGGTGTGATCGCCGAATCTCTGCATATACCGCCTGAATTGCTGAATCAAACTTACCGCATCTGGGCAAAAAGTATCGATTCCCGGCGCGGTGATCCGGAGTTGATCTACACGCTGGGAATCGAAGTGGATGATGCCGTTGCCGGAAGTGTTTCCCGCGCGGGAGCGGTTTTGAGCGAAAACGAATACCTTTCCGGCGGGCTGGCTCCCACGGTTGAATTTACCGACTGCAGCAGAAAACTTATGCATCCGGTGGTGGTCGGAACCGGTCCCGCCGGCTTGCTTGTTGCGTTGGCGCTGGCGGAATCCGGCTGCAAACCGCTTATCCTTGACCGGGGTTTTGATATAGATAAGCGCGTGAAGGATTGCGAAGATTTTTTTGCCGGCCGGGTTCTGAACAGCGAAAGCAATCTGCTGTTCGGTTCCGGCGGTGCCGGAACCTTTTCTGACGGCAAACTTTATACCCGTGTTCACGATCCGCGGGCGGATTTTGTGCTGCAAACTCTGATCGATGCCGGTGCTCCAGAGGATACAGCATACCTCAAGCGTCCGCATCTGGGCAGTGACCTTTTGCTGGATATAGTAAAAAATATGCAGAAACGCATTGCTGCAAAGGGCGGTACCTTCCGTTACGGCGCGGCGGTAAGCAGCATAATTGTGGAAAATAATGTGTGTAAAGGTGTGATCCTTGCTGATGGTGAAAAGATTTTTGCCCCCAAAGTTATTTTTGCCCACGGGTTGGGCGGACGGGATCTTACGCAAATGCTGACTGGTTTTCTGCACTGGGAATTCAAAGGTTTTCAGTTGGGGTGCCGGGTGGAGCATTTGCAGGAGTTTGTCGATTTCCGGCAATACAGATTTTCGCCGCGGCCGTCGGCACTGCCGGCAGCAGAGTATAATATGGTTGCCAAATCGCCGCAGAAAATCGCCGGCGAGGGAGTAACGACTTTCTGTATGTGTCCGGGCGGCGAGATCGTCCCTGCTACCGGCTGGGCAAATCAGTTGTGCAGTAACGGTATGAGTTTACGCGCGCGTTCGGGCAAATTCGCCAATTCAGCAATAATCACCACTGTTCCCGGAGATTCATTTTCCAGTGCAGCTGAAGCGTATGGATTTTTGAATTCGCTTGAAAAACGCTGTTTTGCCGCGGGCGGCGGTGATTACACTTTCCCGGCACAGAGCATAAAATCCTTTATGCGCGGCAAAGCAGAACTGCTTAATAAAGAAAGTTCCGCCCGGCTGGGGCTGAAAGCGGCACCAGTTAATGAGCTGCTGGGCAGAAAGATAGCCGACCGTTTTACAATGGCTTTCAAACACTTTGATAAACTTATGCGTGGTTTTGCCGACGGCAACTGCGTAGGGATCGAAAGCTGTGTATCCAGTCCGGTACGGCTGACCCGCAATCCGGAAACGCTGGAAAGTTCCTGCAAAAACCTTTATGTTGCCGGCGAAGGTGCCGGGTATGCCGGAGGAATCGTTTCCGCCGCCATTGACGGACTTAAAATTGCTGAAAAAGTTATGCAGTGAAAAATTGTTGAGGCAGAAATAGTGTTACGCAAGCAATAGAGGCAAAATGCAGGCAAAAAAATCCAGTAAGCAGAACTGCGGTTCTGTTCAGCGGATTTTTGTGCAGGTAATGGAATAAGGCTTGTTGAGTTTTGCACATTTTTTGAAGTATTTTTAATGCAGCGACGGGTCATTGATTTCCAAAATATTGAATCGCACTCGGCAACAGCCGGTATCCGGACCGGTAAAGGCGACTTTGATTTGAGATTCAAACATAAATCAAATCCCTGTTTTTACAGCTTTATATCCTGAATGGTGTTTATTGCTGCATCCAGAAGTCCGGTTTCGTAAAGCATATCCAGCACCGTGTAGCGTTTGCGGATAAGCTGGGCAGTTTTTATACCGTGGATGTATTGCGCGTAAGAAAGTCCGATCTGCGAAAAATGGGTCGGCGCATCGGCATTTTTAAGCATTTTCCGCAATTCAGATGACGGCAGTAATTGCTTTGCCAGGCGCTTCTGCAGATTGCCCCACGCAGCGAAAATGTGTTCGCGACGGTTCTGCAATTCAGCGCCGGACAGCGATTTTCCCATAGCCAGAGTGCTTACATTGCTGCCGTAGCAATCAAGTTTGAGCAAATCGGCGATCTCTTTTTGGCGTGCATCTTCATCCAGCGGTGCGGCGGCGAGTTTGCGCGCCTGTTCCACGGTGGTGTTGATGACAAATTCCTGCAGTTGGGATACGGCAAGCAAGCCGATGCCGACTTTGAAGCCGTGCGATATCTCCTGACCGTTGCAAGAGAGTTTTTCCATTTCCCAAACGTGGCTGCAGAGGTGTTCGGCACCGGATGCCGGTCGCGAATCGTGATACATCTGCATAGAGTAGCCGGTGGCAGCAAGGCCGAGGAAGATTTTTTCCATATTGCCGGGATCGGCAAGATTGTCGCGCAGATCATCCTGCACCAGACTCCATATTGCCGGAGCGATCTTTTCAATACCCAGTTCATCGGCAATGATCCAATCGGCACCGCCGGTGACTTTGCTCATTAAATCAGCGTAGCCGGAAGCCAGCATCTCCAGTGGAGCAGTCTGCATAACAGCTGTATCGGCTATCAAAGCATAAGGTGCAGGGCAGGGAACCGTTTTTTTGAGCTGATCCACGCTCATAGCTCCGCCGTTGGAAGTATAGCCATCCACACTGCAGGCTGTTGCTACACAGCAATAGCGCTTTTTGCAGATATCCGCAGCACATTTGACAAGGTCATTTATCACTCCGGAACCGACTGCCACAGGTACGCAGTCAACGGGCAGCTGCTGCGCCAGAGATTGAGAAAGCGAGTAGTCCGGGTGCGGTCGGGGATCTGCCGGCAGCACGATCGGTTCATAAGTCTGTAAGCCGTTTTCATTGCAGAGCTGGAATACTTTTTCCCCTGCGGCTTTATAAGTGTTGCCGTCGGCAATGATCTGTACACAGCAGCCGGGGAACGCCTTTTTTATAACTTCCGGAACTGCGGCGAGCGCTCCGTTATCCAGTACAAAATATCCGGTTTCAATATTTTCAGGCAGAGTGATGTAACGCATAAACCAATGATCCTTTTTTTACTGATCGAGGGCTTTTTCCCAGATCGCCTGCAGTTCGCCCAGATTGTCGCAGCTGAAATCGGGTGTCACATCGGCGTAACTGGCAAGGTCGGCACCTTCTCCGGTGATACGGCAGGTGAGAGTTCCGGCGTTGACGCCGCTGGCTATATCAGTGGCGAGCCGGTCGCCGATCATTATGGTTTCAGATGGCCGCAAAGCCAGGCGCGCCGCCGCACGGGTCAGAAATCCGCCGTGGGGCTTGCCAAGCTGGATGAGTTTGCGGTTGCTTGCCAGTTCCACGCAGCGCGTGATCGCACCCGAATCTACCAGCACCGTCGGCTGATCGGTGGGGCAGAAGTAATCCGGGTGGCTGGAAAATGCCGGAATATTGCATTGGGCGAACCACGCCGCTTTGCAGAGCCGGTCGTAGGTGAGAGTCTTATCAAACGATACGATCACCGCATCCGGGGCGTCATCGACGATCTCAAAGCCGTAACTCTGCAGTTCCTGATGCATTGCCGGTACTCCCAGCACAAAAAGTTTTTTTACTGCGGGGTACTCATCGTGCAGTACATCGGCAAGAAAGTCTGTTGAGGTATAAAACTCCTCTACGCAGCTTTCCAGACCGAATTTGGCAAGATGCTTTACATATTCTTCTTTGCTGCGGGTGGTGTTGTTGGTGCAATAGTTCCATTTGATATGGTGTTTTTTCAGAAAGTTTAGAAAAGGCAGCGTGGACGGATAAAGTTTGCTGCCGTGATAGATCGTTCCGTCCATATCCAGAAAAACCGCCTTTACTGCGGCGAGAACCGGTGATTTTTTCATAGCCTGATAACCTTGATTGAGTTATAAATATAACACTCATACAATACATCCTGTTAAACTGTTTGGCAAGTTTTACATTGATAAAATCCCCGCCTGACGGTAAAGTGTGATAAAAAAGCATTTTTTTAGTTTGCGAAATGCGGAAAACGGTGCTATATTAATTAATTCAGATTGCATACACCCTGTGTGTGAACTGGTTGAAAAAGGAAATACCTGAATTTTATCATTAATAAACTTTTGGAAAGCGAGATTAAAAATGGCCAAGCAGACTCTTTCTCAGGCTCTCGAACTTGCAGTGCGCGAAGATGGCGCATTGGGCCGCTTTTGCGACTTCACCGTAACCGTTGACCGGGTGAAGGCCGAAACCAGCATTGCCGCACAGGCTTTTGCCAACTATGTGGCAGTCCCCGGTTTCCGCCGCGGCAAGGCTCCGGAAGCAATGATCGTCAAACGTTTTGAAAATGACCTCAAGGACGAACTTAAGCGCCGCTTTATGTCGGCGGCTTTTGAACGCCTTTCTGACGGCGAAAAGCTGGAAGTGGTCTATTGCCGGATGCCGGAAGAAGCTGTTATCGAACTGGGCAAAGAATACAAATTTACTCTGCAGATCGACCTGGCTCCGCAGATTGCCGACTTTGAATACAAAGGTCTGGAAGTTGATGTCCCGGCTGCTGAAGTTGATGAAAAAGAACTCAACGACCGCGTCGAACAGTATCGCAAGATGTATGCTGAATTTGCCGAAATCACTGAGCCGGCTGCCAAAGAAGATATGCTCAAAGTCGATTATACTTCCGACTTTGAAGTTGCTGAAGATGCCTCTGCCGGTCTGAAGCGTCAGGTCAAGGCCGAAGGTACCTTCCTGTGGCTGGCTGAACCCGAATACATCCCCGGCTGCGTTGCAGCTCTGACCGGTGCCGAAGCCGGTAAGGAATATACCTTTGACAGTGTCTATCCTGCCGATTACCGCGAAGCCGCTCTGGCCGGCAAAACTGTCAAGTACACCGTCAAGGTGGTCAATGTCCAGCGCCGCAAAGAACTTACCGATGAAGAGTTGGCTGCCAAACTGCGTATGGACTCCATCGATAAGCTGCGCGATATGCTCAAGGGCGGTCTGCAGGCGGAAGCCGAAGGCAAGCGCCGCGAAGCCGTTCGTACTGCTGTTTACGAAAAGATTTCCGCTGCGGTAGGCGAATTTGAACTGCCCGCCGGTCTGCTGGAAGCCGAAACTGCCGATGCTCTGCAGCGCAAGGCCCAGGAAACTGTCAAGAGCGAAGAAGATGCTGAAGAATTCAAGAAGAATCTGGAAGCCAACCGCGCCGAAGCCAAGGTCGAAGCCAGTGCCAAGCTGCGCCGCGAACTGGTTTTCCGCAAGATCGCCAAGCTGGAAAATATCACTGTGAGCGCTGCCGAAGTCGATCGTGAAATCGAAATGATGAGCCGCTACTATCGCAAAAAGCCCGCTGAACTGCGTGCTATGATGGAAAAGAACGGCGCGATCGAAGCTCTGCAGAGCGAAATTCTCAACAACAAAGTGTGGAACTTTGTTGCTGATGCGGTCAAAGCTGACAAGTAATTGACGGCAGCCGATCGCTGTATAGGCTATATACCGGCGTTTCTCCTTAAAGGTGGAACGCCGGTTTTTATGCTGTAAAAAGCATTTATTTTATAGAAACAATATATATATTCTTGCAAATTTTGCTTTTTGCATTACAGTATTGCACTTGACAGAAAAGATACCTTCCTGCCGGAAAGAAAGATTATGAAAATCTACCGCAAAAACAGTTCAGCAGTACATTTGCTTTACTGGTACAATCTGCTGGTCAGTTGTTCGCTGACAATGGTTGGCAGTGTGCTGTTTATTGACAGTTTGCTGCTGCGTATGAAAATCGATATAAGTTTTTTCGGTACGATCAAGGTTTTTTCCAGTCTGCTGCCGGCAGTGATCTACACATTATTCAGTTCGCAGTTGAGCAAGCTCAAAAATTACACATTCTGGTGCGGCAGTTGTGCTTTTCTGCGCGTGGCGTGCGGCGTAATGCTGCCTTTTCTGTGGATGATCATTGACAATAAAAATCATCTGGCGGTGGCGGTATCGATTGTTTTGAGTATCAGTATGCTGGCGGCGGTTTTCGGCAATAATATGCTTGTGGTGATCTACCGGCAGGTGATTCCGGAAAAAACCTACAATTACAATGTCAGTGTAATGACTCTGGTACTGGGGCTGCCGGCACTGCTGCTGATGCTGCCGATGGCAGGGGTGCTGGATATGTGCAGAAACTGGAGCGATATGTCATTTATGCTGCTGTTCGGTTTTCTGCTGCTGCTCGGACTGCTGTTCGAAGTCCCGGCAGTTATGATATTGAATAAAGTCAAGTTGCCGGGAAGCCGGTGCAGTACTCAAAAACGTTTCAGCTGGCAGCAGCTGCTGCTGCCGGTAAAAGACCGGCAATACCGCTGGCTTATGCTGCTGAGTGCGCTGCGTTGTTCGCTGAACTGTATGGCGGTTACTTATATAATAGTATATTTTCTGGAAGTTGTCAAGATGAGTATGATGATGCTTTCGGTGATTATGACTTCGTTGAGCTTGTGTGCAAATCTGCTTTTGCCGGTTTCCGGAAAAATAATCGACCGCTGGGGATACGGCAAAGTCTTTGTCTGGCTTTCGGGGCTGATGCTTGCCGGAGCGGTGCTGTTTTGTGTTTTCTGGCGCCAGATTTGGATATTGCCGATTTTTTCTGTGCTTTGCTGGGATGCCGGCGGTGGTATCGTAGCGTGCATATTGGGTATAAGCCTCAATATTGCCAGCGGGCGGCTGGCTGATAAAGCGTGGGTCGATCAGGCTGTTTCTGTCAGCAGTTTGTGCAGCAATATTGCCAGCGCAGCCGGTTATTTGCTGGCGGCGCTGATTTACAGAATAGTACTGGTGGAAGGCGATCTGAATGCTACTTTGCATTATTTTTATTGGATGCTGGTACCGGTGTATATGTTGGTTTTTGTTGTTTCGATCTTTTTCCGCAGAGTAAGTTGCGGATATTCCGGGGATTATTCCGCAGTAAAAAAATTGTAAAAACAGCTTTTTGTGCTAAATTATACCTGTCAAAGTTTGATGAGTATAATTTTAAACAGGAGTGTTTTTATGAGTGCAATCCGCCGTATATCCAGCAGTCTGGAAGATTATCTGGAAGCTATTGCCGACCTTATCGATGCCAACGGTCACGCACACAGCAAAGAACTTGCCGAACGGCTGATGGTCAAGATGCCATCGGTGACCAATGCCCTGCAGGCGCTGGCGGCACGGGATCTTATTGAGTACAAGCCGCATCAGCCGGTGGTTTTGACTGCTGCCGGGGCGCAGGCGGCAGCGGATATCCGCAGCCGGCATCAGGGGTTGTGCCGGTTTTTTGAAGAAGTTCTGCAGCTGCCGCACGCACAGGCCGATATAACTGCTTGCAAGGTCGAACACGATATCGATGAAACAGTGCTTGAACGCCTTACACTGCTTACAGAAATACTTGCCGGTGATGCCGGACTGCGCCAAAAGCTCGGAGAAGGTTTTGAGTCGATGCCCGAAGTTCTGCCGGTGGAAGATCTGCTGGCGCTCAATGATCTGGAAGAGGGATACAGCGGTACCATTGCCTATATAAGTGCATCGCTTAAAGGTCAGAAAAAGTTTGCCGATATGGGGCTGGTGCCGGGTGCAGTTCTGACACTGGAAGGGCACGCCCCGCTGGGCGATCTGCTGCGGATAAGATTGCTGGACAGTGTGATTTCTCTGCGCGGCAGCGATGCTGCATACATATTGCTTAAGGATATTGAAAAGTAAATATTGTTTCTGATAAAGACGGCGGTTGAATTGTGATGAGCGAAATGTTTGATGTCTATTATCCGGACGGCAGTTACCGCGGAGTTTTTCCGCGCAGTGAGTGCCACGGCAATCCGGAGCTGATCCATTGTTCAGTACACATTGTGGTGTTTGATGCTCAAGGTAAGAATATACTTTTGCAGAAGCGTTCGCTTGCCAAGGATATCCAGCCGGGTAAATGGGATACCGCCGTCGGCGGTCACGTTGATGCCGGCGAAAGCATTGAAGCTGCCGCGCGGCGCGAACTTGCTGAAGAATTGGGTGTTGACAACGCGGAATTGGAATTTTACTTTACCAGTCAGATCCGCAACGATATTGAATCGGAAAATGTGACAGTATTCAAACTTTACTGTGACGGACCGTTTGAGTTTGCCGTTGATGAAATCGATGAAATACGATTCTGGCCGCTGGCCGGATTTGCTGCGGAAAACGGCTGCTGCAATGCAGATTTTACTCCGAATTTGCAAAAAGAATTGCAGGAAATAGTACAGCGGGAGTTGAAAAATGTCTGATACTCTCAAGATTTCCTGGAAACGCAATCTGGCGTGTATCTGGATAGGACAGCTGCTGGCAATGGCAGGTACATCGCTGGTGATACCCTTTATACCGCTTTTTCTGCGTGAAAAATTCGGTATGACCGATGAGGCGCGGGCTATCGCTGTATCGATCTTTTTCTCGGTGGGACTGGTCAGTTTCTGCATTGCTAATCCGATCTGGGGAGCGGTGGGGGACCGTTTCGGACGCAAACTTATGCTGCTGCGGGCATATTTTATCACCGCTGTAACCTTTCCGGCACTGTATTTTATGCCCAATTGGGGGCTGCTGATGGTTATGCGCTGTATATCATCGTTTTTTTCCGGAACAGTTTCAGCGGCACAGGCGCTGGTGGCGGTGACCACACCCGATGAACATCAGGGCTTTGCGTTAGGGACTTTGAGTTCGGCATTCTGGTCGGGCAATATGCTGGGGATGCTTGT
This sequence comes from Victivallaceae bacterium, assembly GCA_045587205.1. GTDB lineage: Bacteria > Verrucomicrobiota > Lentisphaeria > Victivallales > Victivallaceae > SIG78. Next base: position 57,137 of record JAZNBV010000025.1, read on the forward strand.
CGGCGGCGTGGTGGTGCACTATTGCGGATATATGACCGCATTTGTTGCCAGCGGAGCAATGTTTGCCGTCGGCGGTCTGCTGACTTTGTTCGGCGTGAACGAAAATTTTACACCGCCGGTGAAAAGTGCGGAAAAAAAACAGAAAAGTATCCGGAAACTGCTGCCGGATTTCAGTATCAGTGTCTGGATCATAATCGGTCTGCTCTTTACTTTTGCGTGGGCGCGGCGCTGTGATGAGCCGTTTCTGGCATTGCTGGTGGAACTTATCAGCGGCGTGGAACGGGCTGCATTGAATACCGGTTGGATAACTGCGCTGACGGCTTGCGGCGGGATGCTTTCCGGGGTGTTTTTCGGCTTTTTGAGTGATCGCTGCAAGCCGCTGCGGTTGACCGTTCCGGCAATGGCGGCAGCGGGGTGTTTTATGCTGCTGCAGTCAACGGCGCAATCACTGGCGGTTCTGGGTATTGCCCGATTTTGTGTATTTTTTGCCGCCGGCGGGCTGGAGCCGATCTTTCTGGCAATGCTTTCGCACACTGTCAGCAAGGAGCGGCGCGGAACTGCATTCGGCTGGAGTGCCAGTTTCCGTATGTTCGGCGGTATGTTCGGCGCTGTTACCGGCGGCGCAGTGATTGCCTGGACCGGAACCCGGGGAGTGTTTGCTTTTGCCGGTATCCTTATGCTCTGTATGATACCGCTGATGCTGATAATTATACCGGCAATAGAACGGAACCGGAAACAGGATTAGACTATTTTTTTGCACGGGGATGTGCTTTGCGGTAAGCTTCTTTCAGCCGTTCCGTACTTACGTGAGTATAAATTTGCGTGGTTCCCAAATTGGCGTGACCGAGCATTTCCTGAACGCTCCGCAAATCTGCACCGGCATCCAGCAGGTGCGTAGCAAAGCTGTGGCGCAGTTTATGCGGAGTGAAATCCGGCGGCAGTCCCGCCGCCTGCAGATAGGCTTTTAAATTGCGCTGAAAACTGCGCGGGGTTATTCTGGTGCCGTTGTGGTTGACAAAAAGCGGTGCCGACGGTGTATTTTCCGCCGGACGCTGCCGCCGCTGCTGCTGGTAATTACGCAATGCAGTGCGGGCAGGGCGTCCGAGTGCGCAGAGCCGCTCTTTTTTGCCTTTACCGTGTACTATGACCGTGCCGGAAAATATATCCAGATCTTTGAGATTTATCCCTACAGCTTCGCTTATACGCAAGCCGCCGGAGTAAATAACTTCAATCATCGCCCGGTCGCGGGCGGAGGCAAATGCCGCCAGTTGAGCATTTTTTGCCAGATTATTGGCAAGCTGGCTCTGCCAGTAACTTTCCACAGAATTGATCAATACTTCAATGGAGTTCAGACTCATCACCTGCGGCAGTTTGCGTTCTCTGCCCTGTGCCGGCATCCGCATAAATATATTGGATTCCACTGCGCCGGAAAGCTGCAGAAATTTGTAGAAACTGCGCATACTGGAAAGTTTCCGCGCTATACTGTTGCGCGAAAGTGACAACTTATGCAGCTCCTGCAGATAACTGCGTGCATCATCGCAACTGAACTTTGCCCAGTTGTCAAATTCCCGGTCGTCGCCTGCCATCAGCTGGATAAATTGCTGCAAGTCAAGGTCGTAACTGTTGACGGTGTGTTTACTGGCCTGTTTTTCACGCGCCAGATACTGCAGAAATTTTTCCCGCATTGTCATTGCAGCAGAGATTCCTCAAATCAGCTGAAAATTATTATCTTCAAGCCCAGCAGTACTAATACAGCCGCTCCCAGGATCGTGCAGCGGTTGCCCAGTAATTTACCCGACCAGCGGCCGATCAGACAACCGGCCGCGGATATCAGAAAAGTGACTATTCCGATTATCAGCAATTCGGGGATGATGCCGGTACGCTCAAGACAGCGGAAACTGACACCTACGACCAGCGCATCAATGCTTGTTGCAACCGCCAGAGTTGTCACGCGGGGCAGCGAAAACTTCATTGCTTCTGCATTGTCACGGTCAAAGAACATCTTTATGCCGATGCCGATAAGCAGTATTCCGGCTATCCAGTTGCCGCAGCTGTGTACCAGTTTTTCGGCAAAACTGCTGCCGAGAAAGCCGATGAGCGGCATAATAAACTGAAAAAAACCGAAAAATCCGGCAGTGATCAATACCCGTGTCCACGCAAAGCTCCGGCGCCCCGCTGCCCCCAGAGCCACTGAAGCAGCAAGAGCGTCCATAGCCAGTGCCGCCCCCAGCAGCACGCCTTCAATGAAGATACCCCAAGTCATAATATTTTACCAGCCACGGTTTTCAAGAAAGGTTTTGCAGAGTTCCGGCCAGGTGGTTATTTCCTTATACAAGTTTTCGTGCCCCGGTCGGTTGCCCAGACTCAAGCCGTGCGGACCTTGCGGATAGATGTGCAATTCAACATCGATATTGAGTTTTTTGAGTTTAAGCGCGTACTCAATACTGTTTTCCGGCAGCACCCCGGAATCGGTCATAGTGTGCCACAGAAACGCCGGCGGAGTATCGCTGTGAGCAGCATCCGGCCAGCTGAAATCTTTGTATTCTTCCATCGGCAGCTGATTGCCGAAAAGGTTGTAAAAACTGCCTTTATGCGCGATATCCTCGCGGCAGCTCAATACCGGGTAGCAGAGGATCGATGCATCCGGCCGTGCTTCCGCACTGCCGGGCATATTCGATACCATTGCCGCCAGATGGCCGCCGGCAGAAAATCCCAGCACCGCGATCTTGTCGGGCAGGGTATTGAGTTCAGCTGCGTGCTGGCGCGTGTATTTTACCGCGTTGCGCGCATCTTCCAGCGGCTGCGGATAAGTTACCGGCTTGACCCGGTAATAACAGACTGCCGCATTAAAACCCATATCGTAGAATTTCTGCGCCACCGGTGTTGCTTCGTGCGGAGCAAGGTGTCCGTAACCGCCGCCGGGGAAGACTATGACCATACCGCGAGCTTTTCCGGCAGAATGGACAAAATACTCAATAACGCAAGTCTGATCCTGAATTGTTTCACCAAGCTGTATTTTCATAATTTATTGCTCCATAAGTTTACCGGCGGCATTCATCCAGGCTTCAGCAATCAGCTGATGCCCGGCAACGGTGGGATGCACTCCGTCGAACAGCCAGTAAGAGTTGGGGGTAAGTTGGGCAGCGGCATCGAATTTATCCTGCAGCGGAACAAATACGGCATCAAATTCTCCGGCGATCTTACGGGCAATGGCGGCAAGGACTTTTACATCGTTGAAAAAGTCTTCAGAGACTACCTCGTCCGTCCGCAGGACAAATGGTTCCATAATCACCAGCTTGACTTCCGGCAGAACTTTTTTTGTCCACTCAAGCATCATCCGGTAAATCAGTTCAAAGCGTTCCGGTTCCACACCGTTGGCACGGGATTTTTCGTGCCAGACATCGTTGACCCCGATCAGTATGGAGATAAGTTCAGGATTCAGATTCAGTGCATCGATCTTCCAGCGCGCATAAAGATCCACCACGCGGTGGCCGGAGATTCCGCGGTTGATACAATCATACATCCGTTCCGGATATTTATATTTGATCTGCCCGCTGAGCAAATTTGCGTATCCGGCGCCATACATAGCAGGATTCTGCGGGTGGGTATTAACAACATCGCGGCTGCGGCTGCAATCGGTAATGGAGTCGCCCTGAAAAAGAATGACTGACATTTTTATCTCTCCAAAGATATATTTTTGTTCAAATATGCTGAAAATATGTACTTTTCGCTGAAATAAGTGCAATATAATACATATTTCTCTCCTTTTCTTAATATAACATTGCTTATTGAAACTTGCAAATTCACAAAAAGGGGTTATAGTTATAAAGCTGTTTTTTTTTGATACACAATACCGGTCGGTCAGAGGCTTGCCGCCGTTTTTTTTGTGCAAAAAAACAGTTTACCACGGGTTCGCAATATGTTCAAGGCGGTGTGTTTGCAGAAAAAAAGCATACTGTTCCGGCGGGTATTGCACTATACAAATCTATTACAAGGAGGTCATGGAAATGATCCAAAAATTGTTCGGTGCCGCATTGGCGGTATTGGCTGTTGCCCCGGCGGCACAGGCTGCAGAAGCTTGCAATGCAGCGGTTTGCAAACTGCAGACACTGTGGCTGGTTGCTCCGGTGGCTTCGGTGTTGGCTCTGGTGGTTGCAGTGGTCTTTTACAAGAAGATGATTGCCGCCAATGAGGGCAGTGATAAGATGAAAGAGATTGCCGGTTATGTGCGCGAAGGTGCAATGGCATACCTCTTCCGTCAGTACAAGATCGTCGGCTGGGTTTTTGCTGTGCTGTTCGTGCTTTTTGCCGTGCTGGCATACTTCGGCTTGCAGAATCCGTTTGTTCCGGTGGCATTTCTTACCGGCGGTTTCTTCAGTGGTCTCTGCGGTTATATCGGTATGCGCACTGCTACTGCCGCCAGCAACCGTACTGCGCAGGCTGCCAGCGAAGGACTCAACCGCGGTTTGCAGGTGGCTTTCCGCTCCGGCGCTGTTATGGGGCTGGTGGTGGTCGGTCTCGGCTTGCTGGATATCTGTTTGTGGTATGTGATCCTTGATAAATTTATCTTTACTGCTGCTAATATGGCAAGCGGTCTGGATGTTTTCGGTCTGGAACTTGTCAAAGCCAATTGCACGGTTCCGGAAAAATATGTGGCGATCACCACTACAATGCTTACCTTCGGTATGGGTGCTTCCACCCAGGCATTGTTTGCGCGTGTCGGCGGCGGTATCTACACCAAGGCTGCTGACGTCGGTGCCGACCTGGTGGGTAAAGTCGAAGCCGGTATTCCGGAAGACGACCCCCGCAACCCGGCTACCATTGCTGACAACGTCGGTGACAATGTCGGTGACGTTGCCGGTATGGGTGCTGACCTTTACGAAAGCTATTGCGGTTCGATTCTGGCGACTGCCAGTCTGGGTGCTGCTGTGGCAGTGGGCGCTGCACAGTTTGAACTGGCAAGTGCGCTCAAGCTTATCCTGGCTCCGATGATCGTCGGCGGTCTGGGTACGATTTTCTCGATTTTCGGTATGCTTATGGTGCGCTGCAAAGAAGGTGCTTCGCAGAAGAATCTTCTCAACAGTCTGCTGACCGGTACTCTGGGCAGCTCAATACTTATCCTGATTGCTCTGGCAGTGCTGGTCAAACTCAACTTCATCACCTGGGGCCTTTTCGGTTCGGTGGTTGCCGGTCTGCTCTGCGGCGTGATTATCGGTCAGGCTACTGAATACTTTACTTCCGATGAATACAAACCTACCAAAGGTATTGCCGCACAGGCGGTTATGGGTCCTGCTACAACCATTATCGACGGTCTTGCCACGGGTATGTATTCAACCGGTATTCCGGTAATTACAGTTTGCGCAGGCATTCTCTGTGCGTTCGGTTTTGCCGGCGGTTTCAGCAACTTCTCAATGGGGCTTTACGGTATCGGTTTTGCGGCAGTGGGTATGCTTTCCACGCTGGGTATCACTCTGGCGACCGACGCTTACGGCCCGATTGCCGACAATGCCGGCGGTAACGCTGAAATGTCGGGTATGCCGCACGAAGTGCGCGAACGCACCGATGCGCTTGACAGTCTGGGCAACACCACTGCCGCCACCGGCAAGGGGTTTGCTATCGGTTCGGCGGCGCTGACCGCTATGGCTTTGCTGGCTGCCTATCTGGAAGAAGCCAAACTCTGCCTGATGAAAGGCGTGGATCTTGCCACAGCTGAAGGCAAGGCGCTTGCTGCGCAGATCAAAGATATTCCCGGTCTGGTGGAATACTTTACACTGCATCTGATGAATCCTTATCTGATCTGCGGTTTGTTTGTCGGCGGTATGATGGCGTTCATCTTCTGCGCTATGACAATGAAGGCTGTGGGACGCGCTGCCGGTGCTATGGTTGAAGAAGTGCGCCGTCAGTTCCGCGAAATGCCCGGTATTATGAACGGTACTGAAAAGCCCGATTATGCCCGCTGCGTGGAAATTTCCACCGCCGGAGCCCAGAAAGAGATGATCGTGCCCTCTCTGCTGGCGATCATTGTTCCGGTTGTTACCGGTCTGGTGCTGGGTGTTGCCGGGGTCATTGGTCTGTTGGCAGGCGGTCTGGTTGCCGGATTTATGCTGGCGACATTGCTGAACAACGCCGGCGGTGCCTGGGACAATGCCAAAAAGTTTATTGAAAAGGGCAACCACGGCGGCAAGAAACTTGCTGACGGCACCAAGAACCCGGTTCACGGCGCTGCGGTCATCGGCGATACTGTCGGCGACCCGTGCAAAGATACCAGCGGTCCGAGCTTGAACATTCTGATCAAACTTATGAGTATGGTCAGTGTGGTCTTTGCGCCGGTGGTTATCAAATTTGCCCCGGTCATCCAGAGCTGGCTGGGACTCGGCAATATCTGATATTTGCCGGATAAAATTTGAATATGGAAAGCTCCGCAGGATTTGCGGAGCTTTTTTTTTGCTTTTTTATGCTGGAAAAATTGCTTTAAGCTGAATTTGCGTGTAAATTTTACTGAAGTTTTTTCAGGAGATTTTTTATGGATAAGATTTTTATACGCGAGCTGACGGTTATGACCGTTATCGGTACCCGTCCCGATGAACGGCTGGCTGTGCGTCCGCTTGCAGTAAATGTGGTTATGGAGTGCGATCTTGCACCGGCTGGGGTGAGCGATGACCTCTGTAAATCGGTGAATTATCAGAGTGTGGCAGAAGATCTTTTGCAGCTCGGACGCGAAAAAAGCTTTTTTCTGATCGAGGCATTTGCTGAAAATGCCGCTGCCGGAATACTGAAAAAATATGATTTGGTCAACAGTGTGACTGTAACTGTTGATAAGCCGCACGCCATCGGATCTGCCGGTTCGGTGGCGGTGGAAATCATCCGCAGCAGACGATAAAAAAAACAGATTTTTTTGATTTTACCCTTGACATTGCATTGAAAATCGTGTATATTTGAAAATGATGTGAATCGATTCAGCAGTATTGTCGTAATGAGGTGAATTTTATGGTTAAAGGCATAACGCTTAAAGATATAGCCGAAAAAGTCGGGGTGTCCCGTACTTTAGTGTCGGTCTGTTTGAGCGGCCGTTACAAGCAGGGTAATTACCGTATAAGCGAAAAAACTGCTGAAAAAGTGCGTGTTTATGCCGAAAGCGTAGGTTATGTAGTCAACCGCAGTGCCCAGAAGCTGCGCCTCTCCGGGGACAAGGCTCCGGTGGGGGTACTTTTGTCACAGGACTGCGCTGAAGCCAGAAGTATGAGTGCAGTTAATTATGCGTTGGATATTCTGGCAAAAAATAACCGCGAATCATTGCTGATCGGGCACCGGGATCTGCTCAAGGCGGTGAGACAGCTGAAAGGCTCCGGAGTGCGTGATTTTCTGCATTTCGGGTCTTTTACGCTCGACAAGGATGATCCGCTTGACCGGCGTATGCAGAAAGCTTTAGCGCCGCTTTTGAAAGATATGCGCGGATTTGCTCTGGACTATAACTTTTCCGATTCAGGTTTGAAAACTCCGGAGGGGCTTTTCTGTTTTGGCATCGACCGCACAAAGCTGCTGCGGGAACTTTTGAAATCTTACCGGCAGAGCGGCAAAGACGGTTTTTTGTGTATGGACTGTTATCAGGTGAAAAAACTGCAGCAGGAAGATTTCTTTTTTGATGACCGGTGTATTTATTACCAGCACGAAGCCGGCGATCAGGCAAGTGCTTTTGAGGTCGGGCGCGGTATGGCGCAGCGTTATCTGGAGTTGCGCAAACAGCACCCGGTCAGATTGATTTTTGCCAGTGATACGGTTGCAGGGAGCATAATAGCAGAACTGGCACTGCATAATGTCAAGGTGCCGGAAGATGTGGAAGTTGCCGGATTTGATAATCTGGATGTGGGAAAGTGTTTCAGAGTGCCGCTGACCAGTTTTGGTGTGCCGCTTATGGAGCACGTGGAACTGGCATTGGAGTGTATTATAAACAAGCGCAGTGTACCGCAATACCTTGTGTCGGCGCCGCAGATATCGTGGCGCGGCTCCACTGTGCTGCCGGATGAAGAAATAGAGCGTTTTGAAAAATCTTTGCAATAAAAAGGAGAAAAATTTATGCAAAAAAACTCAATGATCAAATTGCTGACCGCAGTTGCTGTTATGCTCAATCTGGCGGTACTGCTACTGACGGGGTGCGTGTGCCATTCGGCGCATAATACCTCGGCTTTCGGGGTGAATGTTATGGATTTCGGTGCTAAAGGCGACGGTGTTACCGACGACACGGCAGCTATTCAGAGAGCCATTGACTTTGTACACGCCAAAGGCGGCGGCAAGATATTTTTCCCCTATCGGCCCAACGGGTACTGTCTGGCATCGCCGGGACGCGAAACCTACAACGGCGAACCCTTGCGTGCCCAGCTGGTGATACCGCCCGGCAAAGCCAATATCGCGCTGGAAGGCGAAATGCCCTGCCGTTTGCTCAACAGTTATATTCTTATGAAAAGTCACGAGCATCACGTACATAATATGACCCGTTTCGGCACGATGCGCAAAGATAATACATTTTTGTTTTCCACCTGGAATGCTCCCGAAGAACACGATCCTGAAGCGCGTCCGTGGGCGATCATAGCAGCGCCGAAAAAGAGCGATGCCAAGATTGCCGGTAAATTTTCGGTAAGTCATTTTACGATAAAAAATCTGGAGTTCCGCGTGCATCTCAACAAGGAAAAGATGTATCCCACCCAGAGCGGCGCAAATTTGCAGAATGTTGCGCGCGTAACAATTGAACATTCGCAGTTCTGTCTGGATGACCAGATCGGCGACGGTGTGCTCGATAAAGAACTGCAGGAAAATCCCTGCCACACCGTAGGCTTGATGACTTCCGGCGACCAGAACGACCACAATACGCTCCGCTGTGTGGCAGTGCAGGGGTTCAAATATGGTTTTGTGTTCGGCGAACACATTGTAGCGGATTACCTTTATGCACATAACTGCGAAGAAGCGGTGGTTTTCCACGATTCTTCGCACCCCTCGCACATAACTATGTTGATAGCGCAGCACAACAAGCGGGTGCTTACGACCACGCGCAATAATCTGTTCGGTCACAAAAAGAATGTGGTCAGTCTGGAAATAAGCTGCTTGAATTTTGAACCCGGCTACGGACATTTTCCGCTGATCAGTGTTATGGAAAATGTTGTGTATGATCCGGAAAACCGTCTGCGCGGCTACCTTAAATGGAACACTCCGCCGTGGGCAAAACAGGTTTGTCCGGTAGTGGGAGCCAAGAATTTCAGAATCAAACATTTCGGTGATTGATTATAAACAGTTTTGAAAAAAATTATCAATAAAATAACAAATATTAATAAACAACCGAAAGGATGGGCAAAAATGAAAACCCTGAAAAAAATGATCGATCGTAAACTTAATACCCAGTCAGATTGGCTGGAAAACACCGCTTGCAAGCGGGTGAAGATGCATACCTTCACCCTCATTGAACTCCTTGTAGTCATTGCCATTATTGCCATATTGGCGGCAATGCTGCTGCCGGCACTCTCTGCGGCGCGTGACCGCGCAAGGTCGTCCAACTGTGTGAGCGTGGCAAAAAATTACGGCACTTATTATCAGTTGTATTTGAGCGACAACGATGGTTATGGCCCGATTGCCGACTCCGCTTATGCCTGGACAGGTGCAACCAATAAAGAGTGGAGCACCATTCTGGTAGCCGCCTACCGCGATGCAAAAATCGGCGATAAAAACGGCCGTCTGGTCTGTCCGGTGTTTGATGTGGAAATTGCTTCGCACGGTTCCCGTGTAGGCTTTGCTATGCAGGAAAAACTCGGTTGCGGCGTCAGCGGCGGTAAGGTTTTCGGTTGCAATCAGAGTATTGTTTCTCTGCCGTCGGATACACCGTTTCTGGTTGAGCATACCTACCACAGTGCCAGTTTCTGTCATTCGACCTGTCCGAATTCCGGAAGCCCTTATCCGGGCGTTGCCAACTGCAAAAGCCCCAATGAAGCGACAAATTTTGGATACAATGCCAAAACTTTTGTTTATGCTCACAGCAAGCGTGCAACGGTTTGTTTTGTAGATGGTCACGTTGAGCAGATGACTTATCAGGATATACCCAATAATAATGTGAATAACTGCTTCTGGGGAGCCCGGATGAACGATTCCTGGCGATAACAGAACGCTCTGTTCCCAACACGGGTAGGTCAATAAAAGGCTATATGATTAACTTTTGTATTTGACTTTTTAAAAACTTGAATGGCATTTATCTATTTGCAAAGCAAATAAATAAATGCGGGGAAAAGGTTTGGAAAAAAGGGG
>JAZNBV010000026.1:0-4987 GCA_045587205.1 Victivallaceae bacterium
TATTGAAAATTTTTTCTGGTGTCTATGGCGGAGAAGAAACACACGTTCCCTTCCCGAACACGGTAGTTAAGAGCTCCAGCGGCGATGGTACTGCATATTTGAGTGTGGGAGAGTAGCACGACGCCAGAAATTTTATTTAGAACCTTCGATTGTTACCGCAGTCGGAGGTTTTTTTTGCCCGGATGTTGTGGCGGTCGGCGAGTAATCCCCGCCGACCTCATCATTTAACAAGACTATGCAAGTAAACTTGCCCGTCTTGTTAAAAATGATGAGGCACAGTGATTGGTTGAAAACCAATCACTCCCGCCATATCTGTCGGCTATACGATTTTGGTATTGCTATTCTCCCTTTTAAGAGAGTGCCAACAGGTTAAAACCTGTTGGCTAACCGTCCGCTTCGCGAGACGGTTTGTGGGAGAGTAGCACGACGCCAGAAATTTTATTTAGAACCTCCGATTGTTACCGCAGTCGGAGGTTTTTTTTTGCCCGGATATGATCCGGGGACTCCAGAGTAATCGGACGTATCAGATCAGTACGATTGATAGCAGCCGCTCGGGAGAAATTTGAAAAAAACCGCTTATGGCTTCAAAGCCTATCTTCCCCGGGAACCGTGGAAAATTATGCTCAACCGCAACCGGGTGTATAAAAAAGGTAAATAAGAGATTGAAAGAATATTGATTTTTTCTGAAAAGGAGCTATTTTAAAACAGCTTTTTTTAGAGTATCTTAAATACCAGACAGGATGTTTTTATAATGAAAGTAGCATTTATCGGGAGCCGGGGGCATCTGGGATATGTTTTTAACGAATTGCCGGTGCTGCCGGAGTTGGAAGTTTGTGCATTGTGCAGCGCGGGCGATGCGCCGGAGCGCTTGACGGTGAATCTGGAAAAGATCGGCTACACTGCGCCGCTGTTTGAAGATTACCGGGAGTTGATCGATACGGCAAAACCCGATATTGCAGTGGTTTCAGGTCCGTGGCACCTGCACGCGGAAATGAGCAAATATGCTCTGTCGCGGGGGGTGGATGTTTTCTGCGAAAAACCGGTGGCGTTCACGCTCGAAGAGGTCGATGCTCTGGAAAAGGCGGTCAAGACCGGTCACAGTAAATTCGGCGGTATGATGGGGATGCGTTTTGAGCCGCATTTTTACACCGCGTTGAAGATGATCAACGACAATCTGATCGGTAAAATCGAACTTATCAGCACACGCAAATCTTATGTTTACGGCACCCGCCCGGACTTCTACAATCAGCGCGCCACTTACGGCGGCACGATCCCGTGGGTGGGCAGCCACGCCATTGATTTGATTCAGCACTGCAATGTGGGTGATTTCAAAAGCGTAAATGCCTGGCACCGGCACAAAGATAACGATCCGGAATTGCCGGAAATTACGGCGCATTGCGTTTTTACTATGGAAAACGGCGCGATCGCTTCGGCGGATATAGATTATCTGCGCCCCGCAACTGCCGGCAGCCACGGCGATGACCGGCTGCGGGCGGTGGGGGCTTCCGGGATAATCGAAGTGGCAAAAGGCAAGGTGGAAATCATCGATGCTGACGGCACGCGCGAAATCACTCCGCAGATGCCGCCATTTGGTGTGTTCGGAGATTTTGTGCGCGCCAAACACAATGTGGCAGATAAACTCACCGCCGAAAATCTGAAGCTGACCCGCGCCTGCATTCTGGCAAGAGATGCTGCTGACAGCAATAAAGAGATATTTTTTAATCAATAAAAAAGGATATATATTATGAGTATGGAAGCAAACACTCCTATCCGTGCAGCACTGGTTGGTCTTGGTAATTACGGTCGTTCGCATCTGGGCCGTTTGCGTGGTATGGCGCTGGATAACCGCGTCAAAGTTGTGGCGTTGAGCGAAATGAATCAGGCGAATATTGCACTGGCCAAAGAGACGCTTGAGGAGCTGCAGATAAAAGTTTACGAACAGGCCGATGTTATGTTCAAAGAGTTGAGCGGCAAGGTCGATCTGGTGATATTGCCGGTGGGGATTGCCCAGCACGCTCCGCTGACTGTGGCGGCATTGGAGTGCGGGCACAATGTGCTGGTGGAAAAGCCGCTGGCAGGATCGGTTGCTGAAGGCGAAAAAATCGTGGAAGCGGAAAAACGCTGCCCCGGTTTTGTGGCAGTAGGTTATCAGAATGCCTACACGCGCGAATGCCTTGACGTCAAAAAACTTATTCTTTCCGGTGTGCTCGGAAAAGTCAAAAAGGTCTGCGGTCTGGCATTTATGCCGCGCGGCACCAGTTATTACAGCCGCAATCCCTGGGTGGGCAAACTGACGGTCAATGGTATGCCGGTGTACGATTCGCCTTTGAACAACGCCGCGGCGCACGTGGTGAATCTGGGATTGTTCTTTGCCGGTTGCGGCGCGGTCGATAAGGTTGCCAACGCAGTGGATGCAGAAGGCGTTCTGTACCGGGCAAATAATATAGAAAGTTTTGACTCGGCAGCGGTGCGCTGGATTACGGAAGAAAATATTCCGGTGAACATCCTTGTGTCGCATACCATCTGGGAGCCATACAGTCCGGAATTGACCGTTGAGTGCGAAAACGGTAAGATCGTTTATCAGCTCAACGGCGTTACCACTGCAGTGGACAACTCCGGCAAGGTGATTTATCAGAGCTGCGCAGCGGCGTATTCAAGCGAACTTTATGAAGCGGTTTTCAAGCGCATCAGCGATCCGGCAACCTACATCTACACGCCTGCAATGGCACTGGCGCAGTGTGCGGCAATCGAACTGATGCACAAAAAACTCGACATTATCCAGATGCCTGCCGAATCCTGTCTTGTGCGCCCTGAAGACGGTACTGTGCAGGTGAAACAGCAGCTCTGGTACTGGCGCGCAGCCTATATTATGGGCTGTCTGCCCACTGAGTTGGGCTGGACGGTGAAATAATTTATAATTTTATGGTGACTGTAATTTCCCGGCGGTGCTGTAAAAAACGGCTGGAAAAAAGAAAAACCGTGTATTGAACAGGAAAAATCTATGGCAGAAAAGGTTGTTACTCCATTGTGTACGGAAGCTGTTGAACGCATAAAGAGCTCTCCTTACTTCCGGATGGTGGTTTTCGGCGCCAGTAATACCGAGCGTTATATGCCCGGGCTACATTGGAGCGATATACTGGAAGTAGGCATCCGCAGCAGTTTCGGGCGTAAATTCCATTTGATAAACTCCGGCGTCAGCGGCAACAACACGCGCGAAGCACTCAAACGGTTTGACCGCGATGTGGCATCATTCAAGCCTGATATAGTCATTGTCACGCTCGGCGGCAACGACTGCAATCCCAAGCCGGAAAAGTTTGTCAGCGAGAGCGAATTTGCTTCCAATATGGATCTGATCGTCAAAAAGATCCGGGATCTTGGCGCATTGCCCATAATCCAGACCTATTACAAGATGGATCTGGAGGCAATGGAGCCGGAACGGGCACAGAACTTTGTGCGCTATATGAGTCTGGTGCGTCAGGCGGCGGAACGCAACAGGGTTTTTCTGGTCGATCAATATAAATACTTTGATGCGGTCAACCAGATGGTGCTGCGCTACAAACTTTTGCTCAATAATATGCACACCAACGATTTCGGCAATGCCGTGATCGGGGTGATCCTGCTCAAACATCTGGGAATCGACGCACGGAACATAGTGCATAACGAAAATCTCTGCAGTGCCATAGAATTGGTCAGAGAAATAAGCGAATATTAACCGGCAGAAAAAATATTTGACAAAAAATTTTTTTATGCTATATTGAAGCATCGACCACTGATTTAAAGAAAGGAATTTGCTGTTATGAGAAATCCCGCCAGCTGGCGGGTGAAGACATCTGTCTTCACCCTTATAGAACTTCTTGTAGTAATTGCCATTATTGCTATTCTGGCGGCAATGCTGCTGCCGGCACTTTCGGCGGCGCGTGCCCGGGCGCAGAGCGCCAACTGTATAGGGAACCTCAAGCAGGTCGGTCTTGCCGCCAATCAGTACGCCGATGATAATCTGGACTACATAATGCCGCCGCACGGCGAATACTTTATTTCCGGCAGTCAGCGCGGAGCGGACGGTACCTCAAGCGGCCAACCGCTCTGGTGCTATCTTGCCAGCCCTTATCTGGGGCTGGAAGTACCCACAAACGGTTTGTCGAGTGGGGAGTTCTTTCTGAAAAATGGCGGCCCGGTGGCTTTCTGTCCGGCTGCGGTTAAAAGTCTTTCCGAAGAAAACAAATATCACTGGGATACCAATGCTTCTTACACAATGAATGGCTACTATTCCGGCAATAAGGAAAGTATGCTGCCCTACCGTACCCGAGAAGGTGCTGCCAGGGAGCTGGGCTCTTCTTCCAAAAACACCAGTTGGAACGCCGGTCGTGCCGCCGGTCTGGAAGAAGCCTGGTATATGTGTGACAACAGTTTTGACAATACCAAGGGCAGAAGTGCCAACAACGGCGCCAACTGCTGGTTTACACCCTCCACCACAAACAGCCGTGTAAGCGACGGTACCCGCCACGGCGGTACTATCAATATTCTGGCAGTTGCGGGCAATGTCTTCACAGTTGTACCGGTGGCTTGCTGGGGCAATGCTGATACTTACGGCTGGTATCCGGATAAAAAGTATCTGCTGCCGATTGAGTGGCGCTGATTTACTGCTGTTGGAACTGAAATTTAAATACATTCATACTGCATCCGCCGGGATTTATAAATTTTTCCGGCGGATGAATATTTTTTCCGGCAAATACTTTTCCCGGCAAATACTTTTCCGGTTGTTGACCTTCATTGGCGGTATTATTACAGAATTGTTCCACAAGCCGTTGGAACAAACGCTGCCGGATAGCCCGCAGGCCGGTGTGAGTAAAGTTCCGGAGGCAAATAAGCTTATTATATTCTTGTGTTTGCAGAACAAAACTTGTATTTGCCGCAACGCTCCGGATCCGTTCTGATAAAACATAATTGCAAGCAAAAAAGGGCTGCTGCAAAATTTTTGCAGCAGCCC
>JAZNBV010000027.1:0-30762 GCA_045587205.1 Victivallaceae bacterium
CACTGCAGACACCGGCGGCGGTAGCTTCCTGACCGATGGAGAGGTGAGTCGGGCCGCGATAGTCGTAGTCGCCGGTGGTTTCATAAGCACCGGTACGGGACTTGGGGATCATTTCTTCGAATTCACGGATGGTCAGCATCGACTCGTAAATTTCGAGGACTTCAGCTTTGGTGATTTTCTTGGCTTTGTATTCCGCAGCGACGCTGGAATCGTACTGATAAGCAGGAATGCTGTTCAGCTTGATGGTCGCCTTTTTGAAACACGGAGCGGAATCACTGTAGTAATTGTTGCTCATTTGTTCTTTCCTTTGTTCAGGGTTGGTTTGTTTATGGTTTAACGTTTAATTGCTTTGTTTTATATCTTCTCCGGAAAAACTTCCGGTTCGGATCACTTCAATATGTTTTTTGGCGAGCTTTACGATCAACTCGTCAGATACATTTTCATCGGTTATGATCAGATCTATATCTTCCACCGAACCGCTGCCCGCCAGACTGGGGGTGCCGAGTTTGCTGCTGTCTGCCAGAAGAATGACCTGTCCGGCGCGTTTCATAACCAGCTCTTTGGTGTACGCTTCGTTGGGGTCGGATGTGGAAATACCCGATTCTGCTGTAAACCCCATTGTTCCGAGAAATGCCGTGTGGATCGCCAGCGACTCCAGAATGCGCGAAGTCAGCGGCCCCACCAGTGTGCGGCTGCGGGCGCGGAATTCGCCGCCCAGCAGGATCAGCCGGTGGCTGGTTTCCATAAGTTCGCTTGCCGCCATCAGCGAATTGGTCACCACGGTAAGGTTTTTGCGTTCGTGCAATTTGCGTGCCAGCGCCAGAACCGTACTGCCGCCGTCAAGAAAAATCGCATCGTTATCCTGAATATAATCCAGAGCCTTTTCGGCAATAAGTTCTTTTTCGGAAGCATTCAGCGAGGTTTTTTCGTTGAACAGAAGTTCTCCGGCGCCGTTGCGGCGTACCGGTTCAGCACCGCCGTGCACCCGGCGGACCAGCCGCTGATCTTCCAGCGACTGCAGATCGCGCCGCACTGTTGCTTCGGATACACCGAGCCGTGCGCTCAATTCCGCAATAGTACGGATGCCTCCGGCGAGCGAGTCGATAATCAGTTTCTCGCGTTCCGGACTCAAAAGTTTGCGCGATGCAAATTCAGAACTCATAGACGTCTTTTCTTAAATACAATAATAATATAAAAGTAATCAGTTGCAACTGACAATAATTTAGCACTTTTGCAAAAAAATGCAATTTTTTGAAAGTATTTTTTCAAAAATATTCAGAATTATTTTTGTGTTATACCGTTTTTCCCGGAAAATAACCTTTTTGCCTGTGATATTTGCAATTTCAGTATTAGTGAGGTATAATAAAACAAAATTCGTAAAAACAACCGTTTGGGAATATAAAAATGCAGATGAAAAATAAAATTGCTGTCACTTGCGGCTGTACAGGAATGTTGTTATGCAATAGTGCGGCAGTTGCTCAAACAGATACCGGGGGAAAAATGGCTGAAAAAGTTTATGATGTAACCGGCAGGCGTGAACTGTTTATTGATGATTTTCTGATCGAAAAGAGCCGTTCTTTGAACTTTGTTCAGCACGAACCGTCGGAAGTTGCCGGTGATAAGATGCGTCCGCTCGGACACTACGGCACTGTTCTGAAAAAGCCCGACGGCAGTTTTCTCTACTATTACCGGGATGTGGATTCTGCGTACAACGGCAAGCTTTACAATAATCACCCCGGCGAGTTTGTCGGTATGGCTGTCAGTAAAGATGGTGTAAAATGGGAGCGCCCGGATTTGAATCTTTTTCCCGGTAAAGCGGTACCCGGCAATGTTATTATCTACGGCAAAGACCGTATAACTCACAATCTTGCACCGTTTTATGATGCCAATCCTCTTTGCAGAGAATCAGAACGTTACAAGGCTGTAGCCGGAGTACGCGAAACCAACGGGCTTTTTGCCTTTTATTCCGCTGACGGCATAAACTGGAAGATGTACGGTACTGAACCGGTAATAAAATATGAGCCGCAGAAAAACGGCGGTCATATGATCGATTCGCTCAATTCTGTATTTTATTCCACCGCTGAACAGTGCTATGTAATGTACATAAGAGTATGGAAAACAGCCGATAATCTGATCGGACTGCGTTCTTTTGCCAAAGTCACCAGTTGCGATTTTCTGCACTGGAGCGAGCCGGAATATCTTAAAGTAAACCGCAAAAATGAGCATCTTTACATAAGCGGTCTGACTCCTTATGAACGGGCGCCGCATTATTATGTCGGGGCGGCGACCCGTTATTTCGGTAACCGGGGATCGGCAACGGATGTGGCACTGATATTTTCCCGTAATGGGCAGGGGATCATCCGTCCATCGTATGAAGCGTGGATCAAACCGGGTCTGGATCCGGAGCGCTGGCTCAACCGGATGAATTATATAGCGTGGGGAATGGTTCAGGAAACGCCGGAAACACTGCTTTTTTATCACGACCGCAAGCATTTGGTGTACCGGTTGCGTACTGATGGATTTGTTTCTCTGCACGCCGGAATCAACGCCGGTACATTCACCACCAGGGTCCTTGAACGCCGCGGCGGTAATCTGGAATTCAATGTTTCCACCAGTGCCGGCGGAGCGTTCCGGGTGGAAGTCTGCAATGAAAACGGCAGTGCTGTACCCGGTTACACATTCAAAGATATGAAAGAATTCTACGGCGACAGCATAGCTTTTGTTCCGGAGTGGAACGGTAAAAAATTTACCGATCTGCCGGCAGGAAAATTCAGACTCAATATCAGGATGCGCGAGTGCGATCTTTACAGTGTTTCATTCAAGTGATGACACATTGGGAAAAAACGCAAAAGATTTGCTTTTTTGCTTCCTTGCATATATATTAATGAGATTTATTATATGTACTTAAAACAAGGGGCGTTATGAAAATATCCAATTCACCGGCGATCCGGCGTATGCCGACATATCTGCACCGGCTTTTTGAATTGCGCTCTGCGGGCAGGGAGTGGGTTTCCTGTGCAGAGCTGGCACAGTATATGAATATACCGCACATTGTGGTGCGCAAAGATATTGCTATGACTGCTCTGCCGGGGCATAAACGGCACGGTTTCCGGGTCAATGAACTTATTGATGCTGTTTTGAAGCTGGTCGGCTGGGATAAAAAGGTTCCTGCCGCATTGATCGGTGCCGGGTCGCTGGGCGCGGCGTTGCTGGGGTTCGATGATTTTCAGGCTTACAACTTCCGGATCGAGTCGGTATTTGATTCATCTCCTGCCAAGATCGGAAAAGTCATTCACGGCCGTACAGTCTGCGCTGTGGATGATATAGAAAAAATTTTGCAGAATAATCCGCCCAAAGTGGGGATCATCTGCGTGCCGCCGCCGGCAGCTCAAAAAGTAGCTGATATACTTGTATCGCTGAATATCAAATATATCTGGAATTTTTCCAATGTGTGTTTGAATGTTCCCGAAGGGGTGATCGTTCAGCGCGAAGTCATTGCCGGAGGTTTGGCGGTGCTTTTTGCCAAGATCAATAAAGCTGAAAGCGGCGAAGCTGTTCCCTGCGAAGAGTAAGTTTCTCTATCTTTTTTTTATCGTGCCGTTGCGTTTTGCATTGGATGATAAAAAAATATCAATATTTTTATATCCATAATTTGCATTTTGCTGCAGGTGTGATATATTAATTGCAGATGATAAAAATGTAGCATCTGTATTTTACACAGCCCCCTGTCCCCTTTGCCGGAAAAGTTTTCCCGTTATATCCACTTTATCCGGCGGAGGGGTTTTTTATACCGGATGAGTATCTGCATCGTATCGGAAACGGACTATTTGCCGGAAATTTGCAGCGGTGCAGTTGAAATATGCTGAAGAAAGTGTATATTGCAAACAGTCCATTTTTTTTTATTCAACATAAGGATATTGTTCGTATGAAAACTCTCTGGATTTCCCATCGCGGCGAATCTTACGACGCACCGCAGAACACGATTCCGGCTTTTGCACTTTCGCAGGAGCGCCGGACTCACGGTATGGAGTGTGATATTCATTTTACGGCAGACGGTAAAGTGGTTTGTATCCACGATGACAATACTTCGCGCGTGGCAGATGAAACCGTTTTAATTCACGAAAAGACCTTTGAAGAACTGCAGCAAGTCGATGTCTGGAATCATAAAGAGGGGTACAAAGGTACACGCATACCGCTTTTTACAGACACCATAAAATATCTGGGCGATGACCGTATTTATTATGTGGAAATCAAGGGCGGCGATCTCAAACTGGTGCCGGAACTGCTGAAAATCATTGCTGAATCCGGTAAACCCAAAGAACAGTTTGTAATGATCAGCTTCTGGGATGAAGTGGTAAAACTCTACAAAGAGATGGCACCCGATCACAAGGCTTATCTGCTTACCGGCGGCGATCCGGCAGTGGAGATCGAAGAACTTATTGCACGGCTCAAAAACTGCCACGCCGATGGTATCGATATCGGATGTACCGGTAAAAACATCGATCAGGCGTATGTTGACCGGGTTCACGCAGAGGGGTTTGAGTTTACGGTCTGGACAATCGACGATCCGGAAACTGCTGAAAAGTTCCTTGGTTTCGGAGTGGAAGCCATTACCAGCAACCGTGCGGCGTATCTTATGGATATGTTCAACGGTAAATAAATCGTTAAACTGTTTTTGCTGATGACCATTTTGATACGCTTCTCCGGAAGCAATCATCGATGAAAAACTCATCGGCAATACAGCTGAACTTGTAAAATATGTTGTAAAGAGGAAATTTGAAAAATGAAATTTGATAATCGTGTGGCGGTTATCACCGGTGCTGCCGGGCGTATTGGAAGAGCAGCCGCAGCTTTGCTGGGCGAATACGGTGTAAAAATTTATCTTGCCGATATAAATATGGAAGCATTGCAGACAGTGGTTGCGGAACTGGCACAAAAGAATATCAGCGCAGTTGCCGTAAAAATGGATGTAACAGATCTGGAAAGCATCCGTACCGCCGCCGATGAAATAATCAATTCCGGCGGCAAGGTCGATATATTGGTCAACAATGCCGGCGCCTGGCCGAAAGGCAGTCTGCTGACTACAAGCGATGAACAGTGGAACTTTATGCTCGATCTGAACCTGACCAGCGTATTCCGTGTTTCAAAGATATTTGTCAAATCGATGCTGCAGAATAATTACGGGCGCATAATCAACATCGGCAGCATTGCCGGAGTGGTGGGCTTGCCCGGTTATATAGCATACTCCAGTTGTAAAGCCGGGGTGCAGATGATGACCAAGGTTATGGCTATGGAAATGGGCGATAAAAATATTACAGTCAACAGCATCTCCCCGGGATTGATCAGCGATGAAGTCCAAGAGACCACCGGCACCTGGGTAGGGCATACCGGAACCGGCGATGATGTAGCCCGCGCCATAGCCTATCTGGCAAACGATGAAGCCGGATTCATTACCGGCAGCGATATGTCTGTAGATGGCGGGCGCACGCTCGGTCCGCTGATGAAGAACCGGAAATAATGAAGGTTGAAGCGGACAAAAATTTGATTGTTTTGAACAATAAAAAAATTGAATCGGCTTTTGATCCGTCGGTAATCGCGGTTGCATATTATTGCAGGTAATATATAAGAAAATTTTCAGAAAGGTTTATATAAATGAGTATAAAAATTTATAATGCTCCACGGTACCGCCGTATGGTCAGCTGGTGGCTCAAAAAAGAGATCCTCGAATACCCCAATGTGAAAATATCTGATGCAATCCAGCGCAAAGCCGATGCTCTTTATAAAGCCGGCTGCGATTCGGCGATCGTTTTCGGTGCGCATTTCCGCTGGGATCATCTGCCGGTATTTGATCAGCTGCACGCTTATATTGCCGAGTGTGCCGAAGCTATGCACCAGCGCGGAATGGCGTTTATCGACCACTACTCCAACTGTCTGGCGGCGCGGCCCGATTACGGTGCAGCCAGCGGCCCCGGGGCATTCAAGGATCGCAGCCATATAACTTTGAACGAGATCCGTATTGAACCTGAAAAATGGGTCTGGAACAACACCCCCATCGAATCCTGGCGGATGGTTGATACCACCACGGGTAAACCTCACTACAATCCCCATTACGCCAATGTGCAGTTTTGTGTGAATAATCCTGATTTTCGCGCCGGTTTGGCTGCCTATACCCGCAAATGGTACAATGAAACCCATTGCGACGGGCTGATGAGCGATGATTCATTTTTCAATGCCAGATTTTATACTTGCAGCTGTGAACATTGCCGCGCCAAATTCGGCAGACCGCTGCCGCCTGCGGATGATCTGAACTTTTGGGGCAATTGGGACAATGCCGATTTCCGCGACTGGATAACGATGCGTTATCAGTCGGTAGCAGAACTCAATGCAGTAGTACGCAGTGCGCTGCCGCACGATTTCCCGCTGATGAACTGCTGTTCGGGCAGTATCTATTCGGCAAGCAACGAATCAGCTTTGAGCATTGATGAATATATGCGTTCCAGCAATTGGATTATGCTTGAAATGTGCGGCGATACTCCGCCTGAAAGCGGTGTTTACACCGCGCGGCTGGCAAGTCAGCTGTATCAGCTGGCAGTCGCCAAAAAATATGGTGTTCCTGCAGTCGGGCTGGGGTATGCGTATTACGCACCGCCTGCGAACTTTATCTGGGCGTTCAATCAGTTTCTGGGCGCAGGTACGTGGATCTCCACACTCAAACACCGTTTGGGTATGGACAATAAATATTGCGAAATGCTGCCGATGGAAGCCGATATAGCGGATGGGGGATTCAACTTTGAAAAATCTCACCCCGAACTTTTTGACGGCGAAGCAGTAACCGATTCAGCCGTCTATTTTGCCCGCAATACCCGTGATTATTACGGTGGTTTGAACAGCGATTATTCCCTTGACTACATCCGCACAGTGTCGGATCTTTTTGAAGAAGGTGTCAAGTTTGAAGTTGTCACATCGATTCCTCACCCCTCAAGCAATATCCGCAAACTTTATGTGCCGTCAGCGGCGATTCTTTCGCGCGAAGAACTCCGCGATCTGGAAATTTTCCGACTGGCTGGCGGTGTGATCTACGCCAGCGGCCCCTGCGGAGTGTATGATATCGATTGCCGCCGTCGGGTAAAACCTTACATTGAAGAGTTGGAAATCAACGATATAAAACGCTCGAAGGAGTGGCCGCACGATACCTGGAAGAATGCCGAACCTGAACGGTGCAAAAATGCTCCGGGCTGGCGCAAGGTAAAAGAAAATATGTACTGGAACCCCCAGCGGGCACAGGATGATGCGGGCGTACCCGACGGCGTGGCTGTTGCCGGTCTGCAGGGATTTTTTGACCGCAGTTATCAGCTGGCGGACGGCAGAACAGTCAAACATTTTCTGGCAAAAAAGTTTACGCGTACACTTAATGAAGAATTGGAAGCCAAGCGCGAGATCCGCACCGCCAGCAACTCGCTGGTTACCGATCTCTTCCCGGTCAACACGCTGAATTCTTATGAGATCACAGCTGCTGAAGGTTACAGCAGCGGAACGCTGGTGCTGCCTTTGAATGGCGGAACTTTTACGCCGATCGAATTCAAAAACGGTAAAGCGTCGATCACCTTGCCTGAAAATTGTTTCTATTTTATGATAGTTTACAATAAATAAAATCGGCAGGATCGATCTTTTATGGATATTAAGAAATCATTCAAGCCGCGTTCAGGGGCAGGGGCGTTCTTTTTCAGCATCATATTGTGGGGGATCGGCACGGGGTGTTTTGCCGCGGCGCTGAACAATTACCTTTCAGAGATCCAGCAGATGAACAGCGTGGAGCGGGGCTGGCTGGAGTTTTTCCGCGAACTGCCCGGGCTGCTGCTGGTGTTGGTGCTGGCTTTGCTGCATAAGGTCAGCGACTGGAAGGTTATGCGTATAGGTACAGCCATATCCATTATCGGTGCGGCATTGCTGCTGGTACCTGCCGATAAAATATTGGTGGTGGCTTTTATTATGATCTGGAGTATGGGCGAACACCTGGTGCTGCCGATCCGTTCAGCGGTTGCAATGCAGGTGGCAAAGCCAGATTGCGCAGGGCGGTCGCTGGGACTGCTGGCAAGTGCAATGAACTTTGGAGCTGTCAGCGGCAGCCTGCTGGTGGCGGCGATCTTCTTTGCCGGAACCAGATATTTCGGCAAAGAAGAATCATTTCTTTTTAATGTTTTGTGGGTGCTTATTATCGGTTTGATGCTGGCAAGTTTGATCAGCACTTTTACCAAAGATGCCCCGCAGATTCCTTCCAAACGGCCGCGACTCTACTTTAATCGCAAATTTTCCAAATTTTACGCGCTGGAACTCTTTTACGGGGCGCGTAAGCAGATCTTTCTGACCTTTGCACCTTATGTTCTGATCAAAGAGTACGGATTTCCCACGGCTTCGATGGCATTTTTGCTGGGTATTTGCGCTTTTATCAATATTTTTGCTTCGCCTGCGATCGGCAAACTGACCGATAAATGGGGGTACCGCAATATAATGATCTACGATACTGTGGTGCTGTTTTTTGTCTGTCTGGCTTACGGTTTTGCGGGCAGATTGTTTGCGCCGCAAACGGCATTGATCGTGGTAGGGGTGAACTTTGTGTTTGATGCGGTCATCAGTACCACAACAATGGCGGCAAGTATTTATGTCAAAACTCTGGCAGAGAATCAGGACGAAGTAACCAGTACGCTCACTACGGGGCTTTCGATCAATCACCTGATCGCGATCATTGCCGCACCTGCAGGCGGATTTATCTGGGTAAAATTCGGCATCGAATATCTGTTTGCTTTTGCTGGTGTTATGGCAATATGCAACACGCTCTTTGCAATGACCATACCCAAAAACAAGTGACAAAAAAGTGCTGCCATAATCACTATGGCAGCCCCTTAAATATACAATATTTTTACTTTAATGCAGCGATCACTGCATCAGTGACTTCGGTTGTGGTGGATTTTCCGCCGATATCCGGGGTGCGTACTTTGCCAGCTGCAAGCACTGCGGTAACAGCATCCATAAGCTTGGCAGATACATTGTAGAGCTTGAAGTGATCGAGCATCATAGCCGCCGCCCAGAAAGTCCCCACCGGGTTGGCAATGCCTTTGCCGGCGATGTCGGGCGCTGAACCGTGGATAGGCTCAAACATACTGGGGTATCTGCCTTCCGGGTTGAGGTTCGCAGAGGGCGATATACCGATAC
This sequence comes from Victivallaceae bacterium, assembly GCA_045587205.1. Classification (GTDB taxonomy): domain Bacteria; phylum Verrucomicrobiota; class Lentisphaeria; order Victivallales; family Victivallaceae; genus SIG78. Next base: position 9,211 of record JAZNBV010000027.1, read on the forward strand.
TGCCGAGCATTGCGGACCCCAGATCGGTGAGAATATCGCCGAAAAGGTTGCTTGCCACTACCACCTGCAGACGGTCGGGATGCATAATAAAGTAAGCGGCAAGCGCATCGATGTGCATTTGCGCGGAATCAAAGTCTTTGTATTCCGCGGCAACTTCGTGGAACACTTTGTCCCAGAAAACCATTGAATAGTTAAGCGCATTTGATTTGGTTGCACTCATAACTTTGTTGAGGTTGTGGTTTTTGGCATATTCATAGGCGTAACGGATGATCCGTTCGGTGCCTTTGCGGGTAAATACGGAATCCTGGTGGACGATTTCAGCGGGAGTGTTTTCATTTTCAATAGAGCCTCTGCCGCAATATTCACCTTCGGAATTTTCGCGGATCACCACAAAGTCGATATCTTCATTTTTGATCGGTGAACTCAACCCCTTGAGCAGTTTTACGGGACGCAGATTTACATACTGGTCAAAGCCCACGCGGATAGGCAGCAGCAGTTCGCGCAGCGATACGTGGTCGGGCACCCCGGGGAAACCCACCGCTCCGAGCAATATGGAATCGCAGTCGGCAAGTATCTTCAAGCCGTCTTCGGGCATCATTCTGCCGGTTTTAAGGTAGTATTCGCAACTCCATTCCAGTTCCTGAAAATCAAATTTGATTCCACCGTGCTGATTTTCCAACACTTTCAAAAGCCGCACTGCTTCGCGGATGACATCTACACCGATACCGTCGCCGGGAATCAGTTTTACTGTGAATTTCTGCATATGATTTTCTCCAAATTTTATTTATAACTGAAACAGTGGTGAATAATCTACACCACTTGCCGGATATTGCCAATATTTATGCACTATATTGGCGATATTTATATAATTTTTTTACTGATGGCGATATTTGACATTGTTGTTAAGAGCTGTATATTATAAGGAGATAAACTGCTTACAGAAAGGAATTTTTTATGCATTTTATGAATAACAGAATAGGTATGGCGGCTCTGTTGCTGGCTTTTCTGGCACCGGCGGCACCGGCGGCTGAACGGCGCGGCGCACTCTGTCTGACTTTTGACGATTTCGGCGGAGAGCACTGGGTGAAGGCCGATAAAATTTTCAAAAAATACGATGCTCACGCCACTTTTCTGATTTCAGGCCTGATCGATCAGGAGCGCATTGCAGTTATGAAAGCGCTGCAATCTGCCGGTCACACAGTCGGTCTTCACGGCAGAAATCACCGCAGCGCCTCCAAACTTCCGGAAGGCTGGACGGCGCAGACTTACTTTGAACAACAGGTCAAACCGCAGCTGGATGTATGCAAAGCCAATAATATAAAAGTTGAGGCATTCGCTTATCCTAATAATCAGCATAACGAAGCCAGCGACAAGGAGTTGTATAAATATTTCAACTACTTGCGCGCCGGCGGCTGGGGCAGGGAGTTTAAGCCGATCTATTACCCGCTGAACGCTCTGCCGGAGAAGATGATCCTCGGCGGAGGCGGGATCGGTGAATATTACAAAACAGATATTGCTGTGATAAAAAAACAGCTTGAAGAAGCCCGCAAAAGCAATTCGCTGGTGGTCTATTTTTCACACAATATTTTTCCCGGAGCGGGGCATATACATATGCCGTCAGAGCTGCTTGAAGAATTGCTTGCCTATGCAAGAAAACTCAATATGCATATAGTCGGCGCCGCTGAATTGAAAGAGCTGCGCAAAAAATACAGCAAAACAAAGTAAAATCAATCATTTTATATAGGATTCCTGATATTATGAAAATGGGTATAACTGTGTATGGTGCGCACCTGATGGTGCCGGAAGAAAACCGTACTGTTGATAAAATAATCCGTGCCGCCGCGCACGTTGGGTTTGATGGTATTGACCTGGGGTATTACTGGGGAGAAAACCGTAAAGCTGAATTTGCCGAAGCCGTGAAAGTTGCTGACGGCGAAGGTATTGCCATAGCCAACTATATTGTCGGCAACAATTTCGGCAATGCTGCAGCAGAGGACCGTCTGCCAGCAGAAATCGATAAAGTCAAGCAGGCTCTGGAAGAAGCATCATATTTCAACTGCAAAGTACTGCGTATATTCGGCGGCGGCTACAATCTGGATTGGGCAACGTACAGCCCGAAAATCGTCGAAGCCCTTGCCGCGTGTGTGGAAACCGCTGAAAAGTGCAATGTGATTATGGCTGTTGAAGATCACGGCGCCTTGTGCAAAGATTCCAGAGAACAGCTCTTTTACATCAATGCGGTCAATTCTCCGTATCTGCGCGCCAATGCCGATATCGGCAACTACTGGCTGCCGGGCGGTGAACTGCCGATCGACGGAGTGAAAAATATTGCTGAATATGCGGCAATGGTACACGTCAAAGATTATGTATTCATCAACAATACTCCGGTAGCGTGCCCGGTGGGCGAAGGCGTAATCGATTTTACAAGCTGTTTCCGGGTGCTGAAAAATGCCGGATACGACGGGTATATCACGCTTGAATACGAAGGCAATATCGGCAATCCCCGTCAGGCGATCACGACTTCTCTGGTAAATATGCGTAAATTTTCGGCAATTTGCTGAATAAAAAATTTCCGGTAGAAACAGTACCAGCTTGAAAAAATACTTTTACAGGCTATATTATACACTTTGTGTATAAACAAAGCAGTTAAATATTCACAGAGGATTTTTTATATGGTTAACGACGCAATCCGTACCCGGCGCGAAATGATCGCAAACTGCCGGCAGATAGTGGTCAAAGCCGGTACCCGGCTGCTGACCGACCCCCGGCGTTTCAGTGAACTTATTGCCGGGATTGCCGCCCTGCGCGAAAAAGGGTACAAGGTTATGCTTATATCTTCCGGTGCTGTCGGTACCGGGATGCGTTCGCTGGGTATGGAAAAACGCCCCAAACAGCTTTCAGAAGTTCAGGCGCTTGCCTCAATAGGGCAGGGCAAGCTGATGGCGCTTTATGATACGGAATGCCGCAAATACGGTTTTCATACCGCACAACTGCTGCTGACCGCCGATGATCTGCGCCAGCGCTCACGATATATAAATGTGGCAAACTGCATCAGTGCATTGTGGCGGCACGATGTACTGCCGATCATCAACGAAAATGACTCTGTATCAGTTGCTGAAATCAAGTTCGGCGATAACGATACGCTTGCCGGTATGCTCGGCGCAGTGCTGGGTGCCGAATTGACCGTGATCTTAACTACCGAACAGGGGTTGCGCAAACGCAACGCCGACGGTACACTGGGCGAACGCATCAGCGTGGTGGAAAAACTTACTCCTGAAATGATCGCCGCCGCCGGAGATACCGACAACAGCTCTATGAGTATCGGTGGAATGATCTCCAAACTGCGTGCTGCCAATCTGGTGACCGAGGCCGGATCACATCTCTGGATCGCCGATGGGCGCGAACCGGGTATATTGGAAAAAATCGTTGACGGTGAAGATGTCGGTACACTCTTCTGCCCGCGCCGCGGCAAACTGCATTCGCGCCAGTGCTGGATCAAATTCTTTGCCCGTACATCCGGATCGTTGAGCGTGGATGAAGGTGCGATCAAAGCCATTCAGAGTGCAGGCAAAAGCCTGCTGCCTTCCGGAGTGACTGGGGTTTTCGGTACATTCAAACGCGGAGATACCGTGGAAATCTGTACTGCTAAAGGCGAAGTTATTGCCCGCGGTCTCTGCAATTACTCCAGCAGTGAGTGTGCAGAACTTATGGGCAAACATCACGATGAACTCGTGCAGATGCTCGGCAGTGCGGCGGATGCTGAATTCATCCACCGAGACAATCTGGTGCTGGCTCCGGAATTGAAGGGTTTGCTCAAGTGAAAGTTTTTATCAAGACATACGGCTGTCAGATGAATGTGCGTGACAGCGAAGCACTGGCCGGTATGCTGACTTATGCAGGAGCAGAGCTTACAAACTCCGAAGCTGAAGCCGATGTAATGATATTCAACACCTGCAGTGTGCGTGATCAGGCGGAACGCAAAGCGATCGGCAAGATCACATTTATGAAAAAATATAAAAAGTTCAAGCCCGGTTTGATAGTGGGGGTTATCGGTTGTATGGCACAGAACCGGGGCAAAGAGCTGCTGAACACTATTCCGCACCTTGATTTTGCGCTGGGCACCGGTCAGCTGCACCGCTTGTTGGAAGTGATTGAAGAAGTCAGGAAAAACCGCCGTCAGGTGGCGTGGCTGGAAGAATCCGGCGATGTGCTTGAAGCTATGAAAATGCACAGCAATTGGCTTAACACCCGTCCGCATACCGGTATGATCGCCATTACCCGCGGCTGCAACCGTTTCTGTGCCTACTGCATTGTGCCGTATGTGCGGGGGCGCGAGATCAGCCGGGATATGCGCGATATTGTTGAAGAAGCAAAAATGCTTGCAGCCGGCGGCGTGCGCGAAGTTATGCTTCTGGGACAGAATGTAGCTGCCTACGGCTGCGGCGGCAATGTTAATCCGCCGCCGGCAGATGAATCGCCGTTTGGAGATCTGCTGCAGGAAATTGCCGCGATCGACGGGATCAAACGCATACGTTATACATCGCCTTATCCGACATTTTTTACAGATAAACTTATTGATATAATTGCCAATGAACCCAAGATCTGCCGCAATGTGCATCTGCCGCTGCAGAGCGGTTCCGACCGGGTGCTGAAGAGTATGAACCGTCAATACACTGCGGAACGCTATCTGGAAATAGTCAATAAACTTAAAAACCGAGTCGGCGAATTGACCTTTTCCACCGATGTGATAGTCGGTTTTCCCGGCGAAACGGAAGAGGATTTTATCTGTACAAAGAATCTGATGAATACAGTGGGATTCGACCACGCATTTATCTTCAAATACTCTCCGCGTGCGGGAGCAAAGTCTGCCGAATGGGTCGATGATGTACCGCAGGAGGTCAAAGAAGAACGCAATCAGATACTTTTGCGCGATCTGGAACGCCGTTCCATAGCCGGTAATCTTGCCTGTGTGGGTCGGACATTGGAAGTTATGGTTGACGGTGTAAGCCCGCGTAATCCTGCGCGCTGGTCGGGTCGGACTTCCACGGCGCGCACAGTGGTGTTCAAGTATGCCGACGGTATGCAGCCGGGCGACATCATTCAAGTACCCATTGAACGGGCAGGGCGGGTAACGCTTTTCGGTCCCGGTCTGGTCGGCGCCGACGAAGAACTCTGAAAAAAGTTATTATTTCTGATCGGATTGAATTCCTGAACAGTAAAGTCTTGAAAACCACACGCTCATAATGTATGCTGCTCTGAATGGCATTGTGCGTACATTGGTTCCGCCGCCCCAGGTATCAAAAACGGTCAAGTCTGCTGAACGCAATTTTTTAGAAGGAGTGAAACGGTAAATTGCCTCCCGTAAATTATAACCGGGGACACTGTTTTTACCGCTTTGATCCACTAATTCCAAAGGGGTGGAATCTCCCAGATTGAAAGTCTTTTTAAAACGGTACACAGGTATGCTTACTGTACGGTTTTTTGAGCATAAAGTCAAAATCTTCTGCCAACAATGCCGAAGCGCAAAAAAGCAGTATGAAAAATAAATATATTTTACGCATAACTTAAATTCTTCCGAAGCGGCGCGCGAGTTCGTTTTTGCTCATTTTCAACACCGTAGGTCTGCCGTGCGGACAGACATCCGGACGCTGACACTTCTGCAGACTTTTCAACAGCGCTTTGGCGGTGATTTCGTTCAATGGATCGTTGGCTTTTACAGCGGCGTGGCAGGCGGCGCGGGCAATCGCTTCCAGCGAATCGCGGGTGTTTTTTTCGCCTTCCAGCGCATTGCTTACCAGATCGGTCAGAATCTTTTCCCAATCCGCGTCGCCGGGGAGATTCGCCGGTACGGCATTGAGCAATACGGTGTTGGAGCTCAACAGCGCAACATCAAACCCGAGTTTGGAAAAGAGTTTTTCATTTTTGTTGATAAAAGCCGCTGCGGTACGGGGCAATTCGATTGCCGGCGGCAGCAGCAACTGCTGACTTGCCACAGTTTCAGTATTTTGCGACTTGGCAAGCAATTCTTCGTAGAGCACCCGTTCGTGTGCCGCGTGGAAATCGATCAGATAGAGTGTTTCGTTGGCGAGTGATTCCACTGCCACAAAGGTGCCGAACAATATACCCACATAACGCATATTTGCACTGTCGGCAAGTTCTTTTGCCAGCGGAGATTGCTGAATTACCGGCGGGATCTCCACAACTGGCTCTTCCGGAATATTGCGGTCGGTAAATTTATATATTTTCGGCAAAGCGTTGTCGGCTGACACCGCATCTTCCGCAGGATTTGCCAAAGTTTTTTCTGCCGTTTTGAGTGTGTTTTCCGCTTTTTCCGGTACTTCCGGAACCGGAGTTGGAAGTGCGTTTACTGCCGGAACAGCCGCCGGTGAAAAAACAGTGCTTTCCGGAGCTGATTTTGTTGCCGGAGCAGCGTTATAGAGTGTGCTTTCAATTTTTTCCGGAGAAATAACTGTTTTTCCGGTCAGACCGGGAATTTCCGGAGCTTCCGGTTTGATCTCGTAATTTATGCTGGCGGCATCGATCAGAACTTCCGGTTGCGCAAGGCGTTTGTCTGACGGCAGATTTATTTCCGGAGCCGGCGCCATCTGCAAAGCACCGCGCACGGCGTTGGCAACGGCGCGGCTGATGATGTATTCGCGTTTGAACCGGACTTCACGCTTGGTGGGATGCACATTTATATCATATTCGCCTGCATCCAGTTTTATATCCAGAATCGCAGGTGGAAATCTGCCGAAATCCGCCAGAGTTCCATAGCCGTCGCGTATGCCGCGGTAAATAGTCAGTGATTCCACAGCTCTGCCGTTGACAAAGGTTCTCTGCTCCCGGCGGCTGGTGCGGGTAAAGCCGGGAGCCGCAATCAAACCGGAAATCTCCACATCGCTGTCGCGGTAATCGACTTTGAGCATTTTTCCGGCAAAAGCTTTGCCGAAAACCCCGGCGGCGCGGGCGGCCGGATCATTGGCGGCGAAACTCTGCAAGGCTACTTTGTTATCAAATTTGAGTGTTACGGATACCTGCGGAAAGCCCAGCGCCAGTGCTATAACCATTTCCTGGATATGAGCTTCTTCCGTGGCCGGACTTTTCAAAAATTTTTTGCGTGCCGGCACATTGTAAAAGAGATCCCGTACGCTCATAACCGTACCCACTGGCATACCGGCGGGGCGCTGTTCAATGATATTACCGCCTTCAAGGAGTATTTCCAGCCCTTCGGGAGTATCTGCAGTGCGGGTTTTTAATGAAAGTTTTGATACCGACGCTATTGAAGGCAATGCTTCACCGCGGAATCCGAGCGTGGTGATGCGTTCAATATCTTCAGCACTTTTGATCTTGCTGGTGGCGTGGGGCGAAAAACAGAGCAGTGCATCGCTTTCATCCATACCGCAGCCGTTATCGGTCACCCGTATAAGGCGCGATCCGGCACGTTCAATTTCCAGCACAATATTGTCAGCTCCGGCATCCACGGCGTTTTCAAACAACTCTTTAACTACCGATGCGGGACGTTCGACTACTTCTCCGGCGGCAATACGGTTGCTCAACTCTGGAGGTAAAACTGTGATTTTGCTCATATAAACTACCTGTTGGATCTTTCACTTTGCTTCTGGCGGTAATAATTCATAAAGTCCGGTCGTTCCAGCAACCTTACCAAATCCATATACATAGAGACCTGTTCGGCGGTCACGCCGCGGTCCATAGCTTTTTTCAAGCATATCAATGCTGCTTTATCATCTTGCAGACGCACGTACAAACTGGCGGCATTCAGCAGGATTTCCGCATTGTTCGGTTCCAGGTGCAACGCCTGTGCTATGGCAGTACGCGCTTCATTGAGCCGCTCAAGTTTGATCAATGTTTCGCTCAAATTATTGAATCCGGCAGCGCTGTTGGGGGATTGCCGCAGCAGATGGCGGAAACTTTTTTCCGCATCTTTGTATTTGCCCTGTCTGAAGAATACCGAACCGCTCAACATCCACACATCACTGTTTGCCGGATACTGTTTGATAAGATTTGAAAGCAGATTTTCTGCCGCCGCAAGATTGTTTTTTTCAATCAGATCCACAGCATTGTCCAATGCTGCGGAAAGTTCCATTTTCTGCCCGGTAAAAGGTTCCTCGCGGGCGATTCTCTGCATAGAAGGTGTACGCTCAAGATGCATAGCCAGTATCAGAGTACAGCTTAAACTGGTCAGCAGCAAGATAAGCAGAATCACAAGCGTACGGCGTTGATTTTTCATTTCATCTCCGCAGTTTTTATGCAAAGGTAAGCGTGTTCATTGATTTTCTGCATCGGCGGCAGTGTTTTGAAACAGCACTCCTGTGCTTCGCTGCAGCGGTCGGCAAAGCGGCATCCGGCAGAAAAATTTTCCGGCAGCGGCACCTGCCCCGGAATGGTATGCAGCAAGCCACTTACCCCGAATTCCGGCACTGCCGCCAGCAATGCGCGGGTGTAGCAATGCAGCGGCGTCTGGATAACTTGCATTGCCGGCGCCGACTCAACGATCATTCCCGCATACATAACTGCCACGCGGTCAGCTAATTGAGCTACGATTCCCAGATTGTGCGTTACCAGAATGACCGCCATATTGTATTTTTTCCGCAGATCATCCAAAAGATCCAGTATCTGCGCCTGGATCGTTACATCCAGTGCTGTGGTCGGTTCGTCAGCAATCAGCAGATCGGGTTTGCCTGCCAGCGCCATAGCAATCATAATCCGCTGCTGCATACCACCGGAAAGTTCGTGCGGGAATGCTTCTTTGCGGTTTTCCGGATCGGGTATGCCCACATCCTGCAGGAGTTTTATAACTTCCGCTTCCACATCTTCCACTTCCGGGCGGTGCAGATTTATCACTTCAGCAATCTGCTCGCCCACGCGGAAAACCGGATTGAGCGACGCTGACGGTTCCTGAAAAATGTAAGCAATAGAAGAACCGCGCAGTTTTTTCAACTCTTTTTCCGGCAATGCCGCCAGATCTTTTACTGAACCGTCTGCGGCGTGATATTTTACACTGCCGCGCAATATTTTTCCATTTGGCGGCAGCAGCCGTGTAAGCGCCAGACAGCTCAAACTTTTGCCGCAGCCGCTTTCGCCGACCAGCGAAAGAATTTCGCCGCGGTGCAGGGTAAAAGATACATCGCTGGTAACTTCCAGAAAATTGTTTTTTCTGCCGAAACCTATGGAGAGATTTTCAACTTCAAGTATGATTTTTTCAGAGTCAAACATATTGTCAATTACCGGAATTGTTGCTGTTGTCTTTGTTCCATTGCCGGCGCTGGATCGGTTCCGGCGGAGCAACTTTGAGTTTGCAGTGGCGCGGTCCCAGCAGATTTCCGATGGCTTTGATCAGATCTGTTGAAATCTCCACGCCCGAATCTTTCTGCTCCACAAAGACATAGCGCTCGCCATTGTTTATAACTATGCAGAAAACCGTTTTGGTGCTGCCGCGGTAATTCTGCAGCAGCTTTTTGAGCCGGGCAAGAGTTTCATCTTTGATCTCATCTTCGTAGAGGTCGATCAGGAGTTCATTGGTGGCGCTTCTTATCGCAGTGTCCAGCAATTCCACTTTATCGGCTACCACGCGCGGTGCTTCGGTTTCATCGCGGCGTGATACTTTGGCAGTTACAACTACATTCATACCCGGTTCCAGTTTGATATTCTGCTCCTGGAGTTTTGCGTAAGCGTCGCTGTAAACCATTACATCGGAAGCTGCTTCAAAATCTTCCATATTCAATATAAGGTACGGGCGGTTGTCGCGTTTGGAAAACTTTTTGCTGACCGTATTGAGCATCCCGGCAATACGCACTGTAGCGCTTTCGCCGATATTTTCCAACTGCGAAAAACTGGTGGTGCTCAACGATTCAACCGCCGGTTTATAGGGCGATAACGGGTGTGCTGTAACATAAAATCCCAGCAGTTCCTTTTCACTTTTGATAATATCATCAATGTCAAATTCAGGAATATCAGGTATAGGTACACCATTGAATTCTTCCTGCGCTGAATCATCCAGCAGATCAAAGAGCGATCCCTGGCCGGCGGCGCGGTCTTTGGCACGCGATGCGGCATTTTTGAGTGCATCTTCCGCAATAGCCAATATCTGACTGCGGCGGATACCCAGCGAGTCAAACGCCCCGGCGCGTGCCAGGTTGTCGATCATACGCGAGTTCATAGCCGTTCCGCAGCGTTCGCAGAAATCATTGAAATCCTTGAATTTGCCATCTTTTTCGCGCGATTCGATGATCTTGCCGGCGGCGCTTTCGCCCACGCCCTTGATCGCACCGAGCCCGAAACGGATGGAAGAACCGTCCACGCTGAAACTTATATCACTTGAATTTACATCCGGCGGCAGTACCGGAATACGCATATCGCGGCAGGTATTGATCAGAAATGCGATCTTTTCCGCATTATCGATTTCACTTGTCAGCACCGCCGCCATAAATTCCACCGGGTAATTGGCTTTCAGAAACGCCGTACGGTATGCCACAAAGGCGTATGCCGCACTGTGGGATTTGTTAAAGCCGTATCCGGCAAATGTTTCGATTTTTGCCCAGATGTTGTTGGCGACTTCTTCGGAGATATTGTTGAATTGTACACAGCCTTCAACGAACTTGCTTTTCTGTTCGGCAAGCACATCGGCTTTCTTTTTACCGATGGCACGGCGCAGAATATCCGCCCCGCCGAGCGAAAAGCCGGCAAGCACCTGCACGACCTGCATAATCTGCTCCTGATAAAGCATAATACCGTAGGTTTCGGAGAGATATTCTTCCATCTTCGGATGGTCGTAAATGATCTCTTCCTTGCCGCGTTTACGGGCAATGAATGTGTCGATAAACTGCATCGGTCCGGGCCGGTAAATGGCGATCAGAGCAATGATGTGTTTGATGTTTTCCACACCGAACTGACGGCAGAGGTTGCGCATACCCGTAGATTCCAGCTGGAATACAGAAATGGTGTCGCCGCGGTTGAGCAATTGAAAACTTGCAGGGTCATCCAGCGGTATTTTTGCCATATCCAGTTTTATGCCGCGGTTTTTTTCGATCATATCCACCGCCCGCTGAATGGTGGTAAGGGTTCTCAAACCCAGAAAGTCCATCTTGAGCAGCCCCAGGTGTTCACACTGTACTGCAGGAAATTCGGTGATTACTTCGCCTTTTGCCCCGCGTGCCAGCGGTACAAGGTTATCCAGCCTTTGATTACAGATGATCACCCCGGCCGCGTGGATGCCCAACTGGCGGTTTACGCCTTCAAGAACTTCGGCGTGCTTGAAAATTTCAGTAACGTATGGTTCGGTTTCCACCATAGTTTTCAGTTCAGCAGACTCCTCTTTGGCTTTGGAAAGCGTCATCTTGGGGTCGGCAGGGATCTGCTTGGTGATGCGGTCGCCGGCGGCAAAGTCGTGACCGAGCACGCGGGCAACGTCTTTAACGACTGCTTTGGCTTTGAGGGTACCATAAGTACAGATCTGGGCAACTGAATCTTCGCCGTATTTTTTACGCACATACTCAATGACCTCGCCTCGCCGCTGTTCGCAGAAGTCGATATCAAAGTCAGGCGGGCTGACGCGTTCCGGGTTGAGGAAGCGCTCAAAAAGCAACCCGTAATGCAGCGGGTCGATGTCGGTGATCTTGGCAAGGTACGCCACCACGCTCCCTGCACCGGAACCGCGCCCCGGGCCGACCGGGATGCCGTGATCTTTGGCATATTTGATAAAGTCGCTGACTACCAGAAAGTAGCTGCAGTATTTAGTTTTGTCAATGATCCCGAGTTCATATTCCATACGGTCCATTACTTCCTGCTGTTCAGGAGTAAGCGTATTGAGTTGGCGCGGGTCAAATCCGTAGCGGTACATCATATTATCCAAGCAGAAGTTCCGCAGATACTCTTTTTCCGGTGAGCCGTCCGGAATAGTGAATACCGGATAGTGGTTGGCTTTGGGCGCATAGACAAAATCCAGATCGCAGCGTTCAGCAATACCCACGGTGTTGGTCACTGCTTCCGGCACTTCCTTGAAAAGCATTTTCATTTCATCCGGACTTTTGAAATAAAATTCCGGGGCAGGGAAGCGGAAACGGTTTTCGTCAGAAAGTTTGCTCTGGGTTTGGATGCAGAGCATTATTTCGTGGGCATCGGCGTGTTCTTTTTTGAGGTAATGTATGTCGTTGGTCGCCACCAGCGGTATGTCGAATTTTTTAGAGAGTTCAATGATTCCCCGGTTGGCGATGCGTTCTTCCTCCATACCGTGATCCATTATCTCAAGGAAGAAGTTGTTTTTTCCGAAAATATCCAGATGCTCTTTGACCAGTTTTTCAGCCTTTGCCATATCGCCGTCAAGTACAGCACTGGGTATCTCGCCGCCGATACACGCCGAAAGTGCGATCAATCCTTCGTGATACTGCGTTAAAAGTTCGTGGTCGATTCTCGGTTTGTAGTACATACCGTTGAGCCACGCTTCCGAAAGCAGTTTGCACAAACTGTGATAGCCCTGAATATTTTCGCAGAGCAGCACCAGGTGGTGTCCGCGGATGTGCGGAACCGCCGGGTTGCGGTCAAAGCGGGTGGTGGGAGATACATAAACTTCGCACCCGATGATCGGGTTTCTGCCGGCGGGCTTGAACGTATCATACATATCGACTGCTCCGCCGAGAAAACCGTGGTCGGTTATGGCGCAACCGGGCATATCATACTCTTCGGTCATTTTCAACAATTGCTTGACGGTACAGGAGCCGTCGAGCAGACTGTAATGCGAGTGAACGTGCAAATGGACAAAATCGGCTGACATATTTTAACTGTTTCTCCGGGTTTATATTTATTTATAAATATACATAGTGGTAAATTTAGCACTCAACTGCGCCAAAAACAAGCGATTTTTTCAAAATTTTGTCAAAAAAGTTTCCGGTTCAATACAAAAAATCCTGATTGCAGTTGGCGTTATGGTAAAAAATCATACCGTTTGTTACCGGCAGTAAAATATTGGGAATCTCTTCATTATGAAAAAACAGTTGTTTCAAGTTGAATTTTTATTATATTGGTGCTATATTTTGAGGTGTTTTATTTTAACCAACAGGAAAGGCAAAAAAACAGAACCCCCAAAAACTTTTTTGACTTGAAAAAAACTATATAGCATAAATAAGGCTGCTCCTTACAAAACTACCACAACTTGTATTTTGAGCTTAAACCATAACGAACTTGTTTTGTGCCGTGTATGTTTACACATATACGGTGCATTTCTGGTATTGTATCGTTATGGACGCTGTGGTAGGCGTGTAAGGAGCTACAAAACAGGGATGCACCTCTTTTTTTGTGGTGCTTCTCAAAATCTCAATAAGGGACCGCCACCGTGAAACAGCTGTTTTTATTCGCTCTGATTTTACTCTCTCTTTCTCTCTTTTCCGCTGAAATCATTGGTAAGGTGGTTGGCGTTTCTGACGGTGATACCATTACCGTTTTAGATAATCTTGATAAAGGCAAATTCCGCATACGCCTTGATAAAATTGATGCACCTGAAAAGAAACAAGCCTTTGGCAACAAAGCCAAACAGTATTTATCCAGTTTGATTTTCGGCAAACAAGTTTATGTCAGATACAAAGCTATTGACCGTTACGGCAGAATACTTGGGGTTATTTACTGTGACGGTGCAGAAATCAATCTTGTAATGGTTCAAAATGGTTATGCGTGGCATTACAACTGTTACGATAAAACCCTTGCATACATTCAAGCCGAAAAACAAGCAAGGACAGATAAAAAAGGCTTATGGACAGATTCCAATCCCATAAAACCTTATGAGTTTAGAAAAATGAAGAAAAAACGCTGACTTTCTGAAAAAACAATAAAAAAATCCCTTGAAAGACTTGAAAATCTCTCAAGGGATGCTATTTTATAAATACAGTTCTATTGTGCGGTAGTCACCAGAAGTTCGATCAGTGTAAATTTTTTTCCGGACATAATTTTTTCTCCATTTGCAGTTGCTTGTTTATAAACTTCAGCGTCGGATGATATTTTTTACTGTGCCGCAGAGTGTTTCGATGTTTCCGGAGTTTTCAGCGGCGATATCCGCCTGCCAGACTTCCGGATATTCGTATGCCAGATTCACATTGAAAAAGCGGGCGCTTTCCACATTTTCAAACTCAAAAGCTCCGTCGGTATTATGGATCATCAGAAACTTGCGGATCGTTTCGGGGTATTCAAGTTTGCCTTTGACATTGAGATTGATGTTTTCAAAGACGATCCCGCTGATTTTACCCGTGTTGTTGCCGCGGATCTGGGTGGGCAGTTCCACGTTGCCGGCAATATTGGAAAAAGTGATGTTTTTGAGTGTATTGGCACTCGGAGACTCAAAAACAAACTTGTAATCCAGTGTCATAAAAAGCAGCATCTTTACATCCACATTCATATTCCGGAACTGCAGATTTTCCATATCCACACCGCTGCCTTCATCGGAAAACTTGCTGTTGATGTGGATGGCGGCTTTGCTGCCGTAACAGACAATATTATCTATCAGGCTGTTGCGGATGATTCCCGATCCCACCCCGATACGCAGGCAATGGGCGTAGGCGCTGCGCAGAACACAGTTGCTGACCGTGATGTATTCGCAGGCGCGGGGCGTTTTCAACTTTTCAGAACAGCCGCGCAGAGTCAATGCGTCGTCGCCCACATTTATAATGCAGTTGCTTACAGTAACAAAGCGGCAGCTGTCGATATCGATACCGTCATTTTCGCCGACATAGGGGCTGTTTTGGATATTGATTTTATCGATCTGAACATTTTCGCAGCCGTAGAGAAAACACGCCCAGCAGGGCGAATCGATCACATTGAAATCACTCAAGCGCACATTATTGCATTCGCAGATAAAAAACATCTGCTGCGGCCGCCAGGGCGGTGTTGCGTAACTCGGTCCGCAGGGGTCATCGTAATCGGGCTGGACGTCTTCCGGGTAGAAACTGCGGGCATTGCCGTCAAAGCGCCCGCCTTTGATAAAGATGTTTTCCACTTCCAATGCCACGATCAGATGTGCGTGTGTAGCGTTGCCGACCGTACTGCCGGATTCCTGCTCGCAAAAGTCCGGCTGCGAAAAATCTTCCGGATTGGTGCTGGCAATAAAAACGGCGTTGCTGTCAAGTTCAAGACCGCCGTTGCTGCGCAGATAGAGGGTGCCGGTTTTATAAGTTCCGGCAGGTACATAAACCGTACCGCCGGCATCGATCGCCCGCTGGATGGCGGCTGTATCATTGGCTGTACCGTCGCCGACGGCACCGAAATCGCGTACATTGTGCATAGAGACTCCTCGAATGTTCAGTTGAAAAAATCAGTTTCTCATTTACTGAAAAAATTTAATACATTGCACAGTTTTTGTCAAGTCCGTCATCAAGCGGATTCAGGTGGAATATCAACTCAACGTAGTATGTAAAACTCAATACAAGGCTATCAGCAGCACGGCGGTATCGGATCAGTGTACTCAACATACATCGGCTGCAGTCGCTGTATAGGTTTGCCGGGTCGGGCGATTATAAGTTCGAGCAGGGCGTTGACAGCCGCCTGAAAAACATCCTGCCAGTGGTCAAGATAGATCCGGTAGAGATTTTCCGGTTTATTTTCATTGCCCAGCGGGGATAATGCGGTACCGGCAAGTTTATAGCCGCCGCCGCAGAAATCAGCCAAAAGCCGGTAATCTTCGGCATTTTCGCCCAGATAACCGCTCCACAACAGGGTTATATCGGGCTTTTCACCGTTACGCACCTGATGAAGAAAACTGCTGATCTGACAACGTATATCCTGCGAAAAATCACACGCAAAGTGATTGCAGGGCAGGTCGGTTATGTCCAGTTCACGGCTCAGCATCTGCCATTTTTTCCGGGTTTGTCTCTGATAAGATTCCAGTTCAGAAGGAAAGAAAAATGCAATCTTGCGGTATTGCAGTCTCCGGAGATGCGCAGCAACTTCTCTTATACTTGCAAAATTATCCGATTCCACATAATTGAGTCTGCGATAGACCGGCAGCTGATTGCAGGAAAGAAACGGTTTGTTGAGTTTTTCCAGATAAAGTGCCATTTCCAATGTCAGTGTGCTGTTGGTAAAAAGTAATCCGCTGACATCTTCTGCAAAGCGCAGAAAACGCTCCGGATTGCCGAATTGTGCACTTTGCGGCAAGGTTACGCAGAATGGTTCAAAGCCGCTCTGCTGGATCAGACGGCACTCCTTATGCAGCAGATGCGAAATATCATTTTCCGGATTATTGGGGTCGAAATTGGAAATGACCGCAATCACCCCGCGGCTGCCGGTATCCTGTTTGTTTATCAGCATACCGCGTTTGCCGCCGGAAATAAGCAAGCCCGATTCCACCAGCGGGCGCAAGGCTTTGGTAACGGTCTTGCGCGAAGTGGAAAACTCTGAAAGCAGTTCCAGCGTATTAGGCAGCCGCCGGGTGTAGAAACCCTGCCGGATGCGTTCTTCCAGAATCAATGTAAGAGTGGAATATTTGACTTTGCTCATTATACCCCTGAATTTATGTTACAGTTGCTGAATATAACATATCGTACAGTTTTTGTCAAGTCTGATACATTGATAAAAGGGTGTATAAAACGATTGAACATAGTATGTAAACCGGATTTTCTGAAACTGAAAAGGCACTTCCTCTTCTGCTGCTGCAAAAGAGAAAAGTGCCTGAAAACGGGTGATTTATCCCCTGAATTTAATTTTTACGGGCGGTCTGGAAGAATTTGCCCATAACTTTTTCTTTGGGGTCGCTGGCGAGCAGATCTTTGTAATTTTCGCAGACCTTGCGGACGGCGGCGATCTGTTCGTCGATCAGAGCGCGGTCAAAGTGTTTGAACCACGGAATGGAGAAGGTGTGTTCGCAGATGCTTTCCGATACCGGCAGCGCATCCTGATTGATTTTTACGCCTTCGGGCAGGAACGCAGTGTTGGTCGGTTTGCCGTCGTTGTAAATATCCATTGTGTGGAACAGATTATGAGAGTGCAGTGCCGCGTTGCAGCCGGGATTGAATCCCTGACCGCCTTCGGCAGTGATCGCATCAATAAAGTAACGCAGCGAAAGACCGCCGAAATCTTCAGCATTGTACAAGCCTTTGCAGGCGTACCAGCCGGCTTTGGTGCTGCCGGCATCCTGCGGTATATGGCTGCCCAGCGGCAGATCGGCAAGACCTTCCCAGAAATATTTCATAGCCTTGTCGATAACGGCACATTCACTGTCATATTTTTTGAGCTGTTCCAGCCCCATTGCACTGGAAAGCTGGTGCATACGGTATTTGTAACCACCGCAGGGCAGACCCTTGTACTCGGCAAGTCCGGGCAGAGTGATACCGGCGGCGCGTTCATAGTGCGCCCAGAGCATAGCGCGCTGATAGATTTCTTCGTTGTCAGTAACCAGCATACCGCCTTCGCCGATGGCAAAGGATTTGCCGCTCATCAAACTCATAGCACCGACATCGCCGATGGTACCGAGCATTCTGCCTTTGTAATAACCGCCCTGTGCGTGCGACACATCTTCAATAACTTTGATGTTGTGTTTGCGGGCGATCAACATAATTTCATCCATCTGCGCGGGATACGAGCAGTAGTGAACCACCACCACCGCTTTGGTGCGCGGGGTGATGCGTTTCTCAAAATCAGCCGGATCCAGACAGAGCGTCACCGGGTCGATATCCGCAAATACCACCGAGGCTCCCAGGCTCATCGCCGGCAGACCGCTTGCCCAGTAGGTGATCGACGGGCAGATGATTTCATCACCGCGGCCGAGACCGATACCGAACATTGCCGCCTGCAGACTGGCGGTTCCGCAGCTGTGGGCGAGGGCATATTTGGTACCGTTCCACTTGGCAAACTGCGTTTCAAACTCTTTGGTTATATCAGTGCCGGACATATTGCCGTCGCGCAAAACTGCCAGAGTTGCTTCTTCGATTTCGCGGTTGATGATCGGCCATTTTATGTTGGCGGAAAGGGAACTGGTGGCGACTTTTTCGCCGCCGAGGATAGCGAGTTTGCTCATAATGAACCTCTTGAAATATGTTGGTTAAAAGTGAATTTCAGTTGCTTATAAAAGTTTGCTGACACGGTTTAGCAGCAATAAATAATATAACTTGTTTTTGTTGATATGCAAATTTTAATTGTCAAAAAACTTTAAAAACAGTGTCAAATTCCCCGGAAGGCGATATTTATCACAAAAAATTCACAAACTTGCGCTGTTCTTCGCGGTAATGTTTGGGTGTTGATCCTACATATTTGAGAAATACCCGGTGGAATACTTCGATCCGTTCAAAACCGCAACTGCCGGCGATCTCTTTCAGCGGCAGGTTGGTTTCGCCGAGTTTCCGGCGCGCCAGTTCCATACGTTTCTGCATAATATATTCGTGCGGAGTGGTTTGCAGGAATTTTTTGAACAGTGCAAAAAGTTTGTTACGCGGCAGTTTTGCCGCCGCCGTCAGGGTTTCTGCCGAGAGATCATTGGCAAGGTTTTTGTCGATATATGCCAGCAGGGTACGGAAACTTTTTTCATCGCCGGAGATGATTTCTGTTGCCACCGACTGTGCGTGGAACCGTTCAAGTTTGAGTGCGCTCATCAGCAGTTTGGCGGCGCTGTAATTGCCCAGTACTTCCTGCGGCGGCAGTGGTGATGCGGCGGTTTGCGCCATACAGAATATTGAGTAACACTGCTGGATGAAATCTTCCAGCGATTCTTCACTGCCTAGCCAGTTGCTCACCCGGGGGGCGATGCGGCGGTTTTCGTCGGCAAAAAAGCGGAAAACCATACAGCGGTAAGGTTCTTCGCGTGTGGTTTCGCAAATGGTTTTTTCGCCGGCAATATGCCAGAAGATCGTTCCGCGGCGGAAGGCGCGTCTGCCGCTGCCGTCATCAAAATATACCACACCGCCGGTCAGCAGTTCCACCACCTGTAACCTGTCCGGTATGGTATAAGGTGTCGGCGAATTGGTTGCCGGGGCGGCATAAAAGGTGATCTTTTCGAGTCCGGTCAGTGGTTCGGCAAAAATCATCAGAAAATCTCCGGAATATATTATGTTAATAAAAAAAGTACATATTGTCAATAAAATGCACTCTTTAAATATTGAAAAATCTTTTTATGAGCCTATTTTAACTGCAAATAAACAATAACCCCAAAAATACATAAAGTCAATTTTATTGCAAAAAAAAAGGAGTATAAAAATGACTAAACCCATTTCTGTGCAACTGTACAGTCTGCGCGAATTTGCGGCAAAAGATTTCTGGAAAGAGCTGGAATTTGTTGCCAAAGTCGGCTACAAAGGAGTGGAGCCGGCTGGATTCTGGAACATCCGTCCTTCCGAATTCCGCAAGGTGCTGGCTGATCTGGGATTGGAAATGTATTCATCGCACTCGCCCTGGGCACGGCCCAATAACATCGGCGAAGTTATGGATATAGCCGCTGCCGCCGGTTTGAAAAAGGTCGTTTGCGGCTATGGTGCAGCTGACTTTGCCGATCTTGACGCTATCAAGCGCACGGCGGAAAATACCAATAAAATGCAGGAAATTCTTGAACGCAACGGTTTTACATTGTTTCAGCACAACCACGACTTTGAGTTTGCCCGGCTGGATGGCCGCATAAAGTACGATATCTACCGCGAACTCTGCCCCAAAGT
Organism: Victivallaceae bacterium; assembly: GCA_045587205.1. Taxonomy (GTDB): domain Bacteria; phylum Verrucomicrobiota; class Lentisphaeria; order Victivallales; family Victivallaceae; genus SIG78. Next base: position 28,845 of record JAZNBV010000027.1, read on the forward strand.
CAAGTTTCAGATCGACAGCTTCTGGTCAACGAATCTGGGGCAGGAAGATCCGGTAAAAATGCTTGAAATGTTTGCAAAAGATACGATTTCGCTGCATATTAAAGATGGTTACACCCGCCAGCAGGTTTCCGGCAATAAGATGGTCAACGGCATATTGGAGCGCCCGGTGGAACTTACGCCGCTCGGGGAAGGTACTCTGCCGATCGGCGATATTATAAAGGTTATGCCGGACAGTGTGGAAACTGTAATCGTAGAACTGGATTTCTGCTGCGAAGAAATGCACTCCGCCCTGCAGAAAAGTTATGATTTTATGACAAAAAACAACTTTGCCGAAGGCAATAAATAATAAGGAAAAAAAACTATGAAAAAAGCAAAGATCGGTATTGTCGGCTGTGGTATGATCAGCCAGTTCTATCTGGAAGCCGCCCAGCGTTTCCGCAATCTTGAAATTGTAGCTTGCGCCGATATAATCCATTCGCGCGCTGAAGCCAAAGCTGCAGAATTCGGCTGCCGTGCCGTCAGCTGCGACGATATCTATACTGATCCTGAAGTGGAGATCATTCTCAATCTGACTCCGCCGCAGGAACACACCAAAGTTGCTCTGCGGGCTCTCAATGCCGGGAAGCACACCTATTCGGAAAAGCCGTTCGGCGTTGATCTGGAAGATGCCAGAAAAGTTTACACGCTGGGCAAAGAAAAGGGTTTGCGCGTTGGCTGTGCTCCTGATACCTTCCTGGGTGCCGGCGGTCAGACTGCCCGCAAACTGGTGGACGACAACTGGATCGGTACTGTCAAAGCCGGTACTGCAGTAGTTGCCAGCCGCGGACCGGAAAAGTGGGGGCACGCGCCGTTCTTTTACGATCACGGTGCCGGGCCGATTATGGATATGGGGCCTTACTATGTGACGGCGCTGGTGAATATTCTGGGGCCTGCAAAGAGTGTTACCGCAGTAACTTTCAAAGGTTCTGAATACCGTACTCTCGGTGCTACAGTTTCCGAAAACTATCAGGATAAGTACGAACCATTCGGCAAATATCCTGTGAATGTCAACACCCATTTTACCGGTGTTATTGAATTTCAGTGTGGTGCGGTTATTACTATGATGAGCAGTTTTGAAGTTTACCGCCACGGTCACAACCCGATTGAACTCTATGGTTCTGAAGGTACTCTGATCATTCCGGATCCCAACACTTTTGACGGCCCGGTCAAACTTTACCGCCGCGAATGGAAGGGCGAACCTTTCAAGGAAGTTCCGATGCCGTTCGGTCACTCCACGCCCAGCCGCAGCATCGGGGTTGCGGATATGGCAAAGGCCATTGAAACCAACCGCCCGCACCGAGCCAGCGGCGATCTGGCGCTGCACGTTCTGGAAATCATTCTGGCGTTTGATAAATCCAGTGCTGCCGGCGGCAAGGTTCAGCTGACTACCACCTGCGAACGCCCCGCGCCGCTTCCGTTGGGGTTGGAAGACGGTATGATCATCTGATCTGCTGAACGGAAAACGAAAAAGGGTGCTGCAAAAACTGAAAAGTTTTACAGCGCCCTTTTTTTTATTTTGTCAAACCGCAGCAGAGTATTTTAGTTTTTTTCTTGCAATAGCGTGATTTTTTACAGAAAAATATTGCAATTTACTTATAATAAACAAGTTGGGATTGCTTTTATTGAAACAATAAAAGCAATCCCGGCGAAAGTTTTTGGAGCCGACTTCATTTCATTACGCCGTGCCAGGAAATGGGGTTCCGCCGTCGCCAAAGGCTATGGCGGGACAAGGTGGGGAAAAGAACCTTTTTTCAAAAAGTTTTTTTCCCCACAAAACAGTTTTGCAACATCCCCTCTTTTTTTTTAATCAGGCGGCAAAACCGCTTTTACCGGAAGATCGGTGTCCAGGCGTAACGGCCGCGTGAATCGCGGATACGGC
>JAZNBV010000028.1:0-6219 GCA_045587205.1 Victivallaceae bacterium
GTAAAAACGTTGCGGGGTAGAGCAGTGGCAGCTCGTCAGGCGAATCAAATGCTTGATTTTTTTCAAAGCAGTGTTATTTTAATGTCAAGGCGGGAATTTTGCACACATTTTGCACACAGATTGAACACAAAAGGCGGCGGATTTCCCGGTTTTCGACATTAACAGAGGATCTTTCAAAACAACAAAGGCAGCGTGGAAAACCGAGGCGTGTCTGCTGCAACTTCTCTAATTTGAGCGTAAAAAAAGGAACTTACGAATTGTAAGTTCCTGAATCTCATTGGTAGCGGGGAGTGGAATCGAACCACTGACCTTCAGGTTATGAGCCTGATAAGCTACCACTGCTCTACCCCGCAGTATTTTCTCTTTCGAGTTCGCAATTAATATAGCACTTGTTTTTTATTTGTCAAATTTTATTTATTGTTTTTTTGGAGTTTATCGATTGCGTCGATTCTAAAAGTAAACGCACGCTCTTTTTTAGAGTCGTGTGCGTTTACTATGACAAATTTTATGGAGAAACACATAGGTCATCTAACCCAAACAGAACGGCATCGCATTGAGAAATTGCTCCGGCAACAGAAAAATTTTCAAGAAATTGCATAATCGTTGAATTATCCACGTTCAACGATTATGCGAGAAGTCTTAAAACATCGGCAGGAAAGTTGCAAAACTCCCCTCCCCTCCAACAACTTCCCAATAGTTGTGTTAAGCGGCGTAATTGTGAACTTGTGCGGCTGTAATGAACTGAAAAGTTCATCTTGGAGTGGCAAATTCAAGAATAAATGCTATTGTAATATGTCGTTCGGGACTTTCGTGTTAAATATTAAGGATTCAGGCGTTTTTTATATATACCACCTCCCGAAGTTTTCAATCAAGTCCGGAATTTTTTCCGGACAGCAGTGATTAATGCTATATTACTGCGGTAACGATTTTTATAACTGATTTTTCGTAAAAGGAGTTCTGCTTATGCATATCAGACGCAGCGATTTTACCAGTCCTGAACATCTCGGCAGCAGACGGTTGCCTGCACGTGCAACTTTTTTCCACTTTCAGAATACTGAACAGGCAAAAAAGGTTTTTAAGCAGTTTTCGCCTTTCTATATAGAGCTCGATGGTACCTGGCTGTTCCGATATACCACCGATCCGGAATCACTCTCATTTGATAAATCCAATAACGATTGGTGTGAATGTCAGGTTCCTGATTCCTGGGCTATGCGCGGATTTGACCGCCCCCACTATACCAATGTGGTTATGCCTTTTAAAGAAATGCCTCCAGAAGTGCCGGCGTGCAATCCAACCGGTGTTTATCAACGATCTTTTGAACTGCCGGAGCAGTGGAAAAACCGCCGTACTGTTATTCATTTTGAAGGTGCGGAAAGTTACTTTGTGCTTTTTGTCAATGGGAAAAAGGCTGGAGACTCAAAGGATTCGCGCGGTGCATCTGAATTTGATATATCTTCATTTCTGACTCCCGGCAGGAATGAACTTACGGTTGTTGTGATCAAATGGTCGGATGCCACTTTTATTGAAGATCAGGATCACTGGTATCTGCCCGGACTTTCAAGATCAGTCTATCTTTATTCCACTGATCTTGAATATATTGGAGATATTTTTGCCCGCACCACGCTTGAAAATGATATGCTGACCGGAGTGCTTGATCTTGAGGTATGCTGCGGTTTCACCAATGGTATGCCGGAAGATTTCACGCTCAATGCCTCTCTATTCGATCCCGACGGCGCACTTGCCTGGCAAACTGATACCGGTCACGGTAATGCGTTCGGTATATTCGGCAACAGTCAGGATCCTGCCCGGGTGATGCGGCAGCTTCAAATCCGTCTGCAGAATGTCAGACGCTGGAGTGCTGAAACACCGCATCTTTACACGCTTTGTGTTGAATTATTTGACTGTCAGGGGAAACTCAAGGATGCCGCCTCGATCCGTATAGGATTCCGGCGTTATGAAGTCAGAAACCGCGAATTTCTGGTCAATGGCAAACGGGTCATCATCAACGGTGTAAACCGCCACGAGCATCATCCGGAACTCGGCAAAGCGGTACCGTATGAAACGCTCCGGCAGGATATTATAACTATGAAGCGTTTCAATATCAACGCGGTCCGAACCAGCCACTATCCGGCAGCACCGGAACTTTACGACCTGTGCGATGAATTCGGACTTTATGTTATTGACGAAGCCAATCTGGAGCATCACGCCTTTTATAACGACTTCTGCCGCAATCCCCAGTGGACCGCGGCATTTACAGACCGTGCGGTACGTATGTTTGAACGGGATAAAAACCACGCCTGTATTTATGCCTGGAGTCTGGGCAATGAATCCGGAGCAGGTGCCAATCACGCGGCTATGGCAGGTTATCTGCGGTTCCGCGATACATCGCGTCTTATTCATTATGAAGGCTGTCTCCGGCGAGGAGAGGATAAAAGCTGGTGGGAAAAGGTTCCGCCGCATCTGCTGACAGACTTTATCAGCCCTATGTATCCGGAGCTTGAAATTCTGGAACGCTGGTCGCAGCTCAACCACGATGACCGCCCATTTATTATGTGCGAATACTCTCACGCTATGGGCAACAGCAACGGCAGTCTGGCTGATTATTTTGATGCTTTTGAAAGACTCCCCGGCGTTCAGGGCGGTTTTATCTGGGAATGGCTGGATCACGGTATTACAAAAACCGGTGCCAACGGGAAAAAATACTGGTGTTACGGCGGAGATTTCGGAGATTTACCCAATGATGCAAACTTCTGTACCGACGGAATTGTCTGGCCCGACCGGAAACCGCACCCTGCCCTCTGGGAATTCAAATATCTGGCACGCCCTGTCAAAGTTCGCAAAATTGACGATCAGGGCAATATCGAAGTTGAAAACTGCCGTTATTTTACTACACTGGATGACCTTGATCTGAATTGGTCGCTTTGTGTGGACGGCAAAACGGTCTGTTCGGGTATAGAAACTGTGCCGCTTATTCTTCCGCAGCAGCGCGGATTGCGAGCTCCAGCCGCTGACCGTGCAGAATTCAACGCTCCCGACGGCATAACTCACCGCTGGCGAACCAAGCTGCCATTGGAAATTCCGTCGGTCCAGCCTGGAGAAAAATGTATTGTAAAAGTCAGTTTCACATTGAAAAATGCTACCTCCTGGGCTGAAAAAGGCTTTGAAGTAGCCTGGGATTCTTTTGAAATCACCCCCGTTGTTTACACAGCAGCTCCACCTGTCGCAGCCGTTAAGTGTATCTGTACTGCATTTGACGGAGGCGCACAACTGACTTCAGGTGATCTGACTGCCTCTATTGACATAAATGGTCTCTACTCACTGAAATACAAAGATTTTGAACTTCTGCAAAAAGGTATTGTTTTCAATATCTGGCGGGCTGCCACGGATAATGACGGCATCAAACTCAAAACCGATCTGGAATTCCGTCCTTACCGCAACAGTACCGGAGTAAATCCGGACGCTAAAGCCGGAATGCTCCGCAAATGGCTGAACGCAGGTCTTGATGAAGTGCAAATCTCTGCCGGAAAATTTGATATTGAAAATGATACTGTCACACTGCACAGCATTGTACGCGCGCCGGGTATTACCAATGCTCAAATGGATTTCATCCAGAGTTTCAGAGCATTGTCAAACGGTGCTGTTGAAGCGGTTTTTGAGTATCTGGTGCCGGCGGAATTTGAAAAACTTCCCAGGCTGGGGGTTACGCTGCAGTTGGCAAAAGTTATGAATCAACTGGAGTATTTCGGTCTGGGGCCCTATGAAAACTATTGCGACCGCAGAGCCGGCAGCACTCCCGGCAGATACAGCACTACTGCTGAAGATATGTTTGTACCTTACATTATGCCGCAGGAAAACGGCAACCGTTCCGGGGTAGAATATGCTGCATTCCGTCCGTCAGACAACAATGGCACCGGGCTGCTGATCGCGGCTCCGGGAACAATGGAATTTTCCGCGTTGCGGTACAGTATCGATCAACTGTGGAAATCGTTCCACTCCGGAGAACTTGTGGAAGAAGATGGCGTATTTGTCAACTGCGACTGCCGTCTGCGCGGGCTGGGTACTGCAACTTGCGGCCCGGATGTCAGACCGGAATATGAAATCAATCCGGGCAGTTACCGTTTTTCATTGCGTCTGGCAGCATTGGAAACTGCAGAGGATGCGGCAGTGCTGGCAAGAAAAATTATGCGGTGATATACCGCTGTATTAAGGTTATTTCTGTAAAAAGATGCTGCTGCAAACTTTGCGTTTGCAGCAGCATCTGATTTTTTCTGACAACTGTTTTCAGTTGACTGTGTCAACCGAAAACTGTTTGGCTATGTTGCCGAATCTGTCGTATGTCTGCATATTCATATCTTTATCGATATAACGCAGCAGCATATTGATATATTCGCGCGGAACCACGTGAGGCGGAGTTGCCTTATCCGGAGCCCACGCCGCCTGCGATGCACTCTTGAGAATCACACTGAATGTGCCGGCATGCAATCCAACTGGTGTTCATCAACGATCTTTTGAACTGCCGGAGCAGTGGAAAAACCGCCGTCATCATAGGACTCATTGATCAACTGCCAGCCGTTGGATTTTTGACTGGCAATATAGTTTACTGCCGCATCCCGTTGAGCATCAAGCGAGTTGAACTCCTGTTCCAACCCATCTTCGTGGCTCTTACGAGGCATAATCATTATCAACTCACCTTTACTTTAAGAGATTTTACTTTCCGATTTCTTTTTCCAGCTCAATGATTGCTTTTGCAATCCTGTCGCGGGCAGACTGATAATTTTCCAGTGTCCAGCCATTTAGCAAATTGTACTTGCCGGAGCAATAAAGCTTACCATTTTCAGTCCACTTTTTATCAAAAAAACTGTCAAGATAAACTGATTCTTTATTGTGTCTCGTAAAGTCAAAACTGCTTTTGATATCGTTCAAAAGTTTTTCAGCAGCAACAGTATTGATTTTCCGTGCCTGAGCAGTTTTGATGCGATTTTCCAGAGTCGCTATATAGCGCAAATCATCCACGCCTTCGCGAATAGCTTCGTAATTGATAGAAAATCCGCCTTTATGATCACCCAATGCCGGATAATCGTACATCCAGTCAGTGCAGAAACCATCAAGATCGTTGTACGGATCGTTAGCGGTATGATTGTAGGCATAAACCGACTGGGCGCGGGTCTTGCTGCCCAATGTTCTGAAAAACCACCCTGTCGCAAAACGCCACATTGCCGGTTGAGCAAAACAAATGGCATTGTCAATGTTGTAACTCCACAGTTCACGGCCCGCCTTTTCTGCTGTATTTTCCATTGTGCTCCAATCATCTACATACCAGAGATTACGGGTATTGTAACGGTTGGTGAAAATAGAGATCACCGGCGCAAGACGGTCAACTTCTTTCTGAAACGGACGGCTGGTTTTGAACCAGATATGCGTGTTTAATGTTTTTACTCCCAATTGGCGGAACATATTGTTTGCCCAAATACTTTTTTCCAAACGATCCTTGCCCTGGGAAAGGGCTTCGTCGTATCCGTAAAAGGCGACCTTGCCCCAGGAACGTTTTTTTGCTTCATTCAGGAGTGACTGCACCAGTTGGGTGCAAACTGCTTTACTGTCGGGCATCATACGGCTTCTGTCAGACAGAGCATCAGATTCTATTACAAGTTTTTTCATTCCGCAGTCGCGCATACAATCAACTATATCAGCATAACTGTAATCTATGTAAAGCCGGCCGTTTTTATCCTTCTTGACCGGCAATTCAAGTTTGGTGCTGACAAAGAAAAGGTTTATGTTATGATCCCTCATAACATATATCTGTTCTTTATTATTGAAAAATCCCTCTGCTCCCGGGAAAAAACCGATCAGACGGTCGTGGTCTTCAAGCTTGAAAGGATACACTGTAAAGTTTACGGGAATAACAGTCTTTCCTTTAGGGGAACTCAAGAGAAGTGTACCGGAATATTTTCCCGGTTTGGTATTTTCTGAAGCTTTAAGAGTGATCCAGAATTGTTTGGTGATACCTTTTTTCAACTCAACAGAGTTGGTGCGTTCCAAATATTGGGGTGCATCCATAATTTCAGAGGCACCTTTGTAATTGGTAGTCCGTTTAACTATAGAACGCACCGCGGTTATATTGCAGCTGATACCATTTTGTGCAAACTGCGGTTCTGCAGATAAGGTCAACTTGCCCACATCTTCCAAGCCATACACAATAAAGCTGACCGGTTCAAATTC
>JAZNBV010000029.1:0-16719 GCA_045587205.1 Victivallaceae bacterium
AGAAAGAAGAAATAAAAAAAATGTTATCATAAATAATTATATTCTGATATAATTATTATTTATTGCATAGGATAATGGATAATATCCGGGAAATAAGTTTTCGATTGATACAAGCCGCTAATACAATCAATTTACTTTTCCAGGGAAATATATTATCCGATATGATGCCAAGTTTAATGGATAGTGGTGTTTGACGCCAAATATCTTTGCATATTTTTTCAGTTTCTGTTTTTTTAGATGCTGCTATAAGTGTTGTAAGCAACAAAGATCGATATGATGTATTTATGAGATTACAATATTTTTCAGGTAAATTATCTTTCAGAAAATATATTATTTCCAATAGACTATCAATTTCTTTCTTCTTTAATGTATGCGTAATAGATTCATCATTGGTTCTATAATGATAACGGGAGTTTTCAACATAGGCTATTCTTTGGCATTTTACAAGCATTTGTAAATTTCTTAAAAAATCTTCTCCCATACAAATATGATCAGGCGTGTACAATGTCTGATCTTGTGCAATCTCTCTTTTGTACAATTTAGAGCACAGAGAGTTAAGGTGTTTGCAAAAATTATTTTTTATATATGTATCAACATTAGAGAAATTTTCAGGCGCAACAATTTTTATATATATACCAGCATCTTGTTCCTTAATATATGCACAACAAACCATATCGGCGTTTGTTTCTATGGCTTTGTTGTACATAGCTTCGTACATATTCAAATCCACCCAGTCATCGGGGTCGCAATGAATGATATAATCGCCTGTACAAGCAGCAACGCCGTGATTCCGCGCGGCTCCGACACCTTGATTGACTTCGTGACGGATAACCTTGACCTGATCTTTGCGCTGCGGATACTCTTCCAGAACTTTTTGCATAACTGCAATACTGTTATCGGGAGAGCAATCATCCACAAAAACATATTCTATGGAGTCAAGAGTCTGTTCAAACAAACTACGCGCACAGCGTTCAATATATTTTTCAACCTTATAGGTTGGTATTACAATAGATACTTTCGGCATATTAATAAGAATATGATTATAGGTTCAGCAAACAATAGTTATTGAGCACAAATAAACTCTGTAATTTTTTTAAACTGTTCATCAGACTTCTTCTGTAAGTCATTGCACCCCTGCAACGGCTCAGCAGTTAAACAATCCTCAAACAATCTTTGCGCATCATATTTTTCCTTTTTCAACAAATTCCAATATTTACCAGTAAAATTAACATCATACATGACATTATTTAATTTTTTGCTATAAGTAATAGGAAATACTTTTTTACCCAAGCACCAACCTATAACCATCGCATGAAATCTAGTGGCAACAATATATTCGTTTGTATTCATATCGTTCAAAAAAGCAGCAATATCCCCTTTATAGGAGACGACCCGGCATTGTGCTTGACATAATTCAGTTATTTTTTTGACTGCTCTTGAATCACCTTCTCTAGAACAAAAACTGTACAGAGAAACCGTCATATTTTGTTGACAACAAATTTCAATAAAATCAGCAATGGTTTTATAATAATCTTCAGTCATATCAGACAAAGATTTGCGTCTTTCAAGCTCAATAACACTAATACCAATCCCACTCCCTTTTTGATATGCAGGATATTTATTATATCCGAATAAAACATCAGGAGCACATCTTACATTATTTAACATTTTAAACATATCGTGCGAGTAAGAGTCTCTAAAGCATATATCTTTTAGTTTTATAATTTTCTCTTTAGTCAAATCATAAAATTTTTGATTACGGTAGGGACCAAAATTAGTTCCTAAAATAAAACCGTTTTCATATTGTAATATTTCATCTTTTTCATAATTTTCCGGTTCTATAAAAATAGAGCCGCCAATATAAACATAATTCTTTATTTTTTTTACAATATGGTACTTGATTAACGATTTCTTGATTATTTTTTTCAGTAAATTAGTAAAAAACCATAATAAATAATGCAATTTAATATTTTTTATTCGCTTAAAAGGCTTCGCATATTTAGGATGTACAAGAACACAAAAAGATACTTGTGGAAATTTTTCCGTTAAATATTCAACAAACATATCATCGCCAAGATTTAAGCACAAATACGCATCACAAAAGAAATTAATAGTTTTCCGCGTTATATTCATCGTACCAATTTCCTTTCTATATAATTTTTCAGGGCGGTTCTTTCTTTGCCCGAAAGCCCCGCTGATAATACTATTATCAGATTTATTATCGAAATTGCTGCCAAATAAATTATGACCGTGTACCACTTGCTGCCGGAAAAATTCTGCGTTAATGTTCCGCATACCACGCTTATGGCGGCAACCACGGCTATCTGCAGCAAGGTATTCAGGCAATATTTCCGCACCGGAAAATCTATTTCACGCCGCAAATAAAACAGCCTGTAGAGCAGTGTCAACCCGTTTACCAGGGTGTTGATCAATGCTGCAGAGTATGCCGGAGCACCCAGCTTTAATGCTATAAGTGAAAAAACAAAACTCGAACAGATGATACACGAAATTTCCACCTGATAACGCTTGATGTTCCCCGTCGCCTGAACTGCTACCCACATCGGTCCGCAAATCGCATCGATCAGCATACAAATCACCATCAGCTGCGTAAAGATCACTGCGCCTTCCGGCAATGTATCGCCCAGCCAGAGTTTCAGCAGGAACTCCGTCTTAAGCAACACCGGCAGCGCCACCAGCCATATCAGCATAAATGAATACTTTGAACAACTCTGCAGCAGTTCAAGATAATCGTTCCGGTCGGCACTGTTGTAGCTTTTGAGTATCTGCGGGTTGAATGCCTGTTGAAAACTGCCCACAAATGAACTTACTGCTCCACCCACTTGCGTGGCGATCCCCCACGTGGCATTCAGAGCCACCCCGCAGAACATATTCAAGAGTACATTCAATCCCTGTTGTTTGGAGATATTGGCTGCTGCCCCGAACAGATTCCACGAAAAAAACGCGCTCATCGATTTAAGAAAACTCTTATCGGCGCTGCAGAAAATCCGGCACATAGCATATTTTTTGACACTGTATCCGGCGTAACAGATCAGCGTTATCAAATTGCTGGCGGTATAGCACCCTGCAAAGCAGATCAGCCGGTCGGCGCTGATAAATTTCAATAAAACAACTGAAGTCAGGTGCAGAACCGCATCCAGAATACTTATCTGCGAGTACACTTTCATATCTTCGTGCGAAGTAATCGCCGCTATATAAGGCACTTGCATTACTTTTAAAAGTGTCATTAATATACTGAGCTGATAAACCACCCACGCTGCACTCATCCGTTCCGGCGGGATATTCAATTTATTGCCCACAAACCATATGCCGACTGTCTCTGCCAGAACCAGCATTGTCAGCGAAAGTGCCAGAAAAAGAAAAATGCTTACTCCAAAAACTTTCCGTGGATCGCCGGCAGGCCCATTGCTTATTTCGTGGCAAATAAAACGCTGCACGGTGACGGTCATAGCGTTGGTGAAAAATGTGAACATTGTCACCAACCCGAAAATGACATTGTAAATGCCGTAATCGGTCACCCCCAGGGTATTCAAAAGCAGTCGGACGGTGTAAAAGCCCACCAGCAGCATAAATGCCATACGCACATACAAAAGCAGGGTGTTTTGGGCTATGCGTTTTTTATCTATGTTATTGGTACTCATCAATCGGTTTTTTTCAGGTTTTCTGCTGATATCGGACAGGTTATGTTCACGTTCAGCAGCGTCAGATTTATTATCACTTTATCGCTGGAGCTTGAACGACTCTCCACTGTCGTTTCCAAGCCTTTCAGCGGGCCGGATATTATCGTAACTTTGTCGCCCGCAACGATATCGGGGTTTATCACCACCGGAAGCGTCTGCGCCAGCGCTTCGCAGCGTTTGAGTATGTTCAACTCGTTTATAAATTCTTCTTCCAGATGTTCTTCGCGGAGTAATTCAATTTGTACGATCTGTTTCTCAACTGTTTTCAGTTCCCGGCGCTCTTCGTCGCTGATACACAGAAATATGTACCCCGGCAGCATCGGGTGATGCGTCGTTATCCGCGTTGAATGGTGCATCCTTGCTCTGGGCACGGTCGGCAGATAGTTCGGTATTGAACGCGATTCCAATGCCGCCTGAACTTTTTTTTCGGTGCGGGGTTTCACGTACGCGTATCCCCAGAACCGGCCTTTTGCTTTTACGATAACTTCCATAAGCGGAAAATCTCTCCACGCCGCAGCACCGTCGCGGGATTTTGAATTTCCTGCAACGGTACAAAATACACTATAATACAATAAAGTAATATAGCATCAAAAGGGGTAAAGTCAATTTTTCCGGAAACTATTTGTTACTTTTCCGGCGGAGATATGTAGTTGTTTTCCAACGCATCACACTCTTTGCGTTTTTCAGCAGCGTGCCAGATCTGCCAGTGTACGCAGTTGAAGTTCCCGACTTCGCAGCAGCCGTTTTCTTTTACTCCGCCGCAGGGACCGTTGTTCAACTGTTTGGGGCAGCGCGCCACGCAGTAAAACTGGGTTTGCGGCAGGCGGCACTGACTGCAGTTCTGGCAGTTTGCCAACAGCTTCTTGAGCCAGCGGCGCTCTTCTGCCGGCTGCTGATCGGCTTCCGGGAAAAAGAATCGACGGGCGGTATCACCGGTGCGGGTAAAAATATTCTGTTCGGGCAATTTAAACTCGGTCAGATCCGGAACTTCCGATTCCGGACGGGTGTGGTTGAGCAATTTTTCAAATAAGTAAAACTGGCGTTCGGAGGGCGCAATGTCGGAACGCGCCATATAAAACTTGTATTCTTCGATCCACTGATTGAGGCTGGTGAACTCTTTCAAGGCCCGACTGATCCGGTTGAGCGCAATTTGCATTTTTTGCGGCGTGTCGGCTCCGGAGATCTGTATGCCGCTGTAACCCAGGAGTTTGCACCCGACTGCCTGCAGTTCCAGCCTGCGGTACTGTGCGGCTTCAAACTGACTGTCAGAAAAGCGCAATTCACGCTGAAGAATATTCAGAAAATCATCGGATATACGGATCCCGGGCAGCATATTACCGGTAATTTTTTCCATTTTTTCCGGAGTCAGAAGCATCAGTCGCGCAATCAGGCACTGATGATAACCGCGCCACGAAAGATATTTGCGCAGCGCATCCAGCTGCGCCATATCAAAACCCGCCTGCGTCACGGCAAACTCGGCACCTGAATTGAACTTTTTGATCAGTTTGAATATGCTGCTGTAAAGTCCCGGGGCAGAATTGATGTGTGCGTTGACCGTTGCCCCGGCAAAAACCTGCTGTTTCATACTGCGTTGAGCAAGTAAGCGCAGAGTATCAACGCTTTCTGTAAACGGCATTTTACGCAGCTCGCTGGCATTTTCGCCCAGCCGGCTGTCGCCGGAAACTGCCGCCAGATTTTCAATGTTATTGGCTACGGCAAGCCCCAGCAGCCCCTGCATCTGTTCCGGGGATGTGTTGCGTCCGCTCAAGTAAATCAGGTGTGAATTGCGGTTCTTTTCCGGCAGCAGTGCGGCATATTCAACGGCGCGGCGGCCGTTATCGCTCCAGCTGCGGTCAGTAAGCGCCAGGGCGGCCGGAACTTCGCGGCATTGCAGCGCGATATTTTCCAGATTGGCAAGCCGTTTTGCAGCTTCGTTATCAGAGAGTTCACTGCCGGGGGCGGCGTGTTCAAACAGCACCGTAAAAACACCCTTTTCCAGGCAGCGGCGGAAACGGTTGCCTGAAGGGGTATTGAAATTCATTTCCAGTTGTAAGCCTGAAGACTGTTCTGTCATATCAATCCTGCCGCTGAATAGTTTTTTGTTTATGGCGGATAATTTAGCATTGCAAAGAGATTCTTTCAACCTCTGCAGAGAAGGTTTTTCAAAAAAAACGCACTTTTCAGCGGATTACGCTTTTAAAATCGGAAATCTGCGGTTATATTACAGCAAATGACATTTATTGCAATGTATAGCGGGAAATATTATGGCTGTAAAACGGAAAAACACCACTGCCGCACTCTCTCCGGCAGAACGGCAGGAAAAAAGAAAACTGCGTCACGGCATTGTGCTGCTGGTGTCGCTGGTGCTGTTGATTGCCGGGATCACTGCGGGGCTGATCTGGCTGAATAAGAGGATGTTTGAGGAAAACAAACATTTTACTTTGCGGCGCGTAGAGATAGTTTCCAGCGGCTTTTACGGCAAAAGCGCCGCCAGCCGGCGCGAGCTTGTACGCCGTATGAATGTAACTCCCGGTCAGGATAATCTCTTCAGGCTTGATGTGAAAAAACTGCGCGAAGAGTTGCGTACCAGACAGCCGAATATTGAAGATGCACAGGTGGCGGTGGTGCTGCCGGATACACTTTATGTGAAAATCGAAGAACGCATTCCGCGCGCTTTTCTGGGCCGCCCCAATTCGCCGCTGGTTGCTGATGCCAACTGTATGATTATGCGTGCATCGGAATCGCTGGGGGTGCACCCCAATCTGCCGGTGATCGTGGGTATGCCTCATCACGCATTACGGCCGGGCGAACGGCACGAAAAACTCAGCGAGGCGCTTAATTTGATTATGACTGTACAGCGTTACCGCTGCTTTTCGGTTGCGGCAGTGAATTTGAGCGTGCCGGATGAACTTTTTGTGATTATGGATTACCGTGCAGGCAATATGGTGCACCGTTACCGGGTGACGATGCCGCGCAAAAATTATCCTGAAAATCTGGATATACTGCAAAGTGCCATCAGCGAAGCCCGGAAACGCGGCAGTGATCACTCACGGATCAATCTCACTTTTGACGGTCAGGTGGTGTTGAGCCGCTGAATGGTTTATTCAGTAAAAAATAATTTCTTTACCGTCAAACTCTTTTTTCAGCGTTTCCGCCAGCCGGGCTTTGGCAAGAGCATCGCAGAGTGCATTGCCGATGGCTTTCTGCAAGGTTTCATCCAGCGGCAGATAGGTGTGTGATACGGCGCTTTTACGCATTAAAATAAGGTAGTTTTTCCCGTTTACAGCTATATAATCAGCATCCGGGTAACTGCGGAAAGTTCCGTAACTGTGCAATTCCTGTGCCAATGTTTTTTCGTCGAGCGCCAGCGCATAATTTTTGCGGACACTCTCCGGCGGCATACCTTGTTTCAGCGCTGACAGCGCCTGAAGCATCTTATCTTTTTGACCGGCACGGAATGCCCAGAGCTGCTGCGGATCGATCCGCAATCTGCGGAAAATATCCTGATTGCGGTAATACCAGGCGCGGATATGTTCAATTTTTACCGGATCGCTGGATCCGTAAACTTGGGTGTACCAGCGGCAGACGGCTTCATTTATCTGATTTTTCAGTAATTTTGACTGCTGATCCAGCCATTGAGATTGGGTTATATTGTTTTTTTCAAGGTTCAGTTCAAACTTTCGGCGGTCATTTTCATTCATCAGCATCAGCAGCGTCTGCAGTTTTTCGCGGGTGAGTTTCTGTGAGATTTCAATGTTATTGCAACTGCACAGCACGATCGTTGCGGCGGCGGCGTAGTTTTCCCGGATCGACTCCCGGAGTGTTTTGCCGGGCTGTTGAAAAAGCTCCGCCTCGGCGCGTGAAAAATCCCTTCCTGCCAGATGAAAGAATTTATCTCCGGCGCTCTCTGCCGCTGTCAGAAACGGCATTGCCGCCAGCATTGCCAGCAGAATTATATTCGGTGCGGTCATTTTTTTTCAGCCGGCGATTTGGCGGCGGCTTCGGCTTGGCGCTGTTCTGCGGCGCGCAGTTTATTAAGCTCACTGCGGCGGATTTTTATATCGCTGTGCAGTTTTTTGGCATCCGGGTAACGCGCCGCCAGCGGGGCAATATTCTCCAGCGCCGAGGCGATCTCCGGAATGGTTGCGGCATTGGCAAGGCGATTGGCGGCATTGCGCAGATCAATGAGGTTGTTTACATCTTCTTCCAACATTCTCAAGTTGTGCAGCATCGGGTGTTTTTTACGCTGCCGGCGGAGATATGTTTGCGCATTTTCGAGTTTGCCGTTATTGATATATTCCTGAACTTTGCCGGTACAGATATTTACGATCAGGCGGTCGCGCATCTCCATAAGGTCGGCATCTTCCGGCTCCAGAGTCTGCAGTTTATCCAGAATCGCCAGCGCATCGGTGTAGCGCCGGCCTTTCAGGGCGTCAAAAAGCCGCACCGTCAATTCGGCGCGCGAAGTGGGCGGATCGGAAACTTTGCCTTCGGAACAGCCGCTCAAAGTCAGCAATAGAGCCAATATTGATACACTGAAAATTTTCTGCCACATAATATTACATATACCTTTCAGGCGGGAATCTCCACAATTGATGTTATAAATATAGTTCATCAAACTGCTTTTTACAAACTGTAAGTGCAAAATTCTGCGGGGAAAATCACCGCTGACTCCTTGCAATATACACAAATCAATATACATTAAAAAGCAAAGTGCAATATTGCAGGGAATGTAGATACTATGAAAAAAGCTTTTGTCTCCGGCGAAAAAATGCTTTATGCCGGAAAATATCTGGCACTCAAACTTTTGAGCTACACCAATGAAGAAGGGCGCGAACTTGTTTGGGAATCCGCAGTACGCAATCCGGTCACTCCGGCAGTTATGATCCTTCCGGAGATCAAGCCGGATAATGAAGTGGTTGTTATCCGTCAGTTCCGGCCGGCGACCGGGCGCTATGTGTGGGAAACCCCGGCGGGACTGATCGACCCGGGCGAAGACCCCGCCGCTGCTGCTTTGCGTGAACTTGCCGAGGAAACCGGTTTTTCCGGCAGACTTACTAAAATTCTGCCGCCGAGTTACAGCAGCTCCGGGCTTTCCGGCGAAAATGTATATATGGCATTTGTGGAGATCGACGGAGCTGAATATCCCCCGGAGCGCCGGTTGGAAACCGACTTTGATGACAGCGAAAATATTGCCACTTACCGGGTGAAAAAGTGCGAACTCAACAAATTTCTGCTTGATGCTGTAGCAGAGGGTGACGGAGTGGACTCCAAACTGCTGCTTTACAGCGAACTCTGCAGCTGAAGAGCAGGGGGGGGAAAACTATGCAGATAAAATTTTTGCTGTATAGATTTTTGCATAAAACCGGCAGTTGAAAAGTTTGCTTTCCCGGTAATCTGCGGTTATTTTATTATGTGAATAATTGATTTTAAACCAACCAGTGAGGTATAATGAAAAAGATCAAAGCAATTCAAGTCGGTCTTACCCACGATCACTCGTCGGGGATGATGGAGGGGCTGCAACGCTGTCTGGATATGTTTGATATTGTGGGCTATGTGGATGACCGCGAGCTCATCACCACTGCGTGCTGCAATGTGCGCGGATTTCATCTGTACGAAAATCTGCCGGAGCTGACACTTGAAGAAGCGCTCAATTATCCGGATCTGGATGCGGTTTTTATTGAAGTAACCAATGGCGATCTGGTGCCTTTTGCAATGCCTTTTGTGGAAAAAAAAGTCGCCATACATATGGATAAACCCGCCGGAACCGATCTGGCGCTGTACCGGAATTTTCTTGACGGATGCAGCAAATACAATCTGCCGTTCCAGATGGGATATATGTTCCGCGGCAACCCGGCAATGCAGCTGTGTCTGCGCGCACAGCGCGAGGGATGGCTGGGAGAAGTCTTTGAAATTCAGGCGGATATGAATCACAATTACGGATCTCCGGTCTTTGAGGAATACCTTGCCAGTTATCCCGGAGGACTTATGTTCAATCTGGCGTGCCATTTTATTGATCTTTTTGTGGCAATGCTCGGCAGACCCAACCGGGTGATACCGTTTCTGAAGACGGTTCCCGGCTGGCAGGCGTGCAATCAGAACAACTGTACAGCGATCCTGGAATACGATTCGGCGCTGGCAACCTTCAAAGCCACCAGCCACGCCATTGACGGTCAGAAGCACCGACGGCTGAAGATCATCGGCACCAAAGGCGCGATCGAACTCTGTCCGGTGGAGGTTTTCAACGCCCCCTGGGAAATGGAAATGATTCTTGCCGAGGACAATGCTGAATACAGTGCCGGCAAACATATCGTTAAATTTGATCCGGTTGCCGACCGTTACGAAGCGCATATCCGCAACTTCGGCAATATGATCAATGGTACTGTGCTGCCGCAGTACAGTTATCTGCACGACTATATTGTTCACGAAACCACGCTCAAAGCGTGCGGTGTTATAGATTGAAAGGATTGATATTATGCTGCTTGAACAAAAGACTGTACTCTTTCCCGCCAGGGAAAAAGCTGAACTTGTTACTGATAAACTGGAAGTTGATTTGACCGGCAGTCAGGTGCTGGTACAGCTTATTTATGATGTTATCAGCACCGGCACGGAACTTGCCAATTACCGTGATTCAGAGAATATCAGTGTGGCATCGGATTCCAGACGGGGAACTTTTCCGCGTGTGGTGGGCTACAGTTTTACTGCCGAAGTTATTGCCACTGGCCCGGAGGTCAGAGAACTTGCCGTTGGCGACAAAGTCATTGTCGGCTGGGGCGGACACCGCAAATATATTGTAAAAAATGAAAAAGATCTGCTCAAAGTTCCCGCCGGAATCGATCTTAAAGATGCTGCTCTTACCCACATCGCCAGTTTCCCGATGCTGGGCGTGCGTAAGTTGCGTATCCAGCTGGGTGAAAGCTGTATGGTCGCCGGACTGGGGCTGTTGGGATTGCTGGCTGTGCAGTTTGCCAAACTTTCCGGAGCATATCCGGTGATTGCCTGCGATTACAGCGAAGAACGGCGCAAGGTGGCTCTGGAACTGGGGGCTGATTATGTACTCGATCCGCGCGAAGATGATTTTATAGAAAAGGTTCGCAGTCTTACTGAAGGCAAAGGCGTAAATACCACTGTGGAAGTTACCGGATTTCTCTCCGGTCTGCAGCAGGCACTGGAATACACCGCGTTTATGGGTCGTATTTCCATACTGGGCTGTACACGCATATCAGATCAGCCGATCAATGTATATAAATACATCCACGGCAAGGGTATAGAAATTTATGGCGCGCATACCAGAACCCGCCCGAAACTCGAATCCGGGCCCGTGTACTGGACGGAAATGGATGATTATAAAACCTTCAACAAACTGCTGGCGGCAGGCAAGGTCAATGTCAAGCCGATTTTAACGCGTGTGGTTTCGCCGCGGGATGCTGAAGAAGTATTCAATATGCTGCATACGGAGAAAAATCCGCCGCTTGGCGTAGTTTTTGACTGGCGCGATATTTGAGATATTTTATTTGCAAATTACACCTTTGAGTGTATATTAAAAATGTTATGCCAACGATGGCATACGGCAGAATCAATTATAAAAGAGCGGAAGTTACGGATAATGTCTGTAAAATACTCAAAGCTTTTGTGCCAGGCTCCGGCGCTTGATAAAACGCATCGGCAGGAGTTTTTGCTGCGACAGCTGATTGCCGGTTACGATCTCAATTACCGTATCGGCGATCTCGCTGCCGGGGTGCGCCAGTGTGGTCAATGCGGGAGTGAGCCGGTCGGAGAGTTCTTCATTGTCAAAACCGATTACCGAAATATCTTCCGGTATCCGGATATTGTTTTCGGCTGCGTAGCGGTAAAAACCCATTGCCATACGGTCGCAGTCGAAAAATACCGCATCAGCTCCGGAAGCGATCACGAAACTACCGGACTGAAAACCGCTTTCAAAATCACAGGCATATTCAAGCGTGCTTATTTTTATGCGGTGCGTGCTTTGCCGCGCCAGATCTATGCCCTCAAGACGGCTTTCAAGCGTCCCGCAATAGACAAGGTGCTTGAAGTTCAGTTTTTCCAGTTCGCAGATCATACTGCATACACTGCCGGCGCGGTCGATGGCAACGGAGTTTTTTCTGCGGGAACAGGCGCAGTCGGCAAAGATGAATTCAAGCGGCAGGAGCGCCTCCTGTTCAAAGATGAATTCAAGGTTGCGCGGATCGGTTTCGTGCAGAACCACGGCGTAATTGGCTATACCGCTCCACTCGCGGAGCATAGCGCGGCATTTTTCAAAGTTTTCCACACTGCCCAGCAGCGGCCAGTAGCCGTTGGCGGTCAGCTGGCGGTTGATCAGATTGAGCTTGTGGACGTCGGCGGTTTGTGTGTAGTTGCTGAAAAGTATGCCGACAAATTTTTTCTGCTGCAGCCGCAGATTGCGCGCTGCTGTGTTAGGTGTATAATTATGCTGACGCGCCAGTTCCAGCACCAGGGCGCGTTTATCCGGCGCCACATACGGGTGCCCCTGCAGGATGCGTCCTACGGTGCGTACCGAAACGCCGGAGAGTTCAGCAAGTTGTTTGAGCGTTATCACAAAAATATTCTTCCGTTGTTTAAAAACCTTATTAAAGGTAGCACAATATTTTCAAAAGTCAATTCAGGGAGACTCTTTTATGGCGCAGCTTGAGGAATGGTTGAACGTTCCGGAGCGGTTCCGGATCAATGATATGCCGTTTTGCGGAAATTTGCAGGAATATTATCTGAAAAAGTTCCGCGCAGTGTACCGCAGACGCGCCAGAGTGATCGATTCGCTGGCAAGTGCGGAAGATGCACTCAAATATATAAAAAATGTGCGTGCAAAGATCCGCAGGCAGTTGTTTTTTCCGCCGGAACGCACTCCGCTGAATGCACAAAGTACCGGCAAACACTCAAAAGAGGGTTACACTTTGGAAAATGTGGTATTTTTCAGCCGCCCGGGTGTGGCGGTAAGCAGCCTCTTTTTCTGCCCTGATACTCCGGGTGTTCATCCGGCGGTGTTGTTTCTTTGCGGGCATACCCAGACCGGCAAGATCGGATACTATCAGCCGATAGCCTCTGATCTGGCGCGGCAGGGGTTTGCGGTGCTGCTGGTCGATCCGATGGGTCAGGGCGAGCGCAACGAAAGCGGTAAATACTGTACTGAAGAACATAATCTGCTCGGGCGGCGGCTGGGACTTGCCGGCGAGCAGTTCGGGGCGTGGCGCGTTTATGACGGCATACGCGCAATCGATTATCTCTTGAGCCGTCCGGAAGTTGACAGTTCCATTCTGGGCGTTACCGGCTGCTCGGGCGGCGGGACATTGACCACTCTGCTGGCGGCAGTCGATGACCGCATAACTATGACGGCCACCAGCTGTGCAGTGACCACCTATCTGGCAAATCTGGAAAATGAAGAAGCCTGTGATATTGAGCAGCAGCCGCAGACTCTGGGCGCTGCCGGAATCGAAATGGCGGATCTGCTGATCGCCGCCGCGCCGCGTCCGGCGCTGATCCTGGGGCAGGAAAATGACTTTTTTGATCTGCGCGGCGGCAGAACCGCTGCCGGAGAACTGAAGAAAATCTATACTCTGCTCGGCAGAGGATGTGATACAGAACTTTATGCCGATAAACTCTGGCACGGTTTCAGCATAAATCAGCGGTTTGAAATGATGAAATTTTTCGGCAGATATGCCGGTCTGGAGCCGGTTCCGCTGAACAGTGTCGATACAGTTGAACTGCCGGAAAATGAACTGTTGTGCTGTAAGGATGGTAAAATCACCAATTACCCCGGTGCCGTTACGCAAAAGGAACTCATTGCCCGGTGCTGCCGGGATGCCGCTGCACAGCGGCAGCATTATACAGCAGCAGAATTGCGTAAAAAACTGCGCAGTTTTCTGGCGGTCGGCAGAATTACTCTGCCGCATTACCGGGTACTGCGGCCGTCGTGGGTGGAGTTTGACTCTTTGCATTCATTGGGCAGGTTTGGAATCGAATCCGAACCCGGTCAGGTTATGGCGGTACTCAAACAATTTACTGCCGACAGCGATAAACCCTGTTACCGGCTGGCAGAAAATTGCGCGGTAAAACTTTATATACCGCATCTTGACGGACAGCTTGAATTTGAACGCAAAAAGTTTGCTTTCCCCGGGCAGTTGTGCATACTTGATGTCCGCGGCACCGGCGAACTGACTCCCGCGTGCTGTCAGCCGCACAGTACATTCGTTGCCGGTTGTCTGCCGGGGAAGGAACGCGATTTTTTCAATTATTACCAGTGCGATTACCAGTACGCCCAACTGGGGGATTTTATCGGTAAACCGATGCTTGGTCAGCGTGTGCGCGATATCTTGACTGCAGTGGAGTTGCTCAAGAGCCGTAACTGCAGTGTAACGCTTTACGGCTGCGGGCAGGGGGCGGTTACGGCACTGTTTGCGGCGTTTCTGGCGGATTTGCCGGTAACGCTGGAAAATATGCCGGAATCGTATCTGGCGCTGGCAGAAGCCGGAGATGACACTTTGCCGCAGGCAATGCTGCCTTTCGGTATTCTCAAAGTTTGTGATCTGGATGAACTTGTTTCATATACCAATTCAACAATTATATAAGGAGTAAAAATTATGTCTTACAAGATTGCAGTTATCGGCGGCGGCAGTGTGCTGTGGATGCCCAGATTGAGTTGCGATATGTTTATGGAACCAGCATTGGACGGTTCGGAACTGGTGCTGGTGGATATCGATCCGGCAGCGGCAAAACTGGTGCAGAGTTATCTGCAGGAGTGCGTGCGCGTACTCAATAAAAAATGGCGCATAAGCATTGCCGATGAAGACAGCGCCCTCAAGGGATCTGACTGCGTGGTGGTTTCCATTTCCACCGGCGGCTTTGAGGCTATGGATAAAGATTACACTACGCCGGAACGGTTCGGAGTTTATCACGCTGTGGGCGATACCACCGGCCCCGGGGGGATTTTCCGGACACTGCGCAATGCACCGGTGTTTCTGAAACTTGCTGAAAAGATGAACAAACTCTGCCCGGATGCGTGGATGCTTCACGTGACCAATCCTTTGAGTCAGATAACACGCATTGTCAATGCCAGCGGTCTGATCCGCTGCTGCGGACTCTGTCACGAAGTTGCCGGACAGCTGTGGCGGCTCCGTCAGCTTTTTGAAATCGATGACCCCAAAGGGGTGGATGCCACGGTTATGGGCGTAAACCACTTTACGCTATTTACCGAAATTTTTTGCGATAAACACAAAGACCTGATGGCGGAACTGACTCTGGAAAAATATCTTGCCAAAGCCAATCCCCACGGCGGCAAATCCGGCACTGTGGATGATCTGGTGGTAAAAAGTACCCATCATACGCATCCATTGTACTTCAATATCTACCTCAAAGAGATCCTGGGAGTTTATCCGGCGGCGGGACAGGTGCATATAGCGGAAAATTTCCCGCGCTTTTTCAATGATGAAAGCCTGATCGAACCGTTCAGACTCTACCGCAAAGGCGTACTGCCCAACCGCCCCGACAACAAACGCGATCTGGCAGAACAGCTGAAAAAGACGCTTGCCGATGGCAAAACTCCGCCGGAAACAGCCGACCGTTCATTTGAAATGCTCTGCGATGCCCTGGTGGGGCTGCTGACCGGTGAACCGCGCCGGATCATTGCCACACTGCCCAATGTCGGACAGATCGGCAATCTGCCGCGCGAAGCCTCGGTGGAAACGTGGGCGGCAGTATCCAGAGATAATATTACCCCCGAAATGGCGGGCAATATACCTATGAGCTGCTACGGCTTTATGGCATCGGTGCTCGCCGAACAGGAACTCACCTGCGCGGCGGCAATGAAACGCGACCGCAAACTGGTGACACAGGCACTGTTTGCTTCGCCGCTGCTGCATCGCAAAGAATGCGCCGGAGAACTTATGGAAGCAATGTTTGAAGCAGAAAAAGAGTATTTCAACTGGTAAAAAACTGTTCCCGGCAAGTTGAAAAATATATTATTTTCCGGAAACAATTTGGCAATGATGCAACAAGGGTGTACATTACAGATCAACAACAACATTCAGCAGGAAAATAATGATTTATGCGCCTTGATAAATATCTTTCGGATGCTACCGCATACAGCCGCCGGGAAATCCGCGGGCTGGTCAGACGCAACGCCGTTACTGTAAATGGTGCCGTTGCCAAAAATGCGGATATGAAGGTCGATGAATGTAAAGATATTGTTTGCGTGGAAGGGCGCACTGTCGAATACAGGAAATTCATCTACCTTATGCTCAACAAGCCGCAGGGATATTTGAGCGCTACTGAAGATGACCGCGATCCGGTGGTTACTGATCTGGTGCCGGAGGAATTCAGGCACTTTGCCGTTTTCCCGGTGGGCAGACTCGATAAAGATACTGAAGGTTTGCTGCTGCTGACCAATGACGGGCAGTTCGATCACGAACTTATGTCGCCGCGGAAAAATCTTTTCAAACGCTACTATGCCGAACTGGATATGCCGGCAACTCAAGATGATGTCAAAGCGTTTGCAGCGGGGATGGTTTTTAAGGATTTTACCGCCAGACCCGCCCGGCTGGAGATCGATCCTGATGACACGCGTAAGGTCTTTGTGGAAATATCTGAAGGCAAGTACCATCAGGTCAAACGGATGTGTGAACAAGTCGGCAAAACAGTACTTTATCTCAAACGCGTTGGCATAGGTTCTCTGCAGCTGGATAACACTCTTGAGTGCGGCAAAGTCAGGGAATTGACCGCGGAAGAACTGGCACTTTTCGGCTATGCACCGGGAACTCTTTTCTCTCAAACGCGGCGATAAACTTGTTTTGTGGCTGGATTGCTGCCCTTTTGCCCCTCGCGGCAGAGCCGCGAAGCCCGGTCAGGGCCGCGAGCGCAGGTGAGAGTAGTCAGCAGGATGAATTCCTGCTGACCGAAGCAGTATGCTGCGAAGACGAACGAAGACGAGCAAAGCTCCCGGCGTTTGAGGGAACTTTTGCGGATTTTCCGCAAAAGTTGGTAAGGGCACGGC
>JAZNBV010000030.1:0-15209 GCA_045587205.1 Victivallaceae bacterium
ATGGAACAAATGACATTTAAGGAATACATAGACCCGTTTACGGGTAGCAAGAATAATTAAGCAAAAAAGCCACCGCTTCAGCGGTAGCTTGAAAAATAGTTGCGTGAGGCGAACCCATTCAAAGCCCGTGTCGGGCTGCCGGTACCATCGCCTTGAAGGCGTGGTGCATACCACCGGCTAAGCCGGTGGTTTTGATTTCTATATTCCGGATTATTAAGGTTGATGGCACTTGGGGAGAGTTTTCAAGCAGTTGCCCGCATTTTTTTTTATGTTTTTTGATCGTGTCCTACATCTTTGCAATAAAAAAAAGAAATATTCTGCTTTGCCGGGGTTGACAAGAGTTGAGATGTTTTATATATTTTTGTTGGTTTATAACTGTCTGAAACATCAAACCCAAAGGAGAGCAGTATGAAAAAATACAGTATCAATTGCCAATCCGTGTTCCCACCCGCCGCGCGGCGGGTGAAGGTGTCCACCTTCACCCTTATAGAACTACTCGTTGTAATTGCAATCATTGCCATCCTGGCGGCAATGCTGCTGCCGGCGCTTTCGGCTTCGCGCGAGCGTGCCAAATCCAATAACTGTCTGGGTAATCTGAAAAGCTGGGGTGTTATGTACAATCTTTATGCCGATGATCACGAAGGCGTTGCACCGCCGTCTTACAGCAGCGGCAGCAACACAAATGTGTGGCGTTATATACTCTATACTATGTATTATCAGGACGGCAGCAACCGCAATGTTGGCAACAGTTTGTCCTGCCCGAATTTCCATAGCGATATACCCGAATGGAGTTCTCTGCTGAATCAGAACGGTTATCAGGCACTCCAAAAGATCAGCAGTGATCAGGGTACCCCGGTCAAACGCGAAAATGTCAACTTCCCCAACCGTACTCCGTATCTGGTGGAAGCGGTGGCAAATCTGTTGAACTACGGTTTGTGTCCTGCTTCCGATAAATACAAGGGTATAGTAACGCATCCGGAATACCTTGATAAGTTTGTAAAAGGTGCCCACAGTATGATCTATCCGCACGGAAAACTGACCAATGTGCTGTTTGTTGACGGCCATTGCGAAAGTTTCGGTTATGCGGAAATTCCTAATACCAACTGGCGCGCCTGCTTCTGGGGATATTATCTGGACAGATACTGGTGATTTTCAGAGAAAGGTGAAAAATTATGTTGAAGAAAAAGATTGCATTGTTGTTGCTGGCGTGTTTTTGCACTCTGATGCTTGTTGCAGAAAATAAGTTGAAAGTACTTGATATCACTGTTCCGGAAGGTGCATCGCCGGGGCAGAGTGTTTCCGCACACATAACTATGGAAGTGCTGGAAGTGGAGGAGCCGGCATATCTGCGCCCCTTTGCAGCATATAATCTGCCCAAGAGCAAGCTGGGAAAAAATATCAGCGCCAATAATATGACTCCGTGGCGGTTTACCAAATACAAAGTCGGCGACAAACTCAAAGTCACCACCAAGTTTGAGGTTCCGGAAAAGGCTGAAGTCGGAGAAGACTGCTATGTGATTTTCCGCGTATTGCACAACAAAAAACAGCTTAAACTGGTTGGTAAAGACCGCAAAGCATTCAAGATCGTTGCTCCGAAAAAGGTCGATCTGACTGCGGTGAACAAATCCGGCACTACCGCAACTGCGGTAATTCCGATATTGCCGGAAGGCGCTGTTGTTGACGGTAAACTTGATGAAGTTGTGTGGAAGAAAGCCGCGCTGCTGCCGGTTGCGTTCAACAGTGCCACCGGTAAAAAAGCTGCCGCCCCCGGCGAAGTGAGAGTTTTCTGCGACGGTAAAAAACTCTATGTGGCATTTACCGCGTTCAATGTTAAAAACAGTGAAGTCCGGGCAAAAAAGTTTGACCACCACGATGCGCCGATCTGGAACAACGACTGCGTGGAATACTTTTTCACGCCCGATTACACCGGCAATGAATATACACAGTTTATGGCAGATTTGCTCGATCAGCATTACGATAGCCTGAATAATGATTTTCACGGCTACAACCCGGTCTGGCAGAGCAAAACTGTGCGCAGCGCAGATTCCTGGGTGATCGAAGCGGCGATTCCGTTGGATGCTGTTGCTGCCGGCGGAGTCAAAGCGGGTACGATCTGGCGCGCCGGATTTTTCCGGATGAGCAAAGGCGGTACCGAAAATGCCGGCTGGACTGCTACAATGGGAAATCATAACGGTGTAAAACGGCACGGTTATATCGTGTTCGGTTCGCTGGATGCGGCGCTTGATAATGCCATAAGTTTTCTGCCGCGTACCAAAAATATCCTTGCGCCTGCGTTGCAGAAAATTGCCGATCAGATTCGCGATGCGGCACAGGGCAGGGCACGCAGTGATGCCAATGAGTTTGTAAGTGCATTGGAAAAGATCAGCGAGCTTAAAAAGCAGTTTGAAAAACAGCAGTTCATTGAACGCTTTGCCAATAACAAATCTCCGTTGATCGTGCAGGAAGCTGTGCCTTTTGCCCACGGAGCAGTAAAAGCTGTGCAGAGCAGCTTTGCCAGCGGGATCAACGCTGATTTTTATCCCGGCGAAGTACGCGCATTTGCTTTCAATCTGACCAATACCGGCAGCAAAAGTATGATCGTGCGCGCGGCGTTTATCAGCCCCAAAGATAAAAAAGGAATTTTTCAGAGTACGAATTTTCTCTATCAGGGCATAAGTGGCTATAAATCATCCTTTTTTGAACCGACAGTGGTTGCTTCCGGCGACGGCAGTTTGACCAGCGATGTACTCAATCCAAATCCTGCCGGAGTGTGGAAACTTGCCCCCGGCGAAACCGCACAGATGTTTATAACAGTTCAGGCCCCGGATAAGGCGCTTGCCGGAGAGGGTGTGCTGATGATCAAAAGCATTGACCGGCAGGATGTGGAACTTATCGAGCTGCCGGTCAAATTCCGGACCATCGATTCAGGATGTTTGAGCAAAGCAACCCGCCCGATCGCTACCGGTTGGGATTTTATCTGGGTCGATGTAGCCAACGACCGTCCGGAATATGCAAAAAAACATTGGCAGATATTGCGCGATTACGGCTTTAATATGACTATGTTGAGCGGTCTGCGCCACCTGCCCCGGCCCAAGGCGGATAAAAACGGCAATATTGTCGGAAAAATGGATTTTACTGTTTTGCGCAATCATATAGCCAAACTCGGCAAAGATTTTGACCACTACTACTTTGATGTAGCCGTGTGGGAAAAGAACTGGCAGCGCAAAGATCTGTTCGGATTGGATTTCAATCACCCGAAGTATGAAAAGGCATTCAAAAGCTGGTTCGCCGCTGTAATTGCCGAATTCGGTAAACTGGGGATCCCGAAAGACCGGCTGGTGGTTTGCCCGCTGGATGAAGCATTGGATGACCGCGCTGTGAAAATCGCCAGCTGGATCAAGGCGGTCGATCCGACTGTCCGGGTGATTATTGATACCTCAAGCAACAATATGGAACAGGTAAAAAAGATCGATAAATATGTCAATGTCTGGATGCCGCATATGAAGACTCTGCCGCAGGAAGCATTGCAGGAGTTCCATAAATATCTTTTGCAGATCAATAAAGAGCGTCTGCTCTATTATTACAGCACCGGTGCCAACGAAAAACTCAAAAAGCCTTATGCGGATTACATCTGCAATTTTTTCCGGGCTTTTGAGCGTGGTTTCGGCGGACTCGGATACTGGGCTGCCGGTCAGTATTACGGCGATCCGTGGTACCGCAGGGCGTACAAGCGCGGATATGATACGGCGTTGATGTATCCCGGAGAAAGCGGTCCGGTGCCCTCGCGGCGTCTGGCGGCGTGGCGGCGCGGCGTACAGGATCTATGGCTGCTGCGCGAAACTGAAAAGCGTTACAGCAATGATTCAAATGTAACAGCCAAACTGCGCGAAGCCGCCAAAGCCGTTGCCGATTACCCCAACGATCCGGCACGCGCTGAAGAGTTGCGGCAGTATTGCCGCAAACTGCTGGAAAACCGTCCGGCAAAGTAAAAGATCATAAATAGTTTTTTTACACCCTTTTCCCGCTTGCAATAGATGAAAAAAGGGTGTATATTATTGTATATTATGATAATTAATCCCCAGGGAGAATGTTATGAAAAAATCATTTTTTTCACTGCTCTTGCTTTTCTGCTTGAGCGCAATTCAGAGTTTTGCCGCAGATGCTCCGGCAAAGTATGTTTTTTTGATGATCGGTGACGGTATGGGCCCGACCATCCGGGAGTTTTATCAGAAAGAAAATCCCGATACAGTGCTGGGCAAATTTCCGGTTACTGTGATCACCGGTACCAACAATGTTGCCGGCGGCAGAACCGACTCTGCTGCATCGGGTACTGCCATTGCCTGCGGTATAAAAACCTTCAACGGGGCAATCGGCGTAAATAAAGATAAAATTCCGGTGATCAGTCTGGCAAAAATTTTGCGCGACAGAGGTTACAGTATAGGCGTTATCACCAGCGTGGGGCTCAATGATGCCACCCCGGCGGCACACTACGCCAACCGCGAATACCGCAAAGATGCGGCAGGGACTTTTTCCGATCTCTTTGCCAGCAATTTTGATTTTTTTGCCGGAAGTTTTCTGATGCTGCCCCCCGGGCACAGTTTGAAAGATTGCGCCCAACTGCTTAAACTGGTTAAGTATGATTTGATTGATAATTTGAATTTTACTGACAAGACTCCCTCCAAGCGGGTGGTTTTTATTTCTTCAATGAGTCCGGATTGGCCATCGAAACCGCAGAAACGCCATCTTTTGAGCGATACGGTCAAGTTTGCCGCTGATTCTTTGAGCAAAAATCGCAAAGGCTTCTTTATGGTGGTTGAAGGCGGTGCCATTGACCACAGTGCCCACGCCAATGACCTGGCCGGTGTGATGCGCGAAATGGGCGAATTTGATAAAGCCGTGCAGACGGCATTGGATTTCCAGAAAAAACACCCTGCTGAAACATTGATCATCATTACCAGTGACCACGATACCGGCGGTTTGAACCTGGCAGAAAAAATGCCGCAGAATACCACGCTCTGGCAGAAACAGCGGCGCTCTTCCAAGCATATTGAATTGGCTTTCCAGAAGATGTTCCCCAAGGCTGAAGATGAAAAGTTGATCGCATTTTTGAGTAAAGAGCTTGATATGGGCGAACTTTCTGCCGAAGAAAACAAAGTTATGCTCAAGGCCCTGAAAGATCAGCGCGATCCGGAAGCTGCCAACAAAAAGAAACGCCAGTTCAGAAGTATGTACGGCTCATACAATCCGGTGGTTATTCAGATGCTGCGTTTGCGCGATGCCCGCTGCGGAGTATCCTGGACGACTTTTTCGCACACCCAGCGTCAGGTGTTGACCAATGCCAAAGGGTCGGGGCAGGAACTTTTCAAGGCGGTTAAAGAAAATTCTGATATCCCGCACATTATAAGTATGGCAATGCTGGGCAGAGATGTACTGAAGGAAAATGCCGGAAAACTGCCGTTTCCGCCCGGTAGAAATGCTGAAGAATATTTCAAATTTGTTTCGCTTGACAGCAACAATGCACTTTTCCGTTACAGTCAGCTCAAATCCGGTGAACTGGAATTTGTTTTGAGTAATGGCAAAAGCATTAAACGCAACGACCGCGCCGGTTGGGTTACTTTTGAAAATCTTGCTCCCTCCACTGCGTACACACTTGCGGTCAAGCGCGGCGGCAAAGTTATATGCGAGTGCAAGATCACCACGCTTCCGGCTGTGAGCGGAAAAATGATCAGCCGCTTTGCTGTGGTTGCCGATGCCCACGTTTCGCAGAGACCCGATGCCCGCTACGGCAGACTGCACAGCAGAAGTGCAATGGTTTTGCAGGATACTCTTGCAGCCCTGCAGAGCAGCAAGGTCGATTTTGCAGCAATGCCCGGCGATATAACCGATGCCAGCAAATTGCCCGAACTGGAACTGGTTGCCAAGGCGGTCAAATCAGCCAAAGGGTTGAAAGTTTTCGGCATACCGGGTAATCACGACCGGCTCAAGGATGAAGCGTTCAGTAAATTGTGGAACAAGACTTTCGGCAAGACTGCACGGGTGGAAAAAGTCGGCAATCTGCAGATACTTCTGCTCAATACCGGCAATGGCAAACTTGCTGATAAGCAGGAAAATAAAGATGCCGTTGCCGCGCTGGATCCCAAACTGCCGGTGATCGTTTTCAGCCACTATCAGTTGACTGCGGATTCATATATAAATGACCGCGACCGTGCCATACACGATGCCAAAGAATCCGAACCGCTGCTGAAAAAACTTGCCGCAATGCGCGGTATGATCCTGGTCGGTCACAAAAATGTTGCCACCACCGCCAAACTGGGCAATCTGGTGCAGATCAATATGCCGCAGAGTACCCAGTTCCCCGCCGGATATGCAGTTTGCGAAGTGTATGATAACGGTGTGAAGATCCAGTACAAACCCACGCTGAATATATTCTACGATGAATATTCGCGTCTGCGTGCCGGCAATACCCAGCTCCGTACCCGCGACAACAAGAGTCTGGAAATCTGGAACGCCTTTTATCCGGTGGATATGACTATTGGCAAGTAAAAAATATTAATATCCCGGATTTTGATCTATGGAACACGCAAAAAGTTTACTGCCGCCCGGCAAAGAATGGCGCCTGGTGTGGCACGATGAATTTGACGGTACTGAACTGGATATGACCAAGTGGAGTTTCCGGTATCACATCTTGCAGAAGCGGCAGATGTGCCTTACTGATGAGGCTGCAAAACTTGACGGCAAAGGCAATCTGGTTCTTTCACTCATCGAAAAAGACGGTCACTATTATTCGTCGCAGCTGCAGACCGGCGAAAATTATCTGGACCGCCCCGGTGAAAAGTTTGATGAAAGCGGTTTTTGCTGGCCGATCGCTGAATTTTCCAAACCCAAATTTATGCATAAATTCGGATACTACGAAATCCGCTGCAAACTCCAGACCCAGGAGGGATGGTGGTCGGCATTCTGGCTGCAGTCGCCCCGGATCGGTTCTTCGCCGGATCCGGCGGAAGCAGGGGTGGAAGTGGATATTATGGAAAGTTTCCGGCGCGACAACACAGTGTCGCACAACAACCACTGGGATGGTTACGGACCTGATCATAAACACGCCGGTTCCGGCGATATAAAATTGGGCGATACGCCGGATGGATATCACACTTTCGGCTTGGAATGGACTCCGGATGAATACATATATTATATCGATGGCAGAGAATCCTGGCGCTGCAGTGAGGCTGTTTCGCAAACCGAACAGTTTATTCTGGTATCTACCGAGTGTATGGGCTACCGCTGGCTGAATGTTCTTACCGGTGAACCGTGGCAGACCAATACTCCGGATCCGGCGCTGAAAAAAGCTGTTCTGCCTGATGCATTCATAGTCGATTATGTACGCGTCTATGATGAGGTAAAAGCATAAAGCCGATGCGCTGTTGATAAAAAAAAGGTGTTGCAAAACTTTGAACAGTTTTGCAACACCTTTTTTTATTTTGTCAAACTGCATCAGAATATTTTAGTTTTTTTCTTGCAATAGCGTGAATCTTTACAGAAAAAATATTGCAATTTGCTTATAATAAACAAGTTGGGATTGCTTTTATTGAAACAATAAAAGCAATCCCGGCAAAAGTTTTTGGAGCCGACTTCATTTCATTACGCCGTGCCAAGAAATGGGGTTCCGCCGTCGCCAAAGGCTATGGCGGGACAAGGTGGGGGAAAAGAACCTTTTTTCAAAAAGGTTTTTTCCCCACAAAACAGTTTTGCAACACCCTTTTTTTGTACCGGTATTCTACGGATTACTTATCCATATCAGCCAGAGCGGCTTTACGGCTCAAACGGATCTTGCCGGAGTTGTCGATATCGATAACTTTGACGGTGACAAAATCATTTTCGCTCAAGATATCCGTTACAGCGTTTACGCGGTAATTTGCCATTTCAGAAATGTGCAGCAAGCCTTCCTGACCGGGCAGAATTTCCACAAATGCACCGAAGTCGCGGATGCTCACCACTTTACCGCGGTAGATCTGACCGATTTC
The DNA here is from genome assembly GCA_045587205.1 of Victivallaceae bacterium. Taxonomy (GTDB): domain Bacteria; phylum Verrucomicrobiota; class Lentisphaeria; order Victivallales; family Victivallaceae; genus SIG78. The sequence goes on from JAZNBV010000030.1 coordinate 8,019, forward strand.
CGCTTCGGCAGTGAGTTCCAGCACGCGCTGTTTAGCAGCTTCGAGCATTTCCCTGTTGCCGGACATAATCTTGACATTGCCGTCATCATCCACATCAATAGTCGAGCAGGTTTCTTCGGTGATCGCCTTGATATTCTTGCCGCCGGGGCCGATGAGCGCACCGATCTTGGCGGGGTTGATGACCAGAGTTTCGACCCGCGGAGCGCGTTCGCTGATTTCAGCACGCGGTGCCGGGATGCACGCTTCGATCACATCAAGAATCTTCAAACGCGCCACACGGTCGCGTTCCATACCTTCGCACAAAAGATCAATAGAGATACCGGGCAGCTTCAGATCCAGCTGGAAACCGGTGATGCCTTCGCGGGTACCGCAGACCTTGAAGTCCATATCGCCGAAGTGGTCTTCCGACCCGATGATGTCGGTCAGCAGCAGTGCGCGGCCGTTATCATCAGTCACCAGACCGCAGCTGATACCGGCTACCGGAGCTGTGATCGGCACCCCGGCATCCATCAGAGCCAGAGTTGCACCGCAGACCGATGCCATAGAGGTGGAACCGTTGCTGGACATAATTTCAGAAACGCAGCGCACCACATAGGGGAAATCTTTCGGAATAACCTTGGAAACGGAACGTTCCGCAAGATTGCCGTGACCGATTTCGCGGCGGCCGGGACCGGCGATACGACCGACTTCGCCCACGCTGTAGTTCGGGAAGTTGTAGTGCAGGTAAAAGCGGTCAAGCTGGGCAGGACCGGGGCCGGTCAGGTCATCAGCTTCCTGCGCATCTTTTTCGTTACCGAGAGTGGCAACCACCAGCGCCTGGGTTTCGCCGCGGGAGAAGAGCGCGCTGCCGTGAACCACCGGCAGAACTGCCACTTCTGCAGAGAGCGGGCGGATATCTTCAATATCGCGGCCGTCGGCGCGGAAGTGTTTATCGAGGATCAGACGGCGGGTGGTATCGCGTACCAGATCGTCGTAGGCTATGCGCATATTGTAGGCAAAATCATCATCGCTCCAGTCGGCAAACTTGCCGCGGAGTGCTTCAGAGGCATCGCTCTGCAGCGCATCGAGCGCTTCCAGTCGTTCGGCTTTGCCCGGAACGGTGCAAACGCCGTCAATGCGGTCGCGGCAGAATTCTTCGAGCGCCTTGGTGAAATCTTCCGGCACCAGGAAAAGTTTCGGAGTCTTCTTGGCTTTGCCGGCGATTCTGGCAAGTTCGATCTGGGCTTCGCACTGGGCTTTGACAGCTTCGTTGGCAAAGTACATTGCTTCACGCATTTCTGCTTCGGTAACGAATTCGGCTTCGCCTTCGATCATAATGACTTTATCCGGCAGACCGGCGTAAATCAGTTCCAGTGTGGAGCGCTTCATTTCTTCGCGGGTGGGGTTGGCAACCAGTTTGCCATCGATCTTGCCGACGCGCACTGCGCCGACCGGCCCCTGAAAGGGCATATCCGAAAGCATCAATGCTGTGGAGGCACCCACGATCGTCAGTACATCCGGATCGTTCACTCCGTCAGCTGCCAGCACCAGAGCCTGCACCTGAACTTCATCAAAGTAGCCTTTAGGGAAGAGCGGACGCAGCGGGCGGTCAGTCAGACGGCAGGTGAGGATCTCCTTTTTGCTCGGGCGGCCTTCGCGCTTGATATAACCGCCGGGGAAACGGCCGGCAGCGGAATACTTTTCGCGGTAATCCACCTGAAGAGCCAGGAAGTCAGTACCGGGTTTGGCAGCACCGCTGCAAGCAGCGACCATCAGCACTGTATCGCCCAGACGGACAGTACAGGCACCGTTGGCAAGATTGGCGATTTTGCCGGTGGCGATTTCGACGGGACGGCCGTCGGGGAGCAGGAATGAAACTTTGTGTTCAGCCATTTTAACAGGCCTTTCTGTAAAAAATTACTTTTGGGTTGAAACCATTAACAACATTCCGGCAACAGCAGTGATTTTTTCAGAACGCCGGAACGACCAGATATTCTTCCGCAGCACAGAGGGAAAATCAAAAAAGAGCACCGTAATATACCTACCGTTTGCTGATGCATAACCGATAATGCGGAATCGCGGTATCAACCCCCGGAAAGAGATTTTCCCGGATGCTGATAACGACCCGAATTCCACCGGTATGACCGCTTGGGGTAACTCAACTGCTCTTTCAAGACAACCCGATAGTGCAAACGACACACTGTCAGTACTTAATATAGCACACTTGCCGCAAAAAACAAGTATAGAACAACTTTTTTGAGCATATCTGCAAGCAGCTCTCTGCAGTTTATTTATAATTTTTCAGCGCGGCAGAGCGGAGCTTTTTCCCGCCTGAAGTCCGCCGGGGGCAGAAAAACTGTAAGTTTTGCCGTTCAGAGAGAACTCTACCGGGCTGCCGTTCTGTAAAGTTTCGGCAAGCAGGATCTGATTTTCTGTGATCATAACGGCCGCTTTTGCATTGCTGGAGACTTTGCCGATGCCGGGGATATCCGCTTCGCCGGGGGCAAAGAAAAAGATGTATTTAATATTGCTTTTTTGGTCGGTAACTGCGTGGTAAAAGTCGGCTTGGATCATACTTTTGATACTTTCAACAGCTTCGCAGGCAGGATGCACGATATAACTTGCCGGTTGAGTGCCGGTCAGGTAAAAAGTTGCGCTTTTGCCGCTGAATGAACCATCTGCCCAGATGGTTACCGTGTTCCACGCAACTGTTTTGTCTGTAATTTCAAGTGTGATATCCACAGTTTTCAGGAATGTGTAAGCTGTTTCGCCGCAAACGATCCGGCTTACTTGCTGCAGATGGTGTATCCCGCTGCTGAAACTCTGCTGCTTGCCGTCAGAAAAAACTGCCTTGACCGGGGTGGTAAAGCGTTTGGAATCGATGGTGGTGTTGACAGGAAATGAGGTTTTGTTTTTTACATCAGAAAGTGTGAAAACCACTGCACTGTCGAACGTTGCGGCACTTTTGTTATATTCCAGTTTGCCCTCTTGAGCCATATTCAGCATTACGCCGCTGTTGATGCCGTCGCTGACACCGCCCACGGCGGGGGATCTGTTTATGTCGGGCTGTGCCAGCAGAGAGCCTTCATCGTAAACGGCAGTCAATCCGGGCAGGCGCCGCCAATCCCATAGGGCGGGCATACCGTCATACTCGCTGCCGGTGATCTTGTACTGCATTACGCCGCAGCCCAGATAAAGCCCCTGCATATTGTCAAAGTTGGTTGATTCGCTGCCACGAACCCGCTTGGAGCACATCTTGAACGAGAAAAATCTGTTCTCCCGGCGGTGGATAAGGTAATCGCTGCGGTAAAAGTAATTGCTGCCGGATAAATCTTTTTCTGCAGATTGCAGTTGCGGTTTCAGGTTTTTTGCACTGCACTCGATTGTCCGGGCGATATTTTCATATTTTTTCCAGGGATAATCTTTTATCAGTTCTCTGCCGCAGGCAAGAATATCGAATTGTTTTTTGTAAAGAGTCCAGGACATACCGTTGATAAAGTATTTATTCATCAGCTCAACTTTTTCTGCCGGCAGAACCAGCGGGGTACCGGTAAAGAGATCCATAAATTTGATTATGTTTATAAAGTAGTCACTGCCGTAAACCCCGAACTGCTGTTGGGCACCGTGCTGGTGAAAACTGTAATCTGTTTGAATGCCTTCCAAGCCCGGATTCATCCACAGACGGTCAACTTCCGGCATATCGAAGGGCAGGGGCGGACGCGAACCGGCAACGACCACTTCGGAAAAAACTTCTTCAATGCCGGAGAATAAAAACTCTGCATTTTTGAAATATATACCTTTCCACATCCGGATTATGGCAGTATCAACCAGATTCTGACCGGTATATTTTACACGGCACTCTCCGGCAAGCGGCGAGGCGGGGGCGTAGAGCAGTATCTCGGTAAGTGCAATACGGTCGGGCAGCAGCGCTGGATCGATATTACCTTCTTCGTAAAGGTTGCGCATCGAAAATATGTCGGAACGGTCAAAACAGCGGCGCATAACTTCAAGGGTTTCCGGCGGGATTTCGCCGTACATATTGTTTATGACCCGGATAACATTGTAAGGCGCCCCGATGAATTGCCACCACCAGTTGGGGTTTTCCGGCAGAGTTTTTCCCCAGAATTCCAAGCCGGCAATGACTGCTGAACGGTATTCTGGATCCCGTGTTGCGTGCCAGGCGCCGACGAGGATGTGCATATTGCTCCAATGTTTTATACCAAGCCAGTTGCCGCGGGTGGCATCCTTATATTGAATGCTTTTGAAACTGCCGTCGCTGTTCTGATCAGCAAGGATCGCGCGGGCCCGGGCAATATCGGCCTTTGCGGGGGGATTGATCCGGTTGTAGTTTCTGATGATCAGATCAATATCCGCAGCGGTGATCTGCGGACCGGCATTCCGGGTGTCGGTAGAGTTCATTTTAAGCGCCTTTCTATTGGAAGAAACCTGATTAGCAGCTGATGATACTTCTGTTGAGAATACACATCCGGCAGCAATTCCGAAACATACTGTTTTGAAAATTATCCGGAAGAAACTGCGGATCTGAAAATCAGGCATAGGGTATTTCCCTTTTTGCTGTTAATATACATCTTTTGCTGTTAATATACATCACTATCAACGGATTTGCAAAAAAATGTCAACTTAAACAGAATAGATATCTGGACGGTTGATCTGTATTGCATATACAGAATCTGTAATACTTTTACAGAGATTTTCAGGAACTGAAAAATTTGATTTTTGCGTGTTTCAGGGTATATTATAGGAATTTTTACTGATCGATAACGGCATATACAATATGCTTTACGGAGAATTTTGATGAGAAAATATGTTTACGGTCCGATAAACTCCCGCCGGCTGGGGAAATCCCTGGGGGTCGATTTGATCGTACCCAAAGTATGTCCGTTGGACTGCATTTACTGCGAGGCGCGCGCCACGACTGACCTTACAATGGTGCGCCGTGAATATGTTAATGTAAATGAAGTGATTGCAGAAATTGATCAGGTGTTGTCAAATATCCCGATGCCGGATTATATAACTTTTTCCGGGGCAGGGGAACCGACTCTGAATTCCGGCATCGGCAGAGTAATAGAGCATTTGAAAGAAAATTATCCGGATGGCAAGGTTTGTCTGCTTACCAACGGGTTGCTGCTTAAAAATAAAGATTTGCAGCAGGAACTTGCCAGACTGGATATGATCATACCGTCGCTGGATGCCTCAAATGAAGAAGAATACCGCAGGATCAACCGCCCGGTGCCCGGGGAAACTCTTGAAAAACTGGTGGACGGTATTGCGGAGTTTCACCGGAATCATCCGGCAGTATATATGGCGTTGGAAATGTTCATCGCTCCGGGGATCAATGATTCAGATGAAAGTCTGGCGCGTTTTGAAACTCTGGTAAAGAGAATTTATCCGGATGCGATTCAGCTTAATACGCTTGCCCGCCCCGGGGTGATCGCCGATCTTGTGCCTGCCGATGCTGAAACGATGAAAAAATTTGCCGCCGTGTTGAATAAAATTGTTCCGGTAACTTTTACAGGCGGCATTTGCCCCGGAGCGTAAACAGCGGGTTGTCAAGTCTGATTTGACCGATCTTCCCATTTTTCCGGAATCCCCCTTGCGGGGGGTATCCAAAGTAAATTTTCCGGGTGGCGTTTCTCTGTAAAAAGAAAATAGAACTGTCAAAAGTAAATCGGATTGCTCCAAGCTGAACGGCCTTGAGCATCTGTAATGCTCCATCTGGCATAGCCGCCGGCAGCGCGGAGGCTTTCTATATTATATTCAGCAGAGGTTCCGGGGGCATTCACCCCGGGGATAATCAGACACTTTCCGCTTTGTTTAAGGACGAGAGAACATCTGACAGATTCTGAAAATTCAGCATAAATTTTGTTTCCATCAAAAGCGAGAGTATGGAATTCCGGGCCCTGGGTGGCGTAAAAATCACCATTTTTAAGGGCCTCCAGCACCGCCGGAAGGGACCGTTCTTTGGCGCAAATAACGGTCCAACCGCCGAAAAGGGCGCTTGGGCGATGCACATCATCCACGGCAACAGCGGAAACTTTGCGCCCGGAGGCAAGCAGTTCGTCCCAGGTTTGTTCACTGTAGGCACGACCGTAAAATTCGCATTCAGTATTGTAAACCTCTAATGCAATGTAATTTGTGAGATCTTGTATATCTGCGGAACTGAAAGCGCACCAATGGGGATGAGCAACAGATGTAAGCCCTCCGGCCGCCGCGACGGCATCAATGATTTCCTGGGCGGATTCTCCTGTTTCAAACGGACGCAGATATTTAAAATCCAGAGGCAGGTTCAATGCAACAAGGTGCCACTTGCAGCGATCAGGACTCAAATTCGGATGAAGTTCCGCCCCCTGAATAATGATCATACCCCGATTGTCCCATTGGCTGACATCATTGACCTGGTGATGATCGGTTATTGCCAGAACATCGTATCCCCTTGAGGAATAAGATTCTATAAGCTGTTCCGGTGTCAATCTGCCATCAGATAATGTTGTATGAGCGTGAAGATTTGCGCGCAAAGCCTGTCTTTTTTCACCATAATAATTCATAGAGATACATCACTTTTTATTGAACTTATTCTGATATTATCGAATGATATCCATCTTTGATAATATAGCATTGACTGTTGGGTTTTACAAATACAGATGAGAATTCAGGCGGATATTTTATCACCCGTATTGTCAGATTTTAATTGATGCTGGAATCCGGCAATAAAAGTCAATATTCAGCCGAATAATACATCCACCGGACATCGATTTGCCGTTAAAGAATATGCACTGCTGCAATGCAGGAAAAAGCGGCGAAGCAGCGGTAATGATTATGATTTTCAAGTGTTTTTCTGTAAAATCTGTAAATGCAGACAAAAAAATCATTAAAAAGGCATATATTTGATTTGTTTTTTGCTCAAACAGTGCTATTTTAAAAGAGCGTTATATACGCGGAGAGCTGGTCGAGTGGTCGAAGGCGCCGCATTGGAAATGCGGTGTACCGCAAGGTACCGAGGGTTCGAATCCCTCGCTCTCCGCCATTTTTTTGCAAAAAAAATGGCGAACGAAGCCGTCCGTCTACGCCCTTACGGGCTACGCCGCGACAAGCAAGTCTTCTCTTCACGCTTTTGTGGTCAACAAAAGCTCTTCACTCAAAACCGAAGGTTTTCTTCACATCTTCACCAAGCCGCAGAGAAGACTTACTTGC
>JAZNBV010000031.1:0-2848 GCA_045587205.1 Victivallaceae bacterium
AGCCCCAGCAACGAAAACACCACCGCCGTCAAACTTGCTAATATAGCACACTTTTCAAACTCTACAAGCCCCAGCTATACGATAGCGTTCTATGTGTAAACGATAAATATAGCACACTTTTCAAACTCTACAAGCCCCAGCCCGCCCGCCTGTCGCTGGAACAGTTCGCCGAATATAGCACACTTTTCAAACTCTACAAGCCCCAGCTAGTAGTACATTCACAAACAACGCAAATGTAATATAGCACACTTTTCAAACTCTACAAGCCCCAGCCTGCTTATAGCCGTAAACGCTCTGTAACTGAATATAGCACACTTTTCAAACTCTACAAGCCCCAGCTAACACAAAAAAATAAAAACTCAAGAAATTAGTATAGCACGCTTGGGAAGTTCTTTTAATGGTAAATTTGTTTTTTTGATGTTGCAAAAAGTTGTACTTGCTGTATAGTATCTCTGCAATGAGTTTTTTGAAAAAATATTATGGAGCAGTTATCTATGAGTAAATCTTTTTCCCTGCCGCCGGAACTTGCGGAAGGAGCGGTTTGGAGTATGCCTTATTTCCCCGCGCGTTTTCAGTTTGTGATTTTCCGCAACTGGAACCGGGTGCCGGTTGAAAATATCGCTTCGGTGTTGAAAACTTCCGTAGAACAGATTTTTATGGAGGCTGAACGGCTGGGTTTGCGTAAATACAACGCTGAATCGTGCAGAATGTGGATGGAACGCGGATATCTGACCATCATACGCAATAATTGGTTTATATTGAATTACGCGCAATTACTGGAGCTGCTGGGGATTCCGGAGGAGCGCCTGTACCGCATCCTTATGGATGAAGATTTTATGTATCACAAGATGGGTGATCAAAAACCGTTCTGTCCGGAAGTTTTCTGGCGCGAACTGGAGCCTGAAGAACTGGCGGTTACTGAAAATATCCGTCAGCAGACGGCAACTTTGACCGCGCTTGAGCCGCCGGAAAAAGAGTTTGATTTTTTGAGTGTTCTGGAACAGAAAACTTCACCTTGTGCCGTTCTGACCGGGGACAACGGCGAAAATCTCCGGTTGATCTATTCGTATTGTGCCCCCTTTGGCGATGTGCTTATGCCCGGTGCGGCAGATCCGTTCCCGGAAGGCTTGCTGGCACAATATCAGAAGAGCCGTATCAATGCGGTATGGATGCCGTTATTGTTGAGTGATCTTGTCCCGTGGACAGGAGATGAAGATTATTCAGCAGGATATCAGCAGCGGCAGGCAACTTTGAAAGCGATGGTTGCCAAACTTGCACGCTACAATATCAAACTTTTCGGATATCTCAATGAACCTCGCGCTCTGCCCGGAAATATTGCTCAACGGCATCCGGAGTGGTGCGGGCCCGCGCACGCCGACGGCAGCGGAGCGCGCGCACTTTGCATAAATAATAGCGAAGTCGCCGCTGCTTTGCGCAATGGCGTGGCGGATCTCTGCCGCGCAGTGCCGGAAATCGGCGGATTTTTCACCATCACTATGAGCGAAAATCTGACTCACTGTTTTTCGCGCAATCAGCAGGCAGCGTGTCCGGTATGCAGTAAAATGCCCAATCCTGCCGCCAACATCATTGCCGTAAATTCAGCTATCTGGCAGGGAATTCAGGATGCCAAATCTCCGGCGCGCCTGATCGCCTGGAACTGGGCGTGGAAAGCCCCTTGGGATCTGGAAGTGCTGGAAGGTCTGCCGCTGGGGATCGAACTTATGTGTGTAAGCGAAACTGACCTTGTCACCGATTGCCGCGGCATAAAAGGGAAAATTTTTGATTATTCGCTGGCGCATCCCGGTTCCGGCGCAATGGCTCTGCGGATGTGGGAAACTGCCCGCAAACAGGGACGCAGAGTGATTGCCAAAGTTCAGCTCAATGCCACCTGGGAGTTGAGCAGTCTGCCCTATGTGCCGGTGCCGCAGCTGGCAAAAGAGCATCTGGATAATCTGGCAAAAGAGGGCATTGAAAACTTTATGTTGAGTTGGACTCTGGGCGGCGCTGCCGGAGGAAATCTGCCACTGGTGGAGTGTTCCGTAAAGGAGTGGTGCAGCAATATTTCAACAGAATATGCCGGGAAAATCGAAGAAGCGTGCCGCTGTTTCTGCCGCGGATTCAGCCAGTTCCCTTTCAACAGCACCAGTCTGATCTACTGCGGCCCGCAGAATTTCGGCTGTGCAAATTTACTTTACCGGCAGGATAGCGGCAGGCGCTCAACAATGGTTGGGTTCTGTTTTGACCGGCTGGGAAGCTGGTCAGGCGGTTACCACTATCCGCCGCAGGTTTTGTCGGATGTCTTTATGGATATGGCTGCTGAATGGGAAAAAGGCTTGAAGATTCTGCAGGAACTCCGCAAAAATATTGCCGGCAATGCCGCTTTTGATGAACTTTGCAATATGGCGGAAGCTGCGTACTGCATCTTGCAGAGTTCTGCCAATCAGATAACGTTTTATCACTGGCGCGATCAAAACTTTCCCTGGAGCAGACTGGCTCCGCTGGTGGAAAGCGAAAAACTCCTGGCTCTGCGGATGCTCAAAGTCCAGCAGCAGGATTCGCGTATCGGCTTTGAGGCCAGCAACCACTATATGTATGGCGAAAACGAATTGCTGGAAAAGTATCTCCAGTGCAGTTATATGCTGAAAGCAGAATGAATTACGGGGGATGTTGCAAAACTGTTTTGTGGGGAAAAAACCTTTTTGAAAAAAGGTTCTTTTCCCCACGCCCCTTTTTCCAAAAACTTTCGCCGGGATTGCTTTTATTGTTTCAATAAAAGCAATCCCAACTTGTTTATTATAAGTAAATTGCAATATTTTTTCTGTAAAAAATCACGCTATTGCAAGAAAAA
>JAZNBV010000032.1:0-17037 GCA_045587205.1 Victivallaceae bacterium
TGAGTTTGTTATGTATTACTGCATTTGCAGTTGTAGGACAGTAGTTGCAAGTGGTAAATAATTCAAAGCCCGTGTCGGGCTGCCGGTACCATCGCCTTGAAGGCGTGGTGCATACCACCGGCTAAGCCGGTGGTTTTGATTGCGGCAGCGTAAAATGCAGCAGTATTGGGAAGTATTGGGAAGTATTGGGAAGTATTGGGAAGTATTGGGAAGTATTGGGAAGTTCCGCCCGCAAGCAGTATATAAAAGGCGGCAAGACCCCTCCCAAAATTTCCCAAAATTTCTCAAAACCTCCCAAAATTTCCCACGCCGCCATCAACCGTATTGCCCGCGAATGCGGGAGTACCTGAAAAATCCGGACTTATGGAGTAAAAAATTGCTGCAAACTATAAAGTTTGCAGCAATCTGAAATAGCGGTATTTATTCCGTAAAGAGTTTTATCAGGCAAAAAGTTTGTTGGGGTATTCGCCTTTATCGGTTAATTCCTGCAGAGTATTGACTGTTTTCTCGCGGTCTTCACGGTAAGTTACACCGAACCACGACGCGTTGGTAGTCAGCATTTTCAGCTGCATCTTACCGGATTTGATCAATGCATCGGCTACGCTGGGGATATAAAATTCGCTCTTGAGTTCAGTGCCGCGCGCGGCAAGAAAAGCGGTCAGGAGATTTTCGATTTCGCCGAAGATTTCGGGAGAATATCCCCAGAAATTCATCGATACAAGCGTATCCTCATCAAGAGTTACCACGCTGTCATCATCCATAATACTTTCAATTATGCCACTTTGCGTGTTGCGGACAATTTTTGTGTGTTCAACGACACTGGCAAGATTGCCGTTTTCAACTTGGCAGACCCCGCGCGAAACGGTACCGTTTTCTGAAAGCGTATTTTTGACTTTATAACCGCACATTGCGCCGTAAAGCCCGCCGGCGGGAGCACGCTCATCCAGATAAGCTGCAAGCTTTTCAAAGCTGTCACGGCCGTAGAAATCGTCGGCATTGATCACTGCCAGCGGAGTCTTTACCGCATTGCGTGCCGCGTAAAGCGCGTGCGCCGTTCCCCAGGGCTTGACCCGGTCCACGGGCGGAACAAAGCCGCCGGGCAGGTCTTTGAGGTCCTGAAAAGCGTAATCAATATCTACAACATTGGCATAACGCGCACCGATAACGCGCTTGAATTCATCTTCAATATCGCGGCGGATAATGAAGACAACTTTGTTGAATCCGGCACGCATTGCATCGTAAACCGAATAATCCATCAATGTTTCACCATTGGGTCCCAATGTATCAAGTTGTTTGAGCCCACCGTAACGGCTGCCCATACCGGCTGCCAGCAAGACTAATGTTTTGTCCATAAAATCACCTCATTTGAACTGCGTGTAATTGCGGAATATTATAATATAATCCATATTGAAGAAAAATCAAATCTCAATTGGACCGCAATACATCGATCGGGTTCTGCTGGGCGGCTTTCCACGCCGGGTAGGTGCCGAACAGTACGCCGACAAAACTGGAGATCAGCAGCGCCGCAATAATACTGATCGGTGAGTAATAAGTGGGCATATTGGCGTAATAGGTAATAATTTTTGATATGCCTACGCCGAGCAGAATACCCAATATCCCGCCCATTGAAGTAAGAAACACTGTTTCGATCAGGAATTGGAACAATATATCGCTTTTCTGTGCGCCCAATGCACGGCGCGTACCGATTTCTTTGCGTCGTTCATACACACTTGCCAACATAATATTCATAATCCCGATACCGCCGACGATCAGCGAAATACCGGCAATGGAACTCATAACAATAGTAAAGATATTCTGCGTGGCTTCGCGCTGCTTGAGCAGATCCAGCGGAATGATCACATCCCAATCTTTGATCCTGGAATGGCTGGTTTTGAAATACTGCGTTACCCGGTTGGCGGTATTGTCGATGTATTCAAGTTTGCTTACCGTAATGATAAATACATCAAAGTCGATCTGTGTAACCACCGGTACGGCTGTCTCTTTGCTGATAGTGAAGCTGCCGAACAGTGCATTGGAAAGCGTCAGCGGTATAAAAACCATATTACCCGGAGTGCCCAATTCGGGATACTGCGTGCCGCTGTCATTGTCAAGCACACCGACAATGCGGTAACTTTCAGTATCTATTTTCAGCAGCGAACCGATTACATCAGTTTTTCCCAGCGGAAAAAGTTTACGCCGTGCTTCAGTGCCGATCACGCAAACCGGCTGCTTATTGACCATATCCGGTGTGGTTATCCATCTGCCGGAATCGATGGTCGAACCGGAATCTTGCAGAAAAGATGGCGTTACCGCCGCAAGTTTCACATCCAGCCGTTCCAGACCTTTGAGAACATTTTTTCTGGTATTACGCAAGACCGTGATCCGGTCGATATTATCCATTTTCAATAGATTGTCATAGTCCATCTGGGTCAGACCGTAGCTTTCTGCATACTGAATGGAACGGCTGGCCTGACTGTCCACGCTGTTCGGCGGCGGCTTCTGCGAATAAACAATGATTTTATCGATCCCCATAGCTTCGATCTGACCGAGCGCGGCGCGTTTAGCCCCTTCGGAAACCGCCAACATAGCTATAACACTGCCTACACCGAAAATAATCCCCAGCGAAGTCAGGATCGAACGCACTTTGTGCAGAAGTATATTATGCATTGACAAACGCAATGCGTCAGTAGCCAGCATCATTTTTTACGGTACTCCTGATGTACGATCCTGCCGTCGCGCAGATGCACGATCTGATCAAAATGCTCATCCAGATCCGGGTTGTGCGTAACCATAATGATTGTTACGCCGCTGTCATTCAGTTCGTGGAAAAGCTTCATAATTTCAAGGCCTGTTTTTTCGTCCAGATTTCCGGTCGGTTCGTCAGCCAGCAGAAATGATGGGTGATTACTCAACGCACGGGCAATTGCCACACGCTGACATTCCCCCCCGGAAAGCTGATTGGGCCGATGCCCGAAACGGTGTCCCAGACCGACGCGCTCAATAAGTTCGTGCGCCCGCTGGCGGCGTACTGCGCGGTCAATGCGTCCGTAGAGCATCGGGATCTCCACATTCTGCTCAATGGTCAAATGCGGAAAAAGGTTGAACCCCTGAAAGATGAATCCGATCTTGCGGTTGCGGATGGTCGCCAGTTCCGAGTCGGAGAGCAAATCGACCTGCACCTCTTCGAGCTGATAAATGCCCGATGTGGGCACATCCAGCATCCCCAGAATATTGAGCATAGTGGATTTGCCGGAGCCTGAAGTACCCAATATGCCGAGAAACTCCCCTCTGCCGACGCTCAAATTAACATCTTTGAGCACCGGTACCGGGTTGTTGCCGGCATAGTAAGTTTTGAAGATATGCTCCAAACTGACGATTTTGTCAACACTGTTCAATTTGCCATCTCGCTTTCAGCAGTGCGCTTTATTTTTCGGCAGTACGCCCTTCGTGCGGGCGGTAGAGGTAGATCACATCATCTTCCTTGAGTCCGTCAAGGATCTGGACAAAGCGGTCATTGGATTCGCCGATCTTGATATCAACTTCCCTGTTGCCGCCGCCGGGAGTCTGCATATAGACATAAAAGCGTTCCTTATCCTCAAATACCGCTTCCACCGGGATAAAGAGTGTATCTTTGATGGTGTTGGTAATAACTTCGATCTGCACACTCATACCGTTGACCAGCAAGGAGGACTGGTGATCAAAACGGATGCGCGATTTGTAAACTTTAGGCGAACTTGAATCCCAGAAAATGATGTTTACCGGCAGTGTCGGGATCATATCAACCGTGCCGTGGAATTTGACCGCCGGCATCGAATCCGGTGTAATAATGACCCGGTCGCCGACTTTTACTTTGCTGCGATACTGTTCGGGAAGATCCAGATTTACTACCATATCAGACATTTCCGGAATGGTCATCAGGATCATACCGCGCCACACTTCCATACCGGGTTTGATATCCGGATTGCTGTGCGGCCGGTCAGGGTTGCCGTAGATTACAATGCCGTCAGCCGGAGCGTATAATGTCATCATCTGCAGAAATTTTTCGTTTTGCGCCAGGTTTTCGCTTACGCGGCGGATTCTCCGGCTGTAGTTGTGCAGACTGCGGTTGGTGCGCGCGCGGCTGGATTGGATGGCGACTTTAACCTTTTCCATATTCAAATCAGCCTGATCGACTTCGTTGTACAAGGCTTTGAGTTTGCTCGGATCGTCATACATCTTCCACAAGCGGCGGGAACTTTCGTTATTTTCCAGTTCATTTTCCGCTGAAGAGATGCTTGAAAGTGCCGATGCAAGCTGTTTTTTGTATTCTTTCTGCTTTGCCTCGTCGGTATCGGTTTCCGGATTGGCTTTATAATTGCGGTAAGTTTCGTTGGCGTCATCCAGTTTGGTTTCCGAGTTGGAGATGCTTAAATCCAGAGAATCGCGCTTCTGGCGCCGTTCAAAACGCAGATATTTGCGCAAGGCATCATCTGCTTTGGAAACCCGGTCTTCTGCGGCTTTCATATTGGCCGCCTGGGTACTTTCTTCCAATTTCTGGGTTTCTTTGGCGAGTTCCTCTTCTTTTTCGAGGTTTTCCAGTTCGATCTTGCCGTCAAGTATGCGGTTTTCCAATTCAGTCGGGTCAAGTTTTACTACCACATCGCCTTTTTTGACGCGGGCATTTTCTTCAATGATCCATACGATCGTGGAACGCACATTGGCTTGAGGTACCACGCGGTGTTTCTGCTTGGCGCTGACTGTGCCGGGCTGGGTTATACCCAGCACCAGATCGCCGCGCTTGATTGTGAAAGTACGATCAACTGCCGCCGCTGCTTTCTCGGCTTCGGCAGCGGATTTTTTGCTGCTGCCGGAGATCTTGACCAGCACCAGCGCCGCCGCGATCAGCACCACTGCTGCCGCAGCCAGATAAATATACAATTTTTTACGGTCGCTTTTCATATTTTACCCTTACTTTGCAGCAGTTGCAGGGGCAGGTTTTTCTTCTGATTTCTTTTCAGCAGAATTCTGCTTGCTGTCAGTACGGTTTTCCGGATTTTCCGGGTCATTGGCTATACGGCGGCGTTCCGGTTCGTCAATAAATTCTTCCTTGAGCTGATCGACGGTCGATTTGAGTTTAGGGAACGACGGCGAATTCTGCAATATATCACCGATCTTGCTGCTGGTATCTGCCACTTCATCGGGGTCATACACCACGCCGGAGGGATTTTCCGCCGGACGCAGGATGTGTACACGCATAAAGAACACCAGCTGAACGATTTCCGTTTCGCGGTTTTTGGCAGTAAAAAGTTCGCCGATGTAGGGCAGGTCGCTCAACAGCGGGGTACGGTCTTCCTGCATACTGGAGCGGTTGCTGTAAAGACCGCCCATCATAATGACTTCTCCATCGCGCAGAGTCAGGGTTGTATCGAGGTTGCGGATGCTGATTACCGGCACCTGGAAGCTGATCGCCTGACCGGTGGAGGCATCGTAGCCCTGATTGATGCGCTGATACTGCTGGACGGTGGAAACTTCCGGCGCCACGCGCAGTGTCACCAGATTATCGTTGATGATCATCGGAGTCAGGGTCAGAGTCACTCCCACGCGGCGGAACGTGGTGGCAATGTTGGTTCCGCTGGAAGTGGTACTCATTTCCTGGATCGGTATATCCTGACCGGTGGAGAGGCTGGCTTCTTCATTGCGTGAGATCACCAGATTGGGGCTGGTCAGCACTTTGGCATCCTGACCGCTCAAAACCCACTGGAACGATGCCTGCAGACTTTTGGTGCCTGATACGTATGGAAACCAGTTGAGGTTCATACCCGCCGCTTCTGAAGAGCCGCTCAACGAATTGTTGAACATTCCGCCGGAACTCTGCAGCAGAGTTTTGTTGCCCAGAGCATCTCTGCCGCGGTCGCTGTCGTTGAACTGTATGGAGAGGTTGCGGTTCATCCCGTCAAGGAACAATACTTCGATCACCTTGACTTCCACGATCACCTGCGGCATAGGTTTGTCGATCGCCAGCAGGGCATTTTTCAGGTTTTCGATATTTTCCGAACTGTCGTAAATGGTCAGCAGATTCTGTTCTGCGTGGAATTCGACCGACCCGTTGCGGAGCATATTTTCTATGGCAATAACGCTGGCGCGGTTGGCCTGGATATAGCGGCAGCGATAGATCAATGTGGAACGGCCGTTGTTGCCCGGTATGATTGTAAAATCCGGTTTGGGCAGCGGGGTTACGATCTTTTTGGCATCAGCCGGGAGCGGTTCCAGCAGAGTTTTGAGTTGTGCTGCAACAGAACGGACATTGCGCTGGCCCTGTTTGAGATACGCTGCTGTTCTGGGAGCCGGTTCCGAGGCAAGAAACGAGTTGATCGATTCATCTGCTCTGCACTCCTGCGGGGTGAGCAAACCAGTTAATGCGGTAAGTGCCGCAGCACCCAGCAACATTCCGGAAAAACGGTACATTTTATTCCATCCTCATTTTTTATGTTATATTTAATAAATATAAAAATCAAAAATACTCACTATAGCAATATAGTACACTTTGGGGATTTTTCAAGGTCATAACCACACAAATATTCATAAAAATCAACCAACGGACTATACAAAACAGCAATGTACGCCATTCGTGGAGGATGGGTGCATTGCTGTTGGAAATATCCGCATTTATCTGCGGCTGGATTTATTTAAGTTTTATTTTGAACAATGAAGTTTTACATAGCCGTATTTTTCCACATACTGCAGATATTGCACGGTTGCCCGGTACTGTTCTGCGGTAT
The DNA here is from genome assembly GCA_045587205.1 of Victivallaceae bacterium. GTDB lineage: Bacteria > Verrucomicrobiota > Lentisphaeria > Victivallales > Victivallaceae > SIG78. The sequence continues at coordinate 6,759 of JAZNBV010000032.1, forward strand.
ATTTATCGTTTGCGTTGCAGGCGGTGCGCCAGATGGCTTCCAGCAGATTGCGTTTACCGTCAAACTGTGCAAAAAGCATACGCGGCATTATGCACGGATAACTGCGTTTTTCAGTATATGGAATTTTTGCCAGCGATGTCGGACAGCAGAGGCAGGTGCGTTCAACAGTAATAGCGGCAAGTTCTTTTTCCAGGTCAGAAAGTTCTTCCAATGCGGGTAATTGCTTCAAGGCATTGTCGCGTTCGCTGAAAAGCTTTCCGGGTTGATATGTGTAAGTGCTGTCAAAAGTTTTTACCGATTCAAGTCTGGCGATATGAAAATTGCATTTTTCCCGGATGTAGAAATCCTTTTCTCTGGCGGACAGGTTATCATTCTGCAGTATATAAGCTGTCTCAAGTTTATATTCAGCCAGGGCTTCCGGTACAAAATCAGGGAATGTCCGGTTGCAGATCAGCTGCAGAACCGAATCTGCAAGCATCGGAAAACGTTCGCGTACCAGCACCCAGTCCGGAAGAAATCCGGTGCCGCTGTTATGGTGGTGTATTCCGGAGGGATTGTAGAACCAGTTGGTCGGTACATTCATTGAGCAATCGCCGGCAAATGTGTCATCGGAGAGGTTGCCGTATTTTTCGCTCCACGGTGCATCCGGCAGCATCCGGTGACCGTTGCCGCGCAGGAAGTAGTCGCCGAAGAACGGCGCAGATATCGGCGAAAAGCGGAAACTGATCTCCGGCGAACAGCGGTGGGTGAATCCATCCAGACTCATTGCTGCCAGCATATTTTTGTAACGCTCATTTTCCACCATATAAGCGGCAAATCCGAAGAGTTCCATAGAAAGCACCAGACGCAGAGTTTTGCGCGGTGTTATCTTGCAGTCTTTAAGGATCTTGCCGATTTCCGCACCCAATGCCGCGCCCAGAGCATCGTCACCGGCAAACGGTTCATAAATATGGGCAAGCAGGGCGTATTCTTCGCTGCTTTCGCCGGGAATGATACCGGTAACTGTGTAGATATTGCCGGGATAAATGCGCGTATTCATTTCCGCGTGGACGTTGATTTTCCGGCTTTGCAGAAGTTTTTTGATGAATCTTGCTTTGTAAGGCGCCAGCGAGAAAAGCGGCAGTTTTTTATCTTCTTTGCTCAAATACCACCCGAAGCGGCCCTGACCATTGTACCAGTGCAGACCGCAGGGTTCGGTATCTTCGGCTTTGAGGTTGTAAATTGCCAGCCCGGAAGCATTAGCGGCAGCAAGTTTGCGGTAGTTTGCTGAAAACTTATCGTTGTCCAGCAGTACAAATTTGCCTTCGACTTCAGGATTTTCCGGATCGAGTGAATCAAAATCGACCAACTCGCAATCGATTCCGCCTTCCGGCAGCGGTGCACTCCAGATAACAGCCGCCAGCGGATCGAGGTCGGTATCTGCCAGCATACGCTCAAATTCAGATACATCAGAATTGGTTATTTCCAAAGAGCAGCGTCCGGTGCGGTCCCACGCTTCCGGCATTATCAGATCGTTGGCGGCAGTTATGCCGTCGGCGCGGTGGGTGATGCGTTCAACTTTTTCAAAACCGGACTCTTCCAGCATCTGCATACAGTATCGGGTACTGCGTTCAATATCACTGTAAGATGCGTTGCGTTCCATACTTGCCAGCATCTGGGTGTGGTATTGGATATTGTAAAAGCGTTCATCAGTTTGCGCTGCGGCAGCAAAAAAATCTTTGAAGTTATCCATAAAATATACCTGGGCAGAATATGATTTCAGAGTTCGAGTTTAGCTTCGAGATCAGTTTTTTTCATAAAACCTACCAACTGTTTTTCCAATTTACCGTTGCGGTAGAAAAAGAGTGCCGGAATGCTGTTGACTCCCAGCGAAACGGCAAGTTCAACATTTTCCTGATCTTCAATGTTTATCTTGCCGACGATCAGATCATCGTGTTCAGCGGCCAGCGCTTCCAGTTCCGGAGTCAATTTTACACAAGGTCCGCACCAGGTGGCCCAGAAATCGATCAGAACCGCCTTTTCGCTTTGGCTGGTAAGTTTGGCAAAAGAATCTTTATTAAGATGCAATACTTCCATAATTTCAATCCTTATAATATAAATTACAATGGCAGTAACCTTTAAAATTTTCATCTGCTATCTGGGCTTTGAATTCACTGCAGATGCAGATATTTTCCGGCGTTCTACGGATGCGGCAGGGACAGTAGCCGCCGTTTTTCTGCATAATTTCCTGCAGTCTGGCAACCACTTTTGCATCCGGGTTGAGTTTTACATTTTCGGGTAATTGCATAAAATGTCCTTTCAGCATTCCAAGCCCATCCGGCGCGCTTTATCCAATGCCGGATGATTATTGATAGCGCCTTTTTCGTACACTCCGGGCACGCAGATCATACCGCATTCGCGGGAATCCGGACAGCAGGCAACAAATCCGCGCAGCGCCTCTATGGTGCCGGTAAATTCTTTTTCATCGGTTTCCGCCATAGTCATAAGGTAGTAAAACTCCTTGTTCCTGACTTCCGGATAGACCATTACCGTGCGGTCTATCAATGCTTTGAGCTGGGCACACATTGTAAAGAAATATACCGGAGTTGCAAGCACTGTTACATCGGATGCCAGAATTTTTTGAACAATAGCGGGGGCATCATCCTGTTGCGGACAACTGCCGCTTCTGCAGGCATAACACGCAGTGCAGAACCCGATTTTTTTAGTTGCAAGCGCAACAATTTCAACATTATGTCCTGCCGCAACTGCTCCGGCAGCGAATGCATTGCAGAGCGTTTCCGAATTGCCGCCGCGCCGCGGCGAGGATGATATGATTAAAACTTTTTTGCTCATAATCTGAAATCCCGGTTTTATTTAAGATTATCTGCCGGAACATAATTTTCCAGCGTGAAGCGTTGGATCAGGAAGCAATGATCTTTTTCGATTTTATCACCGATAAATTCATTCATTGCAAAGGCATCGATAACCCGCAGTTCAGCATCGCCGAATTTGCCCTGCTGCTGGATTCCGGCAGCGTTCAATTCGGCATCAACTGTGTTATATTTGCGCGGCAATCCGGGCATATGCGGATAAGTCGGCACCAGTATGCGTCTGCCCTCTCTGTCAATGACCGAAGGATAAAACAGTACCCGGCTGACTGTAGGTGCACCGTGGGTGTTTTCCACATAATGCAAGGTTGTGTTGTGCGAGTTGTCTGTGCCGATCAGGACGATTTTGCCGCGTCGGTTGATGATTTTTTCAAACGGCGATCCCCAGCCGGCAGAAACTAAACACTTTTCGTGATCGCGCATAAGTTCTTCTGCCAGTTTGCCGCGTGCCGCCATACAATGCCCGGGACTCAGGGAGCGGATCACACCGGGCATCTTGCGGAAAGTTTCAGTAATTACGCCGCAATCGCTCGGACGGTTACGGGTATCGACCACCGCTCCGCTCTGGGCGAGCATAAACTCCGAACCGCCGGGAAAGGAGGGCATAACCAGAGTTCCTTCGCTGCCGATAACATTTTCCAATGCCGCGATCACCGCTGCGGGTGATTCAGCACGGATGTTGCGGAATCCGCAATGCACCAGCAGTATATCGCCGGATTGCACGCCCAAAGCACGCAGGTCATTGCTTAATTTTTCAATACTGTAAGCCATAAATTACTTCGCTTTTTTTACCTGTTTGAAGGTGTCAAGTGCCTGCTGCGCGGATTGTTTGATCCGTTCGATTTCTGCTGTGTTGATATCTTTCAGGCTTTTGGGCACATACTTTATATCGGAACATTTTTTGTCAAAGAGGAAAGCAAACCACAGACAGGCCTGCATATATCTGCCTTTGTTGTTGAAGTGTTTGTAATCCGCGCGGATATAGCGGGTTTTGTCCTTTTTGTTTATCTGCCAGCGGGTGACACCAACCACTTCGCCGGACTGATCGGGCAATGCGGGGTATTTGAAGTTTTTGAATTCTTCTTTTGTGCAGATCTTGAATTTGACCGGAGTTTTTTCGCGGTAGATTTGTACCGCCAGTCCGGTGGGGATCACGCGCAGATTATGTTTTTCAGCCAGTTTGCTGTATGCTTCATCAAGACGGTTGTACATCTCCTGCTGACCGAATCCCCATTTGTGACCGGGCTTGAATTCCGGTGCATCGGCGCGGTAGCTCCAGGTTTGATGGACAACGATTTCCGCCTGCGGAGCAAGTTCTCTGATGAGTTTTATAAGATTGTCGGCGTAGGGCTGAAAAGTGTTGTAGTCCCAGCTGCCGCGGCTGACCTGCTGAATGGTTACAATATCCCATTTGCGTTCAGTAAGTTTACTGCGCAGTGTGTAATGGGGTATGGATTTATCGCCATATATATAGTAGGGTTTGAAGTTGGCATTTTTTTCTGCTTTGATATGCAGATTCCAGTGTTTTTCCAGAGAACATCCGCCGAGGTTGGCGCGGTCGAGGATCAGTTTGCAGTCCGGAAAAGTATTTGCCAGTTCAGTTGTAAAAGAGAATACGCTGTCGGCAAAACTGTTGCCGATGGTCAGGACTTTAAGCTCTTTGGCTGCTGCTGAAAAAGTTGTTACAGCAGCAGCCAGTACGATAAAAAAGGTTTTTTTCACAATAAATTACTCCTTATGGTTAGTTGAAAAATTATTTTTTTATCTGTTTATATTCATCCAATGCCTGTTGAGCGCAGGTTTTCAGCAGTTCCAGTTCAGTACCGGATATATTGAACTTTTTATCCGGAACAAATTTTATATCGGTACATTTTTTATTGAAAAGGAAACCGAACCATACGCACGCTTGCATATATTGACCTTGGGCATTCAAATGCTTGAAATCACTCCGTATATACCACTGCCGGGTCTTTTTATCTTTCTGCCAGCGCATCGACCCGATGATAGCCCTTGACTGATCGGGGAGGGCGGGCATCTTGAGCTTTTTCAACTCTTCCGGCGGACAGGGAGTGAATTTTACCGGAGTTTTTTCGCGGTACTTCTGCACAGAAAGCCCCACAGGAATGATCCGCAGATTATATTTTTCCGCCAATTTGCGGTAGCAATCATCAAGACGGTTGTACATCTCCTGCTGACCAAATCCCCACTTGTGTCCCGGCTGAAAATGCGGCGCATCAGCGCGGTAACTCCAGGTCTGTTGAATAACTATTTCCGCTTGCGGGGCAAGTTTGCGGATTTCGGCGATCAGAAGTCCGGCATAAGGTTCATAAGTGCTCCAGTCAGGACTCGGAGTGGAACCCTGATGGATAGTGATTATATCCCACTTTTTTTCGACAAGTTTCTCTTGCAGAGAGTAGTGAGGAATGGATTTGTTTTTATATACATAATATTCTTTATTATTGGGGTTGCGCCGGGTGCGCGAGTAGATGCGCCAATGACGCAAAAACGAACATCCTCCGAGGTTGGCGCGGTCGAGTAGCAGTTTGCAATCCGGAAAACTTTTTGCAATATCCGGCAGAAAAACGAATACGCTGTCGGCAAAACTGTTGCCGATGGTCAACACTTTAAGTTCTTTGATCTCTTTGGCAGATGCTGTAAGGAATGCAAATGTTGCTGCCAGCACGATGAAAACTGTTTTTTTCATAATACTACCCTGTCTGATAAATATTCCAACCAAGGTAATATACATTTTTTTCTGTAAAATGCAACCGCAGTTCAGCGGATTTTAAGGCGTAAAAAATATATGCTCAAGATTATTCCCACCAAAAGCAATATCCCGTGAGTGACTGCTGAAGTACTGAAGTAAAATGAGATACTTAATGATATCCATACCATTGCCAGCGATGCATATTTGATTTTTGGCGGAAGCGGCTCTCTGCCCTGAAAACCCTCGACATATTTTTTCAGGAGCGGATTGCCGTTGATGAATTTCTGCACCTGCGGCGACTCCGCGGCAAAATAGAGCGCCGCCAGCAGAAAAGGCGTAGTCGGCATAACCGGCAGAAGTATGCCGATTATGCCCAGCAGCAGGAAAAACCAGGCAAGAATGACAAATAAAAGGTGTTTCATAGGTGTATGAAAGACCGCTGAAACACCAGTTTTGTTGCCCGGAATCAGTTTTTATCTGTACCGGGGGAGTCCGGATCGACCACATATTCTTTACGCATAGCGCGTACGGTCGGGTAAATCAGCGGCAGCATCAGCGCCATAATCACAGCGGCGGCAACAAAAATGCCGCGTACGCCCGAAAACCACGCAATCGAACCGCTGATGAATGAACAGATGATCCCGCCGGCTGTATTCAGACTGCCCGACCAGCCGAAGTAAGTCCCGCGCAGTTCCGGTCTGGTGATCCTGGTCAGCATAAGCTGCAATACCGGCTGCATACCGCCGGCGGCAAAAAAGGTCAGAAAACGCGCCACAATAAGATACCAGACATTGGTGGAGAACGCTTGCGCCAGAGTAAAGATTATACTCAAAAAGATGATCGGCCCCAGCAGTTTGCGCGGCGGCACCCGGTCGCAGAGCCAGCCTACCGCCAGTCCGGAAAAGAATCCTCCCAGCGCAGCGGCGGCACTGGTTATGCCGGTATAAAACGCCGCACCGTTCAAACCGTGGACTTTTTCAATGAGCATAGCCAGGAACGGGTGTTCGATCCGGCGCGATATACCCATAAGCAGAAACAGTACCAGCAGCCAGCACACTGCCGGGGTTGCCGCATCGCGGAATCGGATATTCGATTTCTGACGCTGCTTTTTGGCAAGTTTTATATTGAAATCATCTTTGGCAAAAATATGGATCAGCAATGCGCTTATCAAATAAATTGCCCCGCAGGTGAAAAATGCTTCCGTATAACCGAAGTAATGTACCACCAGTCCGCCGGAGAGGTATCCGAGCATATTGCCGCTCCAGGTGGCAGTGCTCAAAGTCCCCAGTACAAAACCGTGTTTGTCTGCCGGAGTTGTAGCCACCAGCAGAGTCTGTGCCGGATTGACCGTCCCGGAAAAAAACGAACAGACAAAGCGGATCAGCGCCAAAACCCAGAAGTTAGGCGCCAGCGCCAGCAGCGGATAGAATATCGCTGCTGCATAACTTGCCCGCAAAAGCATCAGTTTGCGCCCGAAACGGTCGGCAAGCATCCCCCAAACCGCCGTGGCAATGCACAAACTGACCATTGCAGAAAGGTAGTAGATCGACACATACAACCCGCGCAACTGGTCGTTGTCAATGTGCAGATTTTCTTTTAAGAGCAGCGGAATAAACGGCATGCAGCAGCCGAATCCCACCATCGCCAGAAACTGCGACAGCCAGATGATAAAAAGATTCTTTTTCCAATTGATATGTATGTTGGGTATTGAAGGGGTGGTTTCATCCATAAAGAAAATCTCCTTGTGTATCAATTATACGGTCAATATATACCTTATACGGCAAAAAGTCAAACAAAAGCAGCTGTTGAAATTTGAAATAAAGCCGGTAATGTGCTATATTTATCCGTTTGTTTTTTTTTAGATGATACAATAAACAATCACGGAGGAACTCAATGAAGGTATCTGAATTGTCGGCACTGATGTGTTATTTTGTCCTGGTCCTGTGTGTCGGGATCTACTTTTTTGCCAAAACCCGTAAATCCGGCGGCGGAGAAAAGGAATATTTTCTCGGCGGCAGAGATATGAACGGCTGGGTATCGGCTCTTTCTGCCGGAGCTTCTGATATGAGTGCGTGGGTGCTGATGGGGTTGCCCGGAGCTATTTATCTTTCCGGGGTTGGGCAGTTGTGGATCGCAGTCGGGCTGCTGATCGGGACTGTTCTGGCGTGGATTTTTGTAGCTCCGAACTTGCGCAAATACTCAATGGTTGCCGGAGATGTCATTACCATTCCGCAGTTCCTTACTGAACGCTTCTGCACCAAACGCAAAAGTATTATGGTTATTTCGGCAGTTGTTTTTGTTGTCACTTACTGCGTTTACACTGCGGCAAGTCTTTACGCCTGCGGTACATTGTTCAACACAGTTTTGGGAATGAACCCGAAAACGGCAATGATCATAGCCAGTATTATTATTGTATTTTATACATTTCTCGGCGGCTTCAAGGCAGTATGCTGGACAGATTTTTTCCAGGGATTGCTGATGCTTGGTGCGTTGATGCTGGTGCCGATCCTTGCTGCGGTGATGATGAACAGCAGTATGTGGAGTGCTCCGCAGGTTGCATTGCCGGAAAATTATTACAATGTGCTTTCCAACGGCAAGGCTGACTGGAAGAGCTTTTCGGATATTATTTCCGGTATGGGCTGGGGGCTGGGTTACTTTGGTATGCCGCACATATTGATCCGTTATTTTTCGGTTAAGAGCGAAAAAGAGATGCGCAAGTCGCAGATCATCGGCTGCACCTGGCTGGCACTGATTCTGGCGGCAGCATCGGTGGTCGGTCTGCTGGGGCGCAGATTTATTGGCGATGGCCTTATGCAGGTTAAAGATCAGCAGACATTGGTTTTTATTGAAATGGTGCGCAATGTTTTCAGCTGGATCGGCAGTAATTTTGGGATAATTGCAGTGGCGTCATTTGTGGCGGGTATTCTGCTTTCGGCGATTCTGGCGGCGGCAATGAGTACAGCAGACTCGCAGCTGCTGGCATCGGCATCGGCATTTGCCAGTGACCTTTACAAGCCGCTGTTCCGCAAAAATGCTTCTGACCGTGAAATGCTCTGGGCGGGGCGTATTGTGGTGCTGGTTATTGCAGTGGCGGCATTCTTTATTGCTGCAAGCCCAAAATGTGCCGGTCTGATGGGATTGGTATCCTGTGCGTGGGGGGCATTCGGAGCGGCTTTCGGGCCGGTAATCTTGCTGGCACTTTTCTGGAAGCGTATGACTTACTGGGGGGCATTGGCAGGTATCATAGCCGGTTTTGCCGTGGATGCTCTGTGGTACGCATTTATGAGCTGGACGCTGATTTATGAAATTATACCGGGTTTTATTACCGGGGGAGTTGCAGTGGTGGTTGTTTCCTACTGCACAGCCAAACCTTCTGAAGAAGTTCTGGCATTGTTTGCCAAAGCGCGCGCAAAGCAGAAAACTGAATCTGCGGAAAAACAAACAGTTCTGTAAATACAGATGTATTCAGCAGCCCGGCTCGGCAATGATGATTTGCCGATGCCGGTTTTTTTTATTATACCCCAATATACTTTAAAAACAGAAGTTCAGATGTGATTTTGCAGAACCCGGCAGTTAAAACGTCATTTGAACAGAAAAAAATCAATAATAGTTTATTTTTCGGTTTGCAAATAGTAAAAATGATGTTATATTATATGGAAACACTTCAGGACACACTGAAGTTTCTGATTAAAGTCGGGGTGTGGCTCAGCCTGGTTAGAGCGTTGCGTTCGGGACGCAAAAGTCGGAGGTTCGAATCCTCTCACCCCGACCATTTCTTTTTAAACTCCTTTATTTCAACTTCTTACACAAGATTTTTCTGTCTGGATTCTGCCTTGAAGTGGACCACAAACTGGACCACACCCCAAGGAAAATGTGTTTCATGGCAGCAGAAATCCCGAATCTCGTCAAGCGTAATGGCATCTATTACTTCCGGTGTCGTATTCCTTCAATTCTCACTAACGGTCGTGCCCGTGAGGTGAAAATTTCACTCAAAACAGGCGATTTGACTTCTGACCTCCTTGATGTTATACTTAAAGTGACAGATTACTCACGGAGAGTAATCGCAAAAACTTTGCAAAACTACAACCAAGGAGGTGCAAACGACATGAATATTGTCACCGAAATCCGAAACAGAATAACTCAATACATCGAAACCAGTCTCATTGACCAAGATATTTACACTTGCGAATACGGAGCTACTTGCAACGCATCCAAAGCCGAAGGCCGAAAAATGATGCTGAATGTGTGCAACAGTGTGGAAAATGCTCTGAAAGACAATACTATTCCACAATGGGCGACAGCAACAGCTGATGATTTGCTCAAAGATATGGATGTCCCTGATAATCTCCGCAACTTTGCCGGACGGGAGTTTCTGAAAGGCTTTCTTTATTGTGCCAGAGTCCAGCGTGAACATTTGGATGGAGCCCGATATACGACTGAGTATTCCCCGGAAGATTTCAACCGTGTTCTGGGAGCAGGATTCCCATCTGCTCAAAAAATCATCGACGATGAAAAGTTTGATACTCTTGGAGATTTGGTCAAATCCTATATCGCTGTCCCGGTAAAAAGATGCCAGAAGCTTCACGACGACATAATCAATTCGCTCAATTTGCTTTGCGAATGGTTCGGCAGTGAAACTGACATCCGTAAACTCTCCCGCCGTGAAATGAGGAATTTCAGAGACAATGTACTTCGTAAACTTCCA
>JAZNBV010000033.1:0-7881 GCA_045587205.1 Victivallaceae bacterium
AGGGCATTTATCTTTTTGCGTTGCAAAAAGATAAATGCCAAGGAAAGGTTTGGAAAAAAGGGGTGGAGTTTGAGGAGGGGAAAAAGGACCTTTCCTCAAAAGGTCTTTTTCCCCTCCTCAATTACCGACCCTTATTGGGAACAGAGCATATTGTAAATCGATAAATTCTGTCTGCTCCGGAAGGAGGTAATATGTTCAACAGTATCAATTATCTGCGCGGTCTGGGAGTATCGCCCTCGCCGCAGCGGGTGGCGATCTATGATTTTCTGAAAAATAACGCCATTCATCCTACAGTGGATACTATTTATCAAGCCGTGATCAAAGAGCTGCCGACTATATCACGCACCACAGTTTACAACACAGTCAAAAAACTGGTTGATGCCGGTGCTGTACAGGAAGTGATCATTGAAGACGGCGAACTCCGTTACGATGCAGATATGTCCGATCACGGACATTTCAAATGTATGTCCTGCGGCAAGGTTTACGACCTTTTTCCACCGTCAGCAACACCGCTGGTGGAAAAAGTTCACGGTCTGCCCGAAGGTTTCAGAATCGACCGTATCCACCTCTGCTGCCGCGGCCGCTGTGCCGATTGTGCAGAGGAGATGTAGCTCAACTGTTTTGTGGGGAAAAAACCTTTTTGAAAAAAGGTTCTTTTCCCGACGCCCCATTTTGCAAAAACTTTCGCAGGGATTGGTTTTATTGTTTCAATAAAAGCAATCCCAACTCGTTTGTTATAAGTAAATTGCAATATTTTTTCTGTAAAAATTCAAACTGCTGCAAGAAAAAAACTAAAATATTCTGCTGTACGCAAAAAGAGAGTGAATAAATTTATTGAAAGAGGAAAGAAGGATTTGAGAAAGCATAAGATCACCAATCCTACAGTGCCTATGCGCTAACTTGAGCAAACGGCAGGTCGCATTCTCAAGTTTGCAATGATAATTATATACCAAATTGCGCAAATGTCAACAGCCAAACAGAAAAAAATCAAAAAAATAATGACCACCACCCCCACAATCCAATGCCCAGAACCGCTGTTGTTCTTTTTTGAGGACAATTAATTTACCTACCCGTGTCGGAAACAGAGCGTTTTGAAAAAAGGTTCTTTTCCCCACCTTGTCCCGCCATAGCCTTTGGCGACGGCGGAACCCCATTTCCTGGCACGGCGTAATGAAATGAAGTCGGCTCCAAAAACTTTCGCAGGGATTGCTTTTATTGTTTCAATAAAAGCAATCCCAATTTGTTATATTGCTTAAGCATAAAAAAACGGGTTGCTGCAATCTGCTGCGGCAACCCGTTTGCTGTTACTCAAAAAATTACTTGAGGAAATTCAGCACAAATTCTGCCATATCGGACTTTTCAATGCAGTTTTTATGCAGCACTTTGCAGCCCTTGAGATTGGCAAGCGGCGCCGGGATCGGCGTATTGGAAAGTTTGGAAAGCATTTCCAACTGGGCAAATCCATCTTCCGGAAGCGCATCTGCGGTCAATGCCGGCAGCACCGAAGCGGCAAACTTGTACGGCGACGCAGTCGATGCCACCACAGTAAGTGTATCATCACCGGTAGCTTTGCGGTACTGTTCAAGCACATTTGCCGCCACTGCGGTATGGGTATCGCACAGATAATTGTGTTCTTTGAAAAGCTTGCTGATCGTTTCTTCCGTACCATTTTCATCGCAGAAACCGCCGAAAAATTCGCTCTGCAATTTTGCCAGCACATCAGCAGGCAATTCATAACGGCCCTTTTCTGCAAGATCTTTCATCAGACCGGCGGTCAATTCTGCATTGTTGCCGGAAGCGTGGAAGATCATACGCTCCAGATTGCTGGAAATAAGTATATCCATCGAGGGACTGCTGGTCGTGTAAAATTCGCGGTTGCGGTCATACACCCCGGTAGCAAGGAAGTCGGTCAGCACCTTGTTGCGGTTGGACGCACAGATAAGTTTATCTATCGGCACGCCCATACATTTGGCGTAGTACGCCGCCAGAATATCACCGAAGTTACCGGTAGGCACCGCCACATTGAACTTTTCACCCTGTTTGAGTTTGCCGGCTTTGATCAGATCGCACGCCGCCGAAACATAATAGACGATCTGCGGCACCAAACGGCCGAAATTGATGCTGTTGGCAGAAGAAAATTCCATATTCTTTTTATCCAGCTCAGCGCGGATAGCTTCATCAGTAAAAATCTTCTTAACACCGCTCTGGGCATCGTCAAAATTACCTTCAATGCCGCAAACAGAAACATTGTCTCCGGTCTGGGTGATCATCTGCAGTTTCTGCATATCAGATACACCGTTTTCCGGGAAGAACACCACAATGCGCGTATTGGGCACATCAGCAAACCCCGCCAGCGCCGCTTTGCCGGTATCACCGGAAGTGGCAACCAGAATCACAATAGTGCGGCCGGGAGCAGTTTTGTTGGCAGCTTTCACCAGCAGAAACGGCAGCAGCTGAAGCGCCATATCTTTGAAAGCGCAAGTCGGACCGTGCCAGAGTTCCAACATCTCCGTACCGGGCACAACTTCAACCAGCGGCGCCGGTTCGTTATTGTCAAATGTATTGCAGTAAGCGCCGCGGATGCAGTAATCAAGTTCTTCAGCAGTGTAGTCGGTAAGATAAAGTTTCAACACCTCTCCGGCACGGCTGATATAATCCATACCGGCAAGACTCTGCAGTTTCTCAAAACTGATTTCAGGAAAACTGCACGGAACAAACAGACCGCCGTCTGCGGCGATCCCACGGGTGATGGCAGCAGCAGAAGTCACATTCTGACAACTGCGGGTACTGGTAAATTGCATAATCTACTCCGTTATATATAAGGGTTACTGTTATATTTATTACACTTTAATAAGATACACCAGATTCTTTTTTTTGCAAGGCTTTACCGCCACCAATTGAGCATTTTGTAAAAAAAGATCAACAGTTAGATAAAAAAATATTGAATTATCCGCCAAGTTGTGCTATATTATCAGAACAGCAATGCGATCATTCAAACTGGAGGAGCCAATGAACGACAACAACCGGAAAGTTCCCAGATTGCCGTCCGTCAAACGGCTGCCGTCCTATCTTCACGAATTGAAACAGCTGCGCGATAATCAGCAGCAGATGGTTTCCACTACTTATCTTGCCTCGCGTCTGGGGCTGGAACCGATCATTGTCCGCAAAGATCTGGAACTTGCCGGACGTACCGGTTCCCCCGGAGTCGGATACAATGTAAAAAGCCTGATCGAAGGAATCGAAAATTTTCTGGGCTGGGGCGATGAAACCCGCGTATTGCTGGTCGGTGCGGGGAATCTCGGTACAGCACTGCTGGGATACCGCGGTCTGGCTGAATACAAATTCAATGTAGTGGCGGCATTTGATAATGACCCTGATAAAACTGATACATTCATTCACGGCAAACCGGTTTACAACATAAACAGATTGCAGGAAATTGCCGAAAGTATGGATATAAAAATCGCCATATTGAGCGTACCGTGCGAATATGCCCAGCAGGCGGCGGATCATATTGTAAAATCCGGGATCAAAGCGATCTGGAACTTTACAAATACGCCGCTGTCAGTACCGCCGGAAATCATCCAGCAGCGGGTGAATATGGCTGGTGATCTGGCTGAACTTTCAGTCAAGCTCTCCGGCAGGATCCGCAATGAGGAAAATTTGTGACAGATTCCGGTTCTCCGGAATAAAAAATATAAAATACGCCGCAGAAACAACATAAAAGCGGCACCTGATTTGCAGAACAATACCGGTACGCCGGATAAAGTTCTGCGGCGGATGCTTTTTTTATGTATCAAACGGTTGAAAAAATTTTTTTTGCGGTTATATTATACATAATATAATATATTTGGAAAATGTTAAGTATTGATAAATACTGAACCATATTTGCAACCATTAACAAACATTGGAGGTTTTCAATGGCCAAAGTCATGCAGACGATCGATGGCAACTACGCCGCAGCGTATGTAGCTTACGCGTTCAGCGAAGCAGCCGCGATCTACCCGATCACCCCGTCTTCGACAATGGGTGAGTACGCCGACACCTGGGCAAGCCAGGGTCTCAAAAATATGTTCGGACAGGTTGTCGATATTGCCGAAATGCAGTCCGAAGCCGGTGCAGCCGGTGCGGTCCACGGCAGTTTGAGTGCAGGTGCTCTTACGACCACCTTCACTGCCAGCCAGGGTCTCTTGCTGATGATCCCGAATATGTACAAGATTGCCGGGGAAATGATCCCGACAGTGTTCCACGTTTCCGCCCGTGCCCTCGCAGCACAGTCGCACTCGATTTTCGGCGACCACTCTGACGTGATGAGCTGCCGCTCCACCGGCTATGCAATGACCAGCGCCGCCTCCATTCAGGAAACCCACGACCTTGCCATCGTTGCCCACCTGGCGACTTTGGAAAGCGAAGTGCCGTTCCTGGCGTTCTTCGACGGTTTCCGTACTTCTCACGAAATCCAGAAGATCGAAATGCTCGACTATGCTGATATGAAGTCGATGCTCGATATGAAGTTTGTAGAACGTTTCCGTGCCCGCGCACTGCGTCCGGAAGCACCGTATGCCAAGATGGCTGCGCAGAACCCTGACGTTTACTTCCAGGGCCGCGAAACCACCAACAATATCTACGCCGCTCTGCCGGCAATCGTCCAGAAGTATATGGACGAACTGGCCAAGATCACCGGCCGCAGCTACCACCTGTTCGACTATGTCGGTGCTGATGATGCTGAAGATGTGATCGTGGCAATGGGTTCCGGTTGCGAAACCATCGAAGAAACCATCAACTATCTGAACGCCCGCGGCAGCAAACTGGGTCTGGTCAAGGTCCGTCTGTACCGTCCGTTCGATGCCAAGGCATTGGTCAGCGCCCTGCCCGCCAGCGTCAAGCGCATTGCTGTGCTCGACCGCTGCAAGGAACCCGGCAGCCACGGCGAACCGCTGTTCCTGGATGTCCAGGCTGCTTTCGCCGGCACCGATATCAAAGTTATCGGCGGCCGCTACGGTCTTGCCAGCAAAGAGTTCACCCCGTCGATGGTCAACGCCATCTACAAGCACCTTGCCGGCAAATGCACCCACAACTTCACCGTCGGTATCAACGACGATGTCAGCAACCTGTCGCTGCCGCTGGATGAACAGCTGGTCACCGAACCTGCCGGTTCCACTGCCTGTATGTTCTGGGGTCTGGGCGGCGACGGTACCGTGGGCAGCAACAAGAACTCCATCAAGATTATCGGCGACAACACCGATAAGTATGTTCAGGCATACTTCTCCTACGACAGCAAGAAATCCGGCGGCGTGACTGTTTCGCACCTGCGTTTCGGTGACGTTCCGATCAAGTCCCCGTACCTGATCACCGCTCCGGACTTTGTAGCCTGCCACAACGAAGCGTATGTCGGCCGCTACGATATGCTTGCCGGTATCAAAGAAAACGGTACTTTCCTTATCAATACTTCCAAGAAGGCTGACGAAGTCTTTGCTTCCTTCACCAGGGAAATGCAGGAAGTCATCATCGCCAAGAAGATCAAGGTCTATGCCATCGACGCATTGAAGACCGCTCTGGAAGTCGGCAGCGCCAAGTATGTTTCCACAATTATGCAGACCTGCTTCTTCAAACTTGCGGACATCATTCCGGCTGATGAAGCCATTGCCCACATCAAGAAGGCGATCGAAAAGAAATTCAAGAAGAAGGGCGATGAAATCGTTGCCCAGAACATCAAGTGCGTGGATATGGCTATTGCCGGTATGAGCGAAATCGCTGTACCCGCCACCATCACTGAAAGCTATGTGGCTCCCAAACTGATCGCTGATGATGCCGGTGAGTTTGCTGTGAAACTGCTGAAGCCGATCCTGCACCTGCAGGGCGACAGCATCCCGGTTTCCGCAATGAGCTACGACGGCTCGATGCCGATCGGCACCAGTGCTCTGGAAAAGCGCGGTATTGCTCCGGCTGTTCCGAAGTGGGATTCCGCCAAGTGTATCCAGTGCAACCAGTGTGTAATGGCGTGTCCGCACGCTGCCATCCGCGCCAAACTGATCAAAGAAAGCGATCTTGCCAACAAGCCCGCCAGCTTTGAAACCGTTGCGCCCAAGGGTGTCAAGGAACCCGGTTTGGTCTATCGTATGCAGGTCTATGTTGAAGACTGTACCGGTTGCGGTGTCTGTATTGAAACCTGCCCTGCCAAGGAAAAGGCTCTGGCTTTCAGCCCGCTGGCCGTTGAACGCGCCGCCGGCGAAAATGCCAACGAAAAGTTCTTCGAAGCCCTGCCCGACAATGTCACCGGCGGTGTCAGCATTGATACTGTCAAGGGTTCGCAGTTCCTGAAGCCGTACTTTGAATTCTCCGGTGCCTGTGCCGGTTGCGGTGAAACCCCGTATGTCAAACTTATCAGCCAGCTGTTCGGTAACCGTATGGTTGTAGCTAACGCCACCGGCTGCAGCTCGATCTACGGCGGCAGCTTCCCGAGCCTGCCCTACTGCAAGGACAAGGCCGGTCGTGGTCCGGCGTGGGCAAACAGCCTGTTCGAAGACAACGCCGAATACGGTTTCGGTATGCGTATTGCTATCGACACCAACCGCGCCCAGCTCCGCAGCAATGTGGAAGCTCTGCTGGAAAAATCCGGCGACTGCAAGTGCGAACTGAAAGCTCTGCTGACCAAGGCTCTGGAACTGTGGAACAACACCGATGCCGAAGCCATCGCCAATCAGGATGCCATCAAAGCCGCGCTGCCGGCTGCCATTGAAAACACTGCCTGCCCCGAAGGCAAGGCGGTGCTGTCCAAGATCGCAGAACTCTCCGACTACTTCGTTGACAAGAGTCTGTGGATCATCGGTGGTGACGGTTGGGCATACGATATCGGTTACGGCGGTCTTGACCACGTTGTCGCCCAGCGCCGCAACGTCAATATCCTGGTGCTGGATACCGAAGTGTACTCCAACACCGGCGGTCAGGCTTCCAAATCCACCCCGATCGGTGCAGTGGCGCTCTTCGCCAACGCCGGTATGGAACAGACCAAGAAGAACCTCGGCTTTATGTGTATGAGCTACGGCAATGTCTATGTTGCCAGCATCTGTATGGGTGCCAACCGTCAGCAGGCTTTGAGCGCGATCCGCGAAGCTGAAGCCTACAACGGTCCGTCGATCATCATCGCTTATGCTCCCTGTATTGCCCACGGTATCAAGGGCGATA
The DNA here is from genome assembly GCA_045587205.1 of Victivallaceae bacterium. GTDB lineage: Bacteria > Verrucomicrobiota > Lentisphaeria > Victivallales > Victivallaceae > SIG78. Next base: position 7,183 of record JAZNBV010000033.1, read on the forward strand.
TGCGTATGAGCCAGAACGAAGCCAAACGCGCTGTGGATGCCGGCTACTGGCCGCTCTACCGCTACAACCCCGCCAATGCGGAAACTCCGTTCAAGTGGGAAACCAAAGAAGCTACCGCAAGCTTCCAGGATTTCATCCGCAGCGAACGCCGTTACGCCAGCTTGACCAAGACCAACCCGGCAAACGCCGAAGAACTCTTTGCCAAGGCTGAAGCGGATTGCAAGCGTCGTATGGACTTCTACAAGAAGCTCGGCGAAGTGATGAAATAATCACTGTTGCAAGATGCCAAAAAGGCTGCTCTTTTCAGAGCAGCCTTTTTTTATGGTTGCAAGAATAGTATCAAGCAGCTCCGGCACATCGGACTCCGGCACAAAAAAAACATCCGCGCAGCCGGGATAAAACAACAGTATTGCCCAGCGCTGATGAGGCGCTGCAGCTGCCTGTTCCGCTTGAGTAATACTGCGTCAGCAGCGTGGAACTGGCGGGCATAAAAAATGGGGTGTTGCAAAACCTTAAAAAAGTTTGCAGCAACCTTTTTTTTATTTTGTCAAACCGCAACAGAGTATTTTAGTTTTTTTCTTGCAATAGCGTGATTTTTTACAGAAAAAAATATTGCAATTTACTTATAATAAACAAGTTGGGATTGCTTTTATTGAAACAATAAAAGCAATCCCGGCGAAAGTTTTTGGAGCCGACTTC
>JAZNBV010000034.1:0-9119 GCA_045587205.1 Victivallaceae bacterium
AAAACTGTTTTGTGGGGAAAAAACCTTTTTGAAAAAAGGTTCTTTTCCCCACGCCCCATTTTCCAAAAACTTTCGCCGGGATTGCTTTTATTGTTTCAATAAAAGCAATCCCAACTTGTTTATTATAAGTAAATTGCAATATTTTTTCCTGTAAAAAATTACGCTATTGCAAGAAAAAACTAAAATACTCTGCTGCGGTTTGACAAAATAAAAAAAGGTGTGTTGCAAAACCTTAAAAAAGTTTGCAGCAACCTTTTTTTTATTTGCTTAAACGGTAAGTGCGCTTCTGCGGATGTGCGGGAGCAGCAATTTCCGGCAGAGGATTATCATTACAATTATATTGCAGGCTGCCACCAATCCCCACGATATGGGATAGACCGCCATTACTGATTCCAGAGTGCCGATACGCGGAAACGCAAACTTTATCCATAATATACGGAACCCCACCGTTCCCGCCAGCGAAGCAACTGCCGGATATACGGAATTGCCCAGCCCGCGCAGCACTCCGCTGGATGTATCCATAAAGCCCAGCAGAAAGTAGATTGTAAACATAACTGCCGTCCGCAGTACGCCAAAGCGGATAACTTCCGGGTCGGTACTGAAAAGGCACATCAGTTTGGGCGATGCAAAGTACAACAGCCATCCGCAGACCAATGTGATGACAAATGCCATAGCAAAGAGTATGTAAATTGTTTTGAGTACGCGTTTATACTTTTGGGCTCCGTAATTCTGTCCGATGACTGCAATTGCAGAGTGGTGCATTGAAAAAACAATGGAATAGAGCAGAAGTTCTATATAGTATCCGCCCGTGGCTCCCGCCACAGCAGCCACGCCGAAAGAGTTGATCCCCGTCTGCACGACAATGTTGGAAAGCGAAAAACACGCCGACTGTACTGCCGCCGGGATCCCGAGGTGCAGAATATCTTTCAGTGGGCCGGCGTGCAGCCGCAGGTTTTTCCAGTACAACCTGGTCGAACCGTGGTTTTTCTGCAGACGGCGGGTGATCAGCCAGGCGGAGAGCGCTTGCGATACAACAGTTGCAATCGCCACGCCGGCAACATCCAGTTTGCAGACAATTACCGTGAACAGATTCAAAAGTACATTGAGTATGCCGGAAAAAACCAGGTAATAGAGCGGACTTTTGGTATTGCCTACTGCCCGCAATATGGCGTACCCGAAATTGTACAATACCTGAAATGGTATTCCCAGAAAACAGATCGCCAGATAAAGTACACTTTTATCCTGTACTGCTTCCGGTACATCGCTGACCACCACCAGCCATTTGAGCAGTATCAGTCCGGTAACACTGCACGCAGCTCCGCCGGCAAGACTTAACGCAATGGTGGTATGTACCAGTCGGGTCATACGCATAGTGTCTCTGGCGCCGAAGTATTGTGCTGCAAGCATATTTGCCCCGGTGGAGAGTCCGGTAATGGCATTGATCAGCAAATTGGAAATAGAAGTGGTTGCTCCGATTGCCGCCAGACTTTCGGCACTGCCCCATCTGCCGATAACCATCATATCCGCTGCGTTGAACGCCAGCTGCAGGAGAAAACTCAAAGTCAGCGGCACGCAGAATCGCAGAATCTTGAAAAACAACGGACCCTGCGTCATATCAATAGTATTTTTACCGACAGCCATAAATCACAATTTTTTTATTTCCAGAGTGCCGTTGGAGGCTTTCGGCAGAGTTATTTCCAGACATCCGGGCACTCCAACCTGACACTCCACTGCATTGCCGTTGTAGGATGCCTGAAAATCGCCTTCTCCTGCAACATATAATATGGTGGTCAGATCGCCGGGATTGCCGCTGATCGCCAGTTCGGCAGATGCCCCGTTTTCAGAACTCTGCTGATTTTTGATCCATACATCGTAACCGACGGTAAAGCGTTTGGGAGAGTGGTATGCAGCATACCAGTTCAATACCGGCGAAGAGAGTCCGCCGAAGTGACAGCATCCGGCACCGCGCCCCGAATCCATTGAAAAGTGTTCAAAACAGTAGCGAGACTGATCAACTTCATTGCGCCACACTTCCAACGCGGAAGTGGCGATTTTCCGGGCAAAGCCGCTGCGGTTGTCATCAAGCGCAGCTTTCCAGAAAAACCACTGATGCGGCATCCATACACAGCCGTTCCAGTAGCCGTCCTGACGGAAATATGGTGCGCTTTTATCCACTGTGGATATACCGATATTGCTCCACATTCTTTCCGGATCGGCAAGCAGAGCAAAGAGTTTATCGCGCTGCTCCGAAGTGCAGATACCCGCCACCAGCGGCGTGGTGCCGTCCATACCGAAGTTGTAATTGACTTTGCTTGCGGGGTCGAGCCAGTGGCAGGAGGCGTTGCCGTTTTCATCGTGCTCGACATAACTGAAAATGGAATCCTTTTCGCTCCACGAGTATTTCTGCAATGCTTCGGAGAAAACTTTTATATCCTCTTCCAGCATTGCTTTATCTGCAGTTATGCCCAGTTCGGCGGCGGCCTGCAGCAGTATCCGTGCAAAGCGTATGGCGTGTGCAGTCGTTACTGTGGGGGCAATGTGACTGATGTGGTTTTTGTGAATATACCATTGCGGCGGGTAATCGTCCCAACCGCCGGAGTTGTAAAAGTAATCCCACGACATAAGAAGATTGCTTTTGTTCTGCCGGTAGGAGCTGGTGGCATAATGCCCGGCAATAAATTTATAGAACTGCAGCAGCCGCGGGTAGAAAAATTCCAGCATCTCCCGATCCTGATAGCGGTTCCAGATTTCGGCATACAAATAGATTTGCACCGGCATCGGGGTGCCGTACAGCAGAAATTTGTTTTCGTCGCCGGGATCGGTCACATAAACATTCAGATTCTCGATCGCGCGGGTTTTGTCCAGTTCCAGAAAACCCAACCCGATAAAGCCGGAATCCCAGCTGTAAAGGCTGTTGTAGAATTTATCCGGCACGTGGTGGCGGATGTTGTTGCCCTGTTTGCTGATTGGAAAATTGATGTTGGTCAGCGCTGTTGCCGCCATTATCTGCTGGCTCAATTCATACTTTTTACCGGCATCTGTGCCGTGCGGCAGTATTGCACGTTTGCGGGCGGCAAGGTAGAGCTTTTCCAGATTTTCATTGCTTTTATCAACTGCATTTACAGCCGCGGCGGCGGCATCGGCATTGGCTGCTGAACTGTAAAGTGTATAGATAACAGTTGTGCTGTGCGCCGCGGTTTTGATCGGCAGAATATATGCATCGCGGCAATAGTCATTGCCGAAACCATCCCATTGCGTGAAGTATGGCTGGCGCAAGCCGTAATTGTAATTGACAAACTGGGTAAAGTTATCCACCCAGTAGGTGCGTTCCGAGGCGGCTTTCTGACTCCACCATACGCAGTAACTGTGATCAAGGCCGTTGCCGCTGTAAATGGTGCTGTTTTCCAGTGTTCCCGGCTGTGCCGTTGGCGAAATCGCTTTGCCGATGGGGGCAAACTTTATCTTTTCAGCAGTCAGATCAGCTTGACCGACCACATAACCATCTATACGCACACCGCAGGAATCGGCGGCGCTGGTTATGGTAAAAGTATTTTCCGGAGCCAGTTCACCGCGGTAAAGCTCCACGAGCTCAAAATTGCCGCTGCCGTTGATGGTCAGGACTTTTTTATTGCCGTTGACATCTATTTGCAGATCCTGACTCTGTCCGGCATCGGCGGAAATGCGGGCGTAAATCACCTGATCGCCGGCGTTTGCGGATAGGTTGTAAGTTACCATATCGCCTTTGCGTGCGGCAAAACAGGGCAGTGTATGTCCATAATAAGGTCTGCCCAGACAGCGGTTGTTGACCGTGCCGGGAAAGTTCTGTTCGCCGCGGCGTCCGCCGCAATGCACCAGATTGTGGTCAAATCGCTCATAGCTGTATTGCAGATCAACATAGCTTAAAGCATCAACAAAGCGCGCCGTTTCCGGAATAAACGGCACCACATCCGGACGCGAAGTCAACCGTACACAGACCAGCAGATTGTTTACCAGTACATTGTCACTGTTATTTACAAATTCGCACCGGCCCAGCCAGAGGTCTTCTGCAATATTGGCATAGGTTTCATTGCAGTAGAGCATATCCTGCGAAGCACTGTCCAGTTGCTGACGGAACGAAAAATAACTCAAATCCGGAGCTGCTTCCATTGGCGAACAGTTGCATTCGCGTAAGGTTTCCGGCGGAAAAAATGCGCGGTGATGCAATCCGGGGACAAAGCAAAAATCAAATTTCACTCCGCGGGCGCGGTCTGCTATGTGGCTCAAGGCATAAATATCACGGGCAAACGGCCCCCAATCGGTAAGAGTTTCAAGGTCGTGAGTGCCGGTAAGGTAATCATATTTGTTCATAAAATCAATATTCCTTATGTGGTTATATTTTATCTGTATATATTAAGTTACACCCGCATTGATAAATTGCAATTGCAATTCCGTGAAAAAGTCTCCGCGGATACAAAAATTCCATACTGCGGGGTTGCAAAAGCACTTTTTCCGGTATAAGTTATATAAAACAAAATTTGCAGAGAAGAAATTTTTTTATGCTTAACGGAATCCTTTTTGTTATCATTACCGGAGTTATCTGGACATTGCTGGCGGCAATTTACAGTGCAGTTGCTGTGCGGCAGAAGAGTTTATCCGGATTTATGTTCTGTTATGCGCTGGTTTTTGCGGCACTGATCTGGGGCTTCTGTACGCCCGTGGCGGCTCCGGTCGGGGAGGTGATGATTGTTTTGTTATGTATGCTGCCGACAGCATTGCTGGGGCAGGCAGGTTTTCTGGCGCTTTTTATGGCTATGAAAAATGGTTCGCACGCGCTGGCGTGGACTTTTACGCAGTCGGCAATGGTGATGCCGTTTCTTGCCAGCTGGATTTTTTTGAACAACAACATAAAATGGTTTAACTTTGCCGGTTTGCTGCTGATAATTGCGGCGCTCTGCGGAATGGCAGTGAGCAAAAGATCCCGAGATCCCGGAGAAAACAAGGGAAAAATCCGGGCGCTGATTTTCTCGATTACAGCCTTGCTGCTGACCGGAATCAGCCAGTTTACATCGCTCCTGCCCGGTGAATTCGGCGTTGGCGGGGCGGCTCTTTCGTGGCGGTTGCCGATAAACACCTTGCTCGGGGTGATAACCTGGGGGATCGCCGCACTGGTTCTGCACGGAAAAATTGACCGGAAGGGTATAAAATATTCTGTTGTATATGGTATTGTAGTTGCCGCCGGACAAATTACGCTCTATTGTTCGATCGATGCCTTGGAACCGCTGGCGATGGCGGGAATAGTTTATCCCGGGGCTGTCAGTATATGTATAGCGCTTTTTGCTGTGTACTGTGCGATTTTCCGCAAAGAGCATCTTTCCAGACTGACAGTCGCCAGCTTGTGTGTTCTGCTGGGGGCAGTGGCGCTGCTGTTCTGGAAATGATTAAATATCACTTGAAGGGTTCTGAATGAAAAAGATTTTCCGGTTATTTATATATTCCATTATCTTTTTTGCCGGATCATTGGAAGCTTTTGAAATCGCTGAAGATACGCAAATCGTTATCCGGGGGGCAAAGAGTAGTGCTGCTGCAAAATTTGCCGCCGCTGAAGTTGCCAGCTATATTGAAAAAGTCAGCGGGATCAAACTCTCCACAGTTTCTGATAAAAGCCGGGCATCTTCGCAAATCATCATCGGTACTCTTGCCGATGTAAAAGAACTTCCCGCATCTGCGGCAAAGCTGCTCGAAAAAGCGGACTCCCCCGATGCGTTTGCCATAGTCTGCAGCGGAAACAAATTGAACATTGCAGGCAGGGATCAGGGTGGTGAACTCTGCGGAGCGTACGCTTTTCTGGAAGAAAAAATGGGCATAAGATGGTTCCGCGCCGCCACGGAAAAAGATTCTTATGAATATGTTCCACGGCAAAAGCGTATCCGTTTTGATGATTTTGAAATCGTAAGAGTGCCGGCATTCCGTTACCGTATGCTCACCCATTCCGGTGCTGCCGGCAGGATCCCGTTCAACGGTCAGACTGTGGCGGTGCGGCAGGGGTTCCAAATCAACCCGCCTTGGGATCATAAACGGGCATTCCGGGAGAAATTTTATCAGGAGCGCTGTTCGATGCTTTCTGTTTCAAGCGGTTCACACGGAGCGTTTTATAATTCGGTGCCCGAAAGCCTGTACAAATTGCATCCTGAATACTTTGCATTGCAGGACGGTAAGCGCGTCAAAGGTAAACAGATCTGCATTTCCAATTTGGATGTGCAGCATCTGGTTCAGAAAAATATTGAGAATATTTACCGGGATTTTCCTGTAAACAAAGTTGCCTGGCTTTTTGGGATGCTCGATGCCACGACCGGCTGGTGCGAATGCCGCTCCTGCCGGGAGCTGGACGGAAAAGGAGCGTTTGATCACATAAATATTTCCACGCGTTTCCATAAAGTCGTAACAAAGATTATGGCTGAAGTTTACAAAAAATATCCGGCGGCTATGCTGGAAGTCTGGGCGTACCACACTTACCGGACGATTCCGGAAAATGTGAAATATGATCCGCGGGCGCTTATCTATTACTGCACCCACGGGCGTTGTTACGGGCACACGCTTAATGATCCGTTATGCCGGAGAAATGTAAAGCATTTGCAGCTGATAAAAGAGTGGCGCAAGATTTCATCGCGTATGAAGTTATATGAATATGCTAACTGCACGCCGGTGCTTTACGGCTGTATGGAAGATGTTGCAAGCAAAGATATCCGCTTTTACCGCAAACTCGGTCTGGAAGGCTGGAAGGAGGAGATGCTCTTTGCTGATGCCCAGTTCTGGCCCCCGGCAAAGGAGGGGGTTCCTGATTACCGCGCTGACCGGGCAAATTCCAACTGGCAATGGTATTGCGTTGTTGGTAAACTGCTCTGGGATCCGGAACTTGATCCGGAAGAAATCCTTGCTGATGTGGAAAGTAAATATTACGGCAAGGCTTATCCGGCAATGAAAAAATATCACGATTTGCGCCGTCAGCTCTGGAACAATTCGTCAGCCTGCCTGGGATATCCGACCGGCGATCAGCGGCGCGAAAGACTTTTGTCTGTGCCGGGAGCAAAAGAAAAATTGCTCACTCTGCTGCAGAAAGCGGAAAAACTTGCCGGCAATGACCCGCTGCTGAAAGGCCGCCTGCAGGACGACCGCGATTGGCTGGAACGGTACTGGATAAAACCCAATGAACTTTTCAGCAAAAAAGCGCCCCGTGACGGCTGCATACCTTTTAAACGGGGGCATATCAATGTTGATGGCGATCCCGGCGATGCTGAATGGTGCCGGGCGTGGCACACAAGTGATTTTAAATACATTTCCGGATTGAATAAAAGGAAAAATGCTGTGGCAAATAAAACCGTCTGTTCAGTTCTTGCCGATGCCGGGAATCTCTATTTCCGGGTGGCTGCCAGAGGCGGTATTCCGTATAAGGCGGGAAAAAATAAAGAGTATATCAGTTTCTTTATCATACCGCCAGACAGTTCCCGAACCGGCTATGCTGTTGTTGTAAATGCTGATGGTACTATCCGCAACGGCGGTCTGCCGGAACATTACAGAAATATACCGAACCGGGTTTCAGCGGCTGTAAAACATAATGAAGACGGTTATGTTATGGAAGTCAAGATTCCGCTTTCCGGAATCGGCACCCCGGAAAAGGGTTCATTATGGAAATTGCATATAGCAAGAAATATTGCCGGAAAAATATTGAGTCTTGACGGTACAGCGCTGCAAGATAGAGCCAATTACCGGGGATGCACAACAGGTGATGTGCTTTTGAAAAACGGAACCTTTGAAACTTTGACTTCTGAAAATATCCCGGCAGGCTGGATCGGCGGTAAATACGGAATTGTCAGACACCGTATTTCGCACGCGGTAAAATTGAAAAAAGGCGGATACATTTATCAGCTGCTTGCCGGCGGCGAACTTGCCCAGAGTGCTGCCGCCAGAAAGATCAGAGTAAGATTCCGTGCTTCCGGAAAAGGCATCCTGAAGGTGTATGCAGTGCGTTATAACGACACAGCAAACGGCAAAGCCCGATACAGATATATCAGAAAATTTCTCTCCACAAAAGAAATTTATAAAGTTGTGCTTTCAGAAAAAGAGAAAGCATATTCCTGCGAATATACCATTGCTCCGGATGAATGGATAGGGCTGCGTTTTGTTGTGGCATCGGGTGGTAAGGACTCTTTTGCAGTGCTGGATGATGTTTCCATTGCCCGCTTGGAGACAAAAAATATGGATCAGCGCTGACAGAATGTATCTTTGTACAGAGTTGCGGGGGGGCTGGGAAAAGCAAGCCCGCAAGGGCGTAGCAAACTGTAAGAAGAATTTAATTTATTCATACCTTATAATGCAAGCGGGTCTTGACGCTTGCGCTTCATATTTGTGGAACGCAAATGCTTCATTGCGAAATGAAATGACGCTGCTTCATCTGAAAAGGCTTTTATGAAGCACTTTGTGGCTTGCACGCCTCCGGCGTGTCAAGCACACAAAAGTATGAAGCACATTTTGTGCTTGCGAGCTTTGCTCGTCAAGCATCAAAATATATGAAGCACGCCTGGCGGCGTATGAAGATATTATGAGAGACACAAGAGGTGTCTCATTTTTTTTGCACTGAAAATAAAAAGTGGTTTGCCTCTTGATAAAAACGGATTTATGTTAATCCAAGAACACCGAAGTCGCATAGTGCGCTTCAAAAATCAGGAGGTCAAACCATGAATAATGTATCACAGAAACAGGAAAAAATCTACTTTGGATTGGACATCTCACAAAAAACAATTGAAATTTTTGCTTTAAAAGGTGAAAAAGGTGTTTCTTTTGGCAAAATTCCCAATACCCCCAAAGATTTGACAGCGTTTTTTGATAAAGTTTCTGTACCTCCGGAAAAAATCACTATTGCTCTTGAAACCGGTACCCATTCAGCCTGGATCAGTCGTCAACTTGAAGTTCGCGGATATGATGTTATTGTTGCGCACGCCCGGGATTTGGCGTTCATTTATAAAGGGGATAAAAAAAGTGATCGAATAGATGCTGAAAAATTAGCTCGAATGGCTCGAGCAGATAAAAAACTACTGCATCCGGTAAAACTAATGGACAAAAAACGTCAAGAGGATTTGATTGCG
>JAZNBV010000035.1:0-35764 GCA_045587205.1 Victivallaceae bacterium
ACAAACTCATAGTTGCAACTAACATTATTCAATGTCATCAAATGCTCGCATTTGATTAATGACTTTGTCATCTTTAAGCTAAAGCTATTTCGGCTACATACCGGCTCAGCCGGTAGTTTTTTTACGCTAAAGCAATATAATAAAACGGGAGGGGCCCCTTCTCCCCTCCCGGCGGTGCTGCATAAGGCAAATCTATATGCAGCACCGTTTTTTTTACAATATTCAATACCGGTTACAACTGGTTCCAGCAGCTGGGGCGGATGTATTTTTCGGGCAATTCAGGAACGATTTGCCCGATTGCACGCATAACATCTTCCGGCAAAGCACCTTTGGACGCCAGACGGATGTTTTCCTGCAGTTGTTCAGGATTGTCCACACCGGTAAGAATGCAATCCACTTCCGGCAGACTCAATAAATAACGGAAATAGAGTTCAGCGGGAATGATCCCGGCATCCTGACTTAATTTTTCAAGTTTTTCGCGCACTGCCAGCACCGGAGCAAATTTCTCCTGCAATTCCGCTGCCGGCTTGAAGAGCAACCCCTGCAGGTAAACACTGCGGACAAAAACCGATCCGCCGCGCGATTTGATTTCCTGCGCCGTATTTCTGAATCTCCGGTCAAGCACATTGCCCGGGATCTGAACCATTTCCAGCTGTCTGGTGAAACTTTCCGGACTGCCGCCCACACTGTCAAGCGAAGCACCGATCCGGCGGCTCCAGTTGTTATCCAGCGCCATTTGCAGTTCACCGAAATATCCACGATCCTTTTCGTTATGCAGCAGCAATCCGTCAAGGGTATCCCGCCGCAGATATTTCAAACTGGTGAGTATGGAATTCTTCACCCAGTCAGATGATTCTGAAGGCTTGATATCTTCGGGAAAAAGTTTGACTTTGCTTACTATATAAAAATGTTTTTCCAGGCCGCATTCAGACAATGCCTGCCCCAGAACTTCTTCGCTGTCGCCGTAATTGCGCGCGGTATCCAGCACATTGATCCCGCCGTCAGCGGCGGCACGCAGAATGGCTTTGACCTTATCCAGCGAGGGTTTGCCCTGGGTATTATTGATCCCGTAATTCAGACCGAACTGCACCGTACCGAGCATCAAACGCGAAAATTTCATAAATTCACCTTTGCTGAAACTGTTTTTATTTGGCAATGTAGCCGCCGTCAACCGGAATAATTGTTGCGGTAAGGTAATCGCTGGCACCGGATGCCAGAAAAACGATCACACCTTTGAGGTCGGTATCATTGGCAAGTCTGCCCAGCATAGTGTTGGCGTTGTAATTTTTTACAAAACCTTCGCTCATATTCGGCGTATAAAAGCCGCCGGGAGCAATGCAATTCACGCGAATATGATCGCGACCGAGCACGCTTGCCGCAAAACGCGTAAAATTGACCATACCGCCCTTTTCGTAGAAATATGCCGGCGACATCTTGTAGATCTGTTCCGGATCAGGGTAATTGCTCGGCTGCGGCCCCAGCAAGCCCATATAGCTTGCCACATTAACGATCGAACCGCCGTTGCCGGCTTTACGCATAGCATCGGATACTTTGCGCGTAATATAAAAGAGACTCGAAGAATTCATCCGGAAACTTTCATCAAAGTCATCCATTGTAAGATCCCAGCTGCGGCAGCCGCAGCGGTTGACGGCATTGTTGATAAGTATATCAAATCTGCCGGTGCGTTCAACAATGGTATTGACTGTATTATCAATGGAGTCCTGCAGTGAAAGATCCAGCTGCAAAGCATAAACTTCCAGATTGCGAGCGCGCAGTTCCACAGCATACGCCTCCAGCGCATCCAGGTTGCGCGATGCCATAAAAGTCACCGCGCCGGCCTCCGCCAACGCTTCCACGATCTGTCTGCCATACAATCCGGCTCCACCGGTAACCAGAGCAACCTTGCCCTCCAACGAAAAACTCTTCAATACATCACTCATAACCTACCTCTTTTCTTTTAGAGAATTTATAATACTAATTATACAATTTAACGCTTAAAATCAATATTTCAAGCCTGATAAGCATAAATTTGTATTATTTTTTATCAAAAACAGTTGCTTTTATGATTTTTCTGTATTAAATTAAACAAAATTAATTGCAGGAGCTGTTTTATGGCTGAAAAATCAACTACACTTGAGCGTTTGCTCGACTATATACGCAGCAAATGTTTGCATCCCGGCGATCAGCTGCCGCCGGAAAATGTTCTGACCGGTGAATTGAATGTGTCGCGCGTAGCGCTGCGTGAAAGTTTAAGCAGTCTTAAAGCGTTGAATCTGGTACAAAGCCGCCGCGGTTCCGGCTACAGACTTTCCAGCGGCTCGCTCAACGGTATGCTTGCTTCGGTAATGCACACCTTGGCGCGCTCCGGACTCGCGGATTTATCCGAACTTTATGAATTGCGGCGGGTTCTGGAGATCGGAGCCATTGCCGATGCGGTGGAAAACGCGCAGGAATCTGATCGTATTGCAGTAAAAACAGCGTTGGAAAATCTGGAAAGCTTCAGAGAAATATCCACCGATGACGATTTGAAGAATTTTACTCTTGCCGAACTGAAATTTCACCGGGCACTCCTGAAACCCGCCAGCTGCAAAGCTCTGGAAGTGGTCAATCAGGCGCTGGAGGATTTTTTCAATTACCGCACATTGCTGACCGCCAAACCGATCCGTCTTGATCGCAACGATCTGCAAAAAACTAATCAATCACACCGGGCGCTTGCCGATGCCTTTTTGATCGGGGAAAGCGCCGCAGCTATACTACTGCTGCGCTCTCATCTGCACTGAATATCTCCGCTTTTTACTTCTGACAGTTTTTGCAGTAAACGGTGGTTCTGCCGCCCTGTTTCACGGAAGAAAGCGTTTCACGGCACACCGGACACGGTTCCCCTGCCCTGCCGTATGCCTTGAGCTGCAGAACATATTTGCCAGTGGAACCATCCAATTGCCGGTAATCGGAAAAGGTAGTGCCGCCGGACGCAATTGATTTCAGCAATATATCTTTCACTTCAGCAATCAATAATTCTGCTTCAGCAGGCGTTACATTGCACGCACAGCGCAGCGGAGAAAGACGGGTGTTGAAAAGTGCTTCGGTCGCGTAAATATTCCCCACGCCCGTAACCACCGAGTTGTCCATAAGAAACTCTTTAAGCGGGAGTTTGCGTTTTTGGGCGCATCTGCAGAAATATTCCGCGTTGAAATCTCCGCTCAACGGTTCCACACCGAGTTTGGCAAGTTCTTCCGGTTCCGCGCCGCGGGGCAGCTCAATGAGTTTGAGCAAACTGAAACGGCGCGGACACTCAAAGCGCAGACTTTCGTTATTGCCAAGATCAAATATCACGTGTTCGTGCTTGGCCCGTTTCTGATCCAGCGGCACAGTTTTCAGCACACCTGACATACCGAAATGCATCAGTAAAGCAAGATCATCTTCCAGTTCCACGATCAGATAGCGCCCTCTGCGGCGGACATCCAGCACTTTTTTGCCGGTCAGACGCGGATCTTTGAGCGAATCAAGCGGTTCACGCAAGCGTGAAGCAAAAACCTCCACGCCGCGTATGATTTTTCCGGCAAGATACTCTTTAAGCGCTCTGCCGATGGTTTCAACTTCCGGCAACTCGGGCATTTTTACTCCGATCTGCCCGCCATCTTGCGCAAGGCGCCCAGCATAAGTTCAGAACCTTTTACGCTGTACGGGTTGGAACGCGCCTGCGGTTCATATCCGCCTCTGCCATAGTTCCAACTGTTGGGGATATAACCGCCGGCCAGCTGCGGATTACCCGACGGACCGTGACCGGCAACTATCGTGCGGTAATCGCAGAATATCTTTTTTCTGATTTCAAGACCGATCTCCACAAAGGGTTCGCCCGGCACGCCGATGATCGCCGCGCCGCCGACAAAGATACCCGGCAGCGGGAATGTGGTGTTTTTGGGCTGATCGCGCATCAATATCACCTGCTTGGCAAAGTATTTGAGCACTTTGGGCAGTTTGCGCGCCAGGTCTTCGCTGGTGAGGTTGTCTGAATCGGTGACATCCGGTTCATCTTTGTATTTCTCAATAGTGGCAAGCGCTTCGGCATATTCCCCGTCGGTAACTTCGTGCGCCGGCACATACACTTCTGCAAATCTGGTCTCAAGCGGCATATCGTATGCTTTTTTAAGAGTGGGTATAGCCGCCATAATCGTAGATGCTATGCCCGTACCGATGCGTTCAGCTTCTGCGTAGCAAGTCTGATCCATATCAGTAGATACATCAAAATGATTGATATTGCCGGCCGTACCGATAATGGGAGCAAACATAAAATCTTTATCCATCTGCGACTCGATGATCCGGCGGGCAAATCCCGGCCAGTCTGCAGAAACACTGCAGCCGCCAATGGTGTCGCTGTGGTTGACGATATTGGCGATCAGCAGCGCAAGTTTACCGTTGCGCTTGACCCCAAGCATCGGGATTTCCGGATCGACCGTACCTTCCGGACGGAGAATATCGGAATTGAGTTTGCCGGGGTTGGTAACCACCCCGCCTGACTTCATCCAGTAGCGGCGGTTGAAGATAAAGCGGTCATCCCAGGCGGCGCCCTGCACCAGTTCTGCTTCCTGCAGATTGTTCAGCGCCGCCCGCAGCGCCTGCGACACACCTTCGGCAACCTGTTCGGCACACTCATCGGCTCCCGGCAGATGAGCAAAGCGGATCTCCGGGCCTGTATGGGTATGTGTGGAGTTGAAAATCAGATTTTCTTTGCTGAAACAACCCAGATCTGCAATCTTGGGCATAACGCGGTCAACCAGCATCTGCGAACTGCTGATAAGGTCCATATTTACTATACCGGCGATTTTATTCCCCTGCTTGAAAACGATCGCACGCGCTTCCAGCCGGTCAAGGACTTTATCCCAGATCCGGATATTGAAATAACCTGCCAGCGAAACCGGCACCTGCGGGGTTATATCGCAACGGCCCCAGCCGCAAAAAAGTTTTTCATTCATTTTTTCTTCATCCTCTGTTCAAAAAGTATTTTTTTATAAGGAAATAATTTTTCCGACTTCTCAAGATATTCCCGCGCTCTGGCTTCATCGCCGCGCTTGAGATAAATCTCCGACATACGCTTGTGTGCCGAATGTGAACGCGGGGTCATTTCCAGAACCTTCCGGAAAAACTCTTCTGCTTTCACCAGATCGCCGCGGAAAAATTTTTCGTTGCCCCAGCAAATATATACACTGTGCGAATACGGTGCAGCCGCCAGTGCTGCCTGCGCCAGACGGTCAACAACAAAACTGCTCTGTATATTCTTATTTTTCATTACGTCCTGCCCGGCAGCTTCCTGCAGTCTGAAATAGCGCTGATCAGCTATGCTCCAATGCGTTCCGCCGGTCACTGAACACAGTGCCAATACACTTAAAACTGCACAAAAGAGATATTTCTGACTCTTCTTATCGCCCGAACCCATCGCAGAATCCCCTGCTGAATATCCGGCAATGCACAACGCTGCCAGTTGATAATAAATCATCAGTGCCGGCACCTGCCAATCCATATCCATAAGTATGTGCAGAGAAAAAGCACTGATGCCGAAAAAGAATAAACAGCTTTCCACTGCGGGCTTTTTCTGCATATATCTATAAGCAATAAAAAGCGTGTACAATATAATAAATCCGATCAGCAGCAATCCGCCGATCCCGGTTTGCGCTGCAAATGCGGCAAGCATATTGTGCGGATCTTTGGCAAGTTCTTCACTGCCGAAACTTTTGTTCTGCGCGTGATGAAAAACAAAATCCCCCCAGCCGTCACCGGTAAACGGGTGGGCAATAAACATTTCCCAGCTGCTTTTCAAATATCCCACGCGCTCTTCCATTGAACCGAAACCGCGCCCGGCATAATGTATGTACACTGCCCCCAGAATAATGACCAGCAAAGCTACCGTGGAAAGCGCGATTTTCACTTTTACATTACGGATTATGCCCCACCCAGTCAACGCTCCGGCAAGTATCACCGCCAGAAAAGCACCACGACCGCGCGCCGCCAGAAAAATAAATCCGCACAAAATCAACGCCAGAGTAAAAAATATTTTCTGCGAAACTTTTACCGGTTCAAAATTTTCCGCCCATTTTACCGGACGCACCACCGCCATAGCTCCCCACAGCGCCAGCAACCCGGCAAGCGCACTGGCAAAAGTAAAAGTGGAGTGTACCCGTACATCGTAGGCACGCGCTTTTATTCCTTCCGGAATGGTTACGTTGTAGATTTTTTCCTGCATTTCAATAAAATCGCGCATATCATCAAAGCCGAAAAAGTACTGATGAACCCCGATTACAGCGGTAAAAAGCACACTGGCAACTGCCGTATTCACCACCTTGTCAAGCATATCGCGCCGGTTTGCCATCTGGATAACTGCCGCAGCAAAAAATGAACTCAACCCCAGAGTGTACTCTAATTCGATAACTGCATTTTCGTAACTGTCACAATCGATAAAGCCGATCATTGTTACCAATGGCAAAAGCAGCCATAACAGCAGAAGTATGCTTTCGGCACTCCATTTTTTCAGCGATTCCGGAATCCCATAAGCAATCAGCGATACAATCAGCAAAACTCCCGCGATCACCGGAAAAAGCGCCGGCGGCCACGCCGTAACCACCCACGCCATAGCCGAATCCGGGAAACCCTGCGGCGCACCCGGCAGAAGCATAACGCCCATTTTCAATGGTGCAATAAACACAGTCAGCAGAAAAAGCACTCCGGCAAGCGGCTGTAATTTTTTTGGGAATCCGTTCATAAAACTTTTGTTACTTGAGTTTAAATCCGAGCTTTGACAATATATTCCCGGTCTGTTCGTCATAATTACTTACGGTAAACGCGGGAAATTCGCGGCGCAGCGGATAGCTGCCGCGCAATTTTTCAAAATCCGCCGGAAAATCTTTCAAGCGCCGGCTGTCATCGGCTATGTTGTAGGACTCCGCTGTCACCGCCAGGAGTTTTTCTTCCAGAGTGCCCTCTGCAGGTACACTCAAAAGCGTATTTTCCGGCAGCGGCACATTATCCGGGTAATAATTTTTCAACTCCTGCGGCAAATCAAAAAATTCCGCCAGAGCGCGCACGCTCATACTTGTACCGTTGGCCTTGCCGTCAGTGGAATATCCGGCAATATGCGCAGTGGCAAAGTCAAGCAGTTTGAGCAATTCCAAATCTATCTCCGGCTCATTTTCCCATACATCCAGCGCCGCCCCGGCAAGCAAACCGTTTTCCAGAGCCTTACGCAAAGCAGCATTATCGACCACCTCGCCGCGCGAAGCATTGACTAAATACTGATTTTTACACATTCTGCTGATAAATCCGGCATCAACCAGATGATAAGTCGGGTCACTGCCGTTGTACTCCAGCGGCACGTGAATGGTGATTATATCAGCGGATTTGATTATTTCATCAAGTTCAACAAATTTTCCACTGCCTTCAGCTCTGGCACGCGGCGGGTCATTGAGCAGAACTTTCATACCCAGTGCTTCAGCAGCTGCGGCAACCTTTTTGCCGACGTGCCCTACGCCGACCACACCCAGAACTTTTCCTGCCAGCGCAAATTTGTCTTTTACTGCCCAATTCAGCAGCAGACTGGTTATGTACTGCGCCACACTCGAAGAGTTGCAGCCGGGGGCATTGGTCCAGCAGATATTGTTTGCCCGGGCGTAATCAGTATCGATGTGATCAAAACCGATCGTTGCCGTGGCAATAAACTTTACGCGTGAACCATCCAGCAATTCCCTGCGGCATTTGGTACGGGTACGCGTTATAAGTGCATCGGCATCGCGCACTGTATCTGCGGAAGTTTTCGCCCCGGGACAATACTCCACAGCAATATCGCTGCAACGCTCCAGAACACCTTTCAGAAAGGGTATTTTATCATCGGCAACTATTTTAAGCATAGATGCACCCAATAAATTTTACTTCATAAGTTTAAGAGCATCGCGTCCGCTCATACCGACAGTCACTCCCAGCTTGGCGGCGGCTTCAGAAACTTCGCAGACTGCAGCCTTGAGCATATCGTCATAATTTGCCACGCCGCGCACCACTGCCAGAGCATCGTTGAGCTTGTTGGCAGTAGCAACACTCAAGTAACCGCAGCCGAGCAAACCGTTTGCTCCGGTGATAACCAGCAAAGTGGCGTTGGGGGTCTTGATGGATGCGCCGTTGAATACGGCACCGTCGATTTCAACAGTATTATTCATTTTTTTCTGCAATTCGGGGTTAAAAAATTTGCATTGCTACAGCAATGAGTTAATTTATATAACAACTGAAATACTATACACCCTTATTAAGCAAAAAGGCAAATGAAAAATGGAAAATTTAACTGATAAAATCACCGAACGGCTCAACCAGATGCGTCAATACCTCCAGGCTGACGGCGGCGATCTGGAAATCGTTTCAATCCAGGGCAAACTTGTCCAGCTTAAATTGCGCGGTGCCTGCGGCAGCTGCCCGCACGCAACTATGACCATCAAAAATGGTCTGGAACGCGTTCTGCGCGAAGAAATCGATCCGGAAATCGTCATCGAACGCGTTCTGTAACGCAACAATACTGCCGCTTCGGCGGTCTTGAATAATAAACGCTGTGTGGAGAAAAATTCCCCGTGCGGCGTTTTGCAGTTTATCAGGGATTTTTAATACGGAGCAATATATGGAACAGGATTGTCTTATCCGCGGGTTACACTCTGACCTTAATTTGCGTGCAGTCTGGGCGGAAACCACCAGTCTGGTCAACGCCGGGATCACTATTCACGATACAGATCCGGCAGCGGCGGGCGCGTTTGCTTCGGCATTGAGCGCCGCGGCCCTGTCGGCAGCTATGCTTGATGAAGGCGAACGCTTTTCCATCCGCTATGAATATCCCGGCAGTTTGCGCGGTATGATCATTGAATCCGCTGCCGACGGTTCAGTGCGCGGTGTTCCTTTTGCTCCTCACCCGCTGGACGGCGGCAAAAATGAGATCGGCGAACTCTACGGCGACAATGACGGTATGATCTATGTCACCAGTTCTTCAGCTGACGGCAAACTGCTGAATTCCGGTCAAACCCGCGCCCCGCTGGCGGATCCGGCAAACGATCTGGCATTTTTCTTTTGCGTAAGCAATCAGCTGGAAACAGAAATCCGCACCTGGGTGGAATTCCAGAGCGATCCGCAGCAGCCGGTGGTACGGATGTCAGCATTTATGCTTCAGGCAATGCCGGGGTGCGATCTGGAACTGTTCAGCCAGCTGCGCAACGCTATACACAGCGCCGCGGCAAATGAACTGCGCAAAAAGATTGATCTGGTGAACGAACCGGAAAAGAGTATGAAAGATTTTCTTGCTGCGCTGGCACACAATGCCAATGTGGAAGATTTCAACCCGGATAAATGTATTTTCACATTCGGCGTAAAACCGCGCTGGCAGTGCCGCTGCAGCGAAGAAACTATGCGCCGTGCTATGACAGTTCTGGGCAAAGATGATCTGGAAAAACTTTTTGACGAACGCCCCGAACCGGCTATCCAATGCAATTTCTGCCGCCGCAGTTACAAATTCAAACGCGACAATTTTTTTCCTAAAATAGATTAATTGAGATTCCGCTGCTTGACAAGTCAGGGCTTTTACATTATATTACCTGTAATAACTTCTGGGTAAATAATGTGAAAGGAATTTGTTATGTTCAGAATGGGTTGCGCCAAAGCCGATACCACCCCCGGATTTCCTGTCTATCAACGCGGCTATGCCAGCAGAAATAAGCTCGCCGTTAAAATCGAAGATCCCATCGAAGCCGGAGTTATAGTGCTGGAACAGGATGGGAAAAAAATTCTGCTCCTTACCGTTGACCATATCGGCATAGAGTATCAGTACTGCCGGAAGATCGCCCAAGCCATAGCTCCGGTTGCCGGTATTGCCGAAGAAGATATTTTCATTAACTGTTCGCACACTCATTTTGCCCCCGGATTCAAGGCTTATACAGTCTATTTTCCTGACGGTGAACTGAAACCCGGCAGATACGCAGAAGATACTGCATACTTTAACTTCTGGCTTGATAAAGTGCTGGCGGCAGTTAAGCACGCGGTGTCTGATCTGGAAGAGGTAACTTTGCTGCAGGCAGATATTCCGGTAACGAGTGTATCGTTCAACCGCCGCACGGTCCGGAAATCTGATGGCGGAGTGGATACCAATTACACCTATCCGCTGCAGGCGGATAAATACAATTTTTCGCCCGTTGACCCGACGTTGAATGTCTGGAAGTTTATGCGCGGAAATACGCCTAAAGCGGTTCTGGCGCGTTTCAGCTGTCACCCGGTGACGGGCGGATACGATCTTTATGCTGTTTCCGCAGATTATCCCGGTTATTTCAAACGTGCGGTGCAGGAAAAACTCCACTGTCCGGGATTCTTTATGCAGGGCGCCGTTGGCGACTCGGTGCCGATGCTGCGCAACGGCAAATCGCGTCAGGATATAGGCGAAATTCTGGCGTCCAGCATCCGCCTTGCCGAACGGACATTCCGCGAAACAAGCAACTTTACGTTGAAAAGTGCCACCGTTATGCTCCCGCTTACCGCACCGGCAGCGGAAGGTAAAAGCAATGCTGATCTGGAAAAGCTCTGGGCGGAAGCGATGGAAGAAAATGTAAAACGACAGGATTATTCCGATGATATATATATGCGGAATATGCTCTGCGAAACAATTCTTGCCTATGGCAATGAAAAACGCGAAATGCCCATAAAACTCATCCGCCTGGGCGATATAACGCTGGTCGGTCTGCCGTTTGAAGTGTTGACCATTGTAGGCAAAAAAATCCAGGAAAAATTCCCCGATGCTGTGATTTGCAGCTGTACCAACGGATACGGATGCTATCTGCCGCTGGCGGAAGATTTCCCCAAAGGCGGTTACGAACCTTTGCGCGGTACTGTCTGGGCTCCGGAAACCGGCGACGAAGTGGTAAAACTGACAGTAAAGGCGCTGGCTGAAATGTAAAAAATCAACTGTTTTCCCGGAGGGTATTTATGGATGGATTGTTTTTGACCGTACTTTTTGCGGCAGTTGCCTTTGGAATTGTTTTTCCGGTAGTCTGTATGGTAAGTTTGAACAGAATCAGCCGGAAACTTTCTGATATGGAGTGCAAGATCAATCTTTTATACATAAATAAACTGAAAACGCAATCCGGGGAAACAATTGCAAATACAGAACTGCCGGAAGTTGATATTCCGGAAGAGCAGACTGTTCCTGTTCCGGCAGAAAAACCGTTGGAGCCGGAAGCAGCACTTACTCCGGAAAGTACGCCCAAAACAGCATCCGCTCCGGAGATAAAAACTGAACTCAAGCCGGAATTTGCTGCTGAAGCAGCGGCTCCTGAAGCATATAAAACTCCGGGCAGGCTCGAAAAATTTCTGGATCTTCAGAGCGAAAAACTCAATGATAAAATTGCCGGTTTTGAAGACCGTTCCGCTATCGTTCTGCACAAGATCGCCAGCTGGATAACCGTGGGCGAAGAATACCGCACCGCCGGTGTGGCGCGCGAATACGCCGTTGCCACCACCTGGCTGATCCGGCTGGGGGTAATAATTCTGCTTTGCGGAATCGGATTTTTCCTCAAATACTCAATCGACCGCAACTGGACGCCGCCGGCGGTACGGGTGATACTTATGACTGTTACCGGGCTGGCTGTGACCGTTGCCGGTTCGTGGAAAAGCCGCGGCAAATACCGCCCGCTTGCCATAGCGCTTGCCGGGGCGGGGATCGTAACGCTTTATTTGAGCATTATGACCGCGTACAAACTCTATGACCTTATTCCGGCTCCGTTGGCATTTGCCTTTATGGTCGCGGTAACAGCGGCGGCAATGGCAAGCGCGTTGTCTGCCAATGCATTGCTGACGGCGCTGCTGGGGTGTACCGGTGGATATCTTACGCCGGTATTTATCAACACCGGTTCGCAGAATATAACTGCACTTTTCATCTATATGACCATCTTGAGCAGCGGAACACTGTTGGCGGCGCGTTACAAAAACTGGGCGCTGCTGAATATATCAAGTTTTGTTATGTATTTGTGTATCGGTGCAGCGGCAGTAAATTATCTGCCGCAAAAGCACGCATTGGCGGTGATCGCGCTGCTGGCGGTGAATTATCTGATTTTCACGCTCCAGCAGATATCATCTTCGTTCAAGCGTGATATGAGCATTGTTGAAGCGGTAATGTTCTGCGGAAATATTGCATTTTTCTTTGCTGCGGCTCTGACATTGAGTTCGCGTTATTATTCTGATTGGCAGCTGCCGGCACTGGTATCACTGTTTGCGGCAGCGGCGGCATTTACCGCAATCATATATTTGACTTGCAAGATCAAGCATCCGCCGGTTGCCTTGATGATCTTTCTGCAGATACAACTCTGCTTTGCCCTGACTTTAACTGTACCGCTGCTGCTCGGCGGAGTGTGGGTGGTTGCCGCGTGGTCGGTTATGGCATATCTGCTTATGAGTTCGGCACTCAAACTCAAAAGCCGGACTCTTTTGTGTGCATCGGTGATCCTTTATCTGGTTACGGCAGTGCGCGAAATTGCTGTACCGGCGGCATTCACCGGAGAATATGCAAGTTATCTTGACCAACTGCTGGCACATCTGCTGACGGCGGGCGTTTACATTGCTTCACTGACCGCCGCCGGAATAAAACTTATGCGTTCAGTCAAAACAGAAAAATCTCCGGAAACCATACCGGTACTCGGTGGATTATCGCAGTTGTTCACCGGAGCGGCGGCAGGGATATTTTTTCTCTATTCAAGTTACGAAATTTTCTCGGCGGTCAGCTGCGGCATTTACGATTTCCGTTACGGCGTGCTGGTGCTGTACTGGAGTGTGATATTTGCATTGCTCTGCCGGATATTCCGCAAATATATGCTTTTCAAACTTACGGTTCTGCCGGTGATACTGGCGGCGCTGGCCGGAATATGGATGCTTATATGGGGCGAACCGTACACTATTGCCAACATTTACTGGAAAAGTTTTCTCTTTACTGTACTGACTGCGGGTATCTATATAAGTGCACTGCTCTTTACGGCAAAAGAACTTGTCAAAACCGCGCGAACAAACTCCCTTCCGGAAAATCAGCAGAATACCTTGAAAACTCTGGCGGTGATATTTTACACCCTTGCGGGCGTATTGTTCTGGATTTACAGCAGCAGAGAATTGTATGAATTTCTGAAAGAGTACCTCTCAAGTTTCCGCAACGGCGGCCTCTCTGTTTACTGGAGCGCGCTGGCATTTATTCTGCTGGTGTGGGGGCTTAAAAAGCAATACAAGGCTCTGCGTATGACCAGTATAGCATTGTTTGTAACAGTGGCATTCAAGATATTTTTTATCGATTTAGCCAATCTTGAGCAGCTTTGGAGGATCGTGGCATTTGCGGCAATCGGCACAGTTATGCTTGTAGGCGCAGTATTGTATATACGCTGTAAGGATATGTTTATAAAAAACAATGAGGATTCAGAATGAAGTTTTTTACCTGTCTTTTACTTGTATTGAGCATAAATTGCTGTTTAAGCGCTGATTCCGGACTTTCCCCTTACACCCACTGCCGGAGCGTTATGCCGCCATACGATATAGTTGCCGGAAAAAACGGTCAAACCTGTCCGGTGGTAAAAAACACTTACAACAAACTGCCGGTGATCGTACTCGATAAAGAGTTTTACAGCCGCCTGAATCCGGACAAAAACAATATTGCTGTTGCCGACGGCAAAACTTTTCTGCCCTTCGCGGTGCAGAAACTTTATAAACACTCTTCCCGACTCAATTACACTCCCCTGTCCGGCAGGATCACGGCTTTTCATATTGACCGCCAAAGCAACAGGGCGGTGATTGATTACGCTATCAGCAATCCGGATAATCTTCCGGTCGGCAGATTGGAAATCGATCCACAGAGCCGCAGAAAATTCAATAAAAAGGTTGTTTTAGAGTTTGAAAACGGCAAAACTTCGCAACAGTTTGATTTTTTCAACCACGCCGGAACGGTGGATTTTTCGCGGCACAAATTCGACTTTACGCCGTGTAAAATCAGCAAAGTGCAGATAAAAATTTCGCCCTTTGCCGAACAGCACAGCAGCACCGATCAGTTACAGCACCGCGGGGATAATGAAAATTTTACCGAAAAAAAGATCTTTACCGAAGAATTGAGCATCAACAGCATAAAATTTTATGCCGCAGAAACTGAAATTTATAAAAGCGAACTTCTGAAAACCGAACACGATATATCTGCTGTAAATATATCCAGCCAGCCCGGTAAAAGCATCTGGGAATTTGCTCTGCAGAAGGTTCCGGTAATTGAGTTGAGTGCAGTTTCTTCCACGCCCAACTATCACCGCCGCTATACGCTTGAATTCAGCAATACTGTTGATGGCAAAAAAGCGGCTGTAAAAACGCTCCGCGGCATACTCACGCCCGGGTTCCGGCTCAAATTTGATGAAATACGCGCAGAAAAAGCTGTTCTGACGATCGACGATCTTTCGAATCCGCCGCTTGCAGATACCGTCTTCGGCTGGGTGTCGCCGCAGGAAGCTGTCATTATTGAGCCGACCCGGCTGCCGCAAGATGTATTTTTTGTATTTTTCGGCGGCGAAGTGCAGAATCCGATGCAATTTGATTTCAAACACTATATTGATAAATTCAACTCGTGGGATTACTCTCCTCTGGAAATCAGCGCTGCAGCAGAAAATACATTAAAAAATAACCCGGAAAAAACAGCCTGGAAAAAGGTTATACAGAAAATCCTGCCCTATTTTATCGGAGCAATTATCCTGCTGCTGGCGGCATTCAGCTGCAAACTGATGCGTAAAGTCCGCCCCGACGATTACGAGTGGTAAAAAAATACGCTCTGTAACCAATTCGAGGAGGGAAAAAGAGCTTTCCGGATCATAAAAATGTCACGATGCAGCCTGTAAGGCGGAGACGGAACTCCACATCTTTTTTTCCCTGCCTTTTCCCGGCGCTTCAAGTTTAGAAAATATATAACAACATTATTTCTGTTCCGTCTGTCAACCAATGCTGGAAACAGAGCAAAAAATAATCCTCCGGAATCAGTTGTTCCCGGAGGATAAAATGTAGCTGATACGCTTATTTTTCAAACCCCAACCTGCGGATATCCAGTAAAGGTTCGGTAAAAATCACAAAACGTCTGACTTCCGCCCAGTCATTGAGCATTCTTGCCATACCTGGCCCACCGGTATTAAAGGGGCGGATGCCGTCAGCACCATCCATCATAAAGCGGTAATAGATCGACTTCCACTGATTGTTTGAGCAATATATCTGTACCGGGCGCTTCACCAGACCGGCTTCTTCTTCCGGAGTCGGGTCGTGACCGTCAATAGTACTTTCCACGCGGGGATAGAGTTTGACCGGGATCGGAGATTTTTTTATCATTTCCCGGAACGGAGTCAGTGAAAAAAGTTTTTCAGGACCATTACCGTAGAACCCCGGCGAAATGGCATCCACCAGACCTTCTTCCAGAAAACGATCCACCGGAGTACCGTATTTTTTATAATTTTCGCAATCGATATGTACTTCCAGTTCAATAGCCGGATGGATCTTTTTGATTTCGGAACGTACTTCACGGAGCCATCCGGTCATAATTTCGCCAATCATTTTCTGCCAGCGTTCATTACCGACATCGTTCCAGTTGCAGAAACCGTACAAACGGGTGTATTCATCGATCAACGGTTTATCATATCCGAAAAAAGCCGGGTGCCGCAGAAAGTCAATCACCAGTGCATCCGGCTTGTAAGCGGCGATTTCCTTTGCCATTGCCAGATAAAAGTCGCGGACTTCCTTATAAGCGTAACTGGGCTTGGGAGTTTTTCCCCAGCGCTGTACTATACCGAATTCGGGGTGATCTATAAGGTACTGCGCGTTTTTATCGCAGTTTTTTGCCGAATAAAATGCATTGGCACGCAAAGTTACAGTATAACGGACATTATATTTACGAGTGGCTTCGCGCAGGATCTGCACTGAATCTTTGCCGGTTGTCCGGATAAGTTTTTCCACCCGTTCTGCCGCCAACCGGTCACCTTTACGGGCAAATCTTACATTACGCTGCTTACCGAACATTGTACTGACTTTGCTCGGATAATTTGTTGCACAGGTACCGACACACCAATCATATGCTATAACATTGCCGGATGCTGTATTTTTTATCCTGTCGTGCAATATTTTTTCGGTGATCTCGCGTCTGAAAAAGTCGCTGAATCCGTCGCCGTGCGAAATTATGCTCCGACGACCGGGAAGACTCTTTTCTGCAAAGATTTTTTTCTGTTCATCATCAGCTTTTACAATAAAGACTTCACCCAGCTGAGCGCCGGCATTTTTTGCAGTAAAACTTATATTGTCACCGGTTTTGAATTCATAGATTCCCAGAAAATTTTCGCCGGTGATCCATTGATTACTGTCGTGTTTTGGCGCCCAGAGATCAAGAACCACATTATTTTTTTTCACTCCGGGGGCATTGAAAGTAAATGCACTCTTTCCCCGGATAACAGCATAGACAGCATAACTTCCGCTGACCGGTATATTGAATTCGATCTTTGCATTGGCTTTATCTGCCGAGTAAAATGGTACTGTTGTATTACCGATGAGGATATTTTTAATACTCCAGTTGGTATGTTTTTCCGTTTTAAGGATCTTTTTTTCCGGCAGATAAAATATCTTTATCTCTCGCGTTGCCCAGATTATACCGTCACTGCCGATGGCGGAAACTTCCAAAGTATGCACACCGTAAGGTACATCTTTTATCTGCAGCGGAATGGTACAAACGCTGCTGTTTTTCAATCCGCTTACATCTTTTTCCGCCAGAATGTTGCCATTTTTGAGTCTGACTGCAACTTTACCATTCTCGCCATTATGTCCGGCAAGCTGAAACGTACAGTTGAACTTGCCGTCAGTACTCATCGGCACATTGAGTCCTGCAAAATTGATCTTGGCAAATACCTTGACGTGTTTGTGATCGTACAATACACGGTAGATGTAACTGTCTTGCGCCCACGGTATGTAGATACGGAAGTATCTGCCGTAAAAATCCCCCTTCAGGGTAATACGGTTGCACAGTGTAACCTTTTTGCGGTAATCAGTTTTGGTGTAAAAAAGTTGTTCGATTCCGGTTTTGACGAGCTTATATTTTTTGCCGTCCATACTTACATAAACAAAGGCTTCCCGGATTTCATCGCCTTTTACCTTATACGCGTTAAGCTGTTCGCAATCCAGCACTATACGCGAAAGCAATTCCGGATTTTTGAGCATAAAATCCATATAGCGGTTATTATAAGGTATCGCCAGACTCGGTCCCGGCTTGAGCAAAGTAAACGGTATATCGGTAAGATCGGTATCTTTTTTGCAGCTGTTCCATCCCCAGCCGGCAATATGAACAGAATCTTTTCCCCACGCCTGATCAAGTTTGGACACATCCGGCAGATTTTCCATTGCCAAAAGCGGCAAAGCAAAAATCAGACTTGATAAAACACTGCATATTCTTCCGATATTCATCGTACAGACCCTTTTTATTATATGGTTGATCATAAAACAGGTACACCGTAAAATCAATATTGCAAATAAAATATATGATATTTTTACCTTTTTCTCAATAAAAGTCTGACATTACTGCAAAAAAAAATACGGCTGCAATATCTTTACTGCAGCCGTACAGAATCTGTAAACTGATTTTACAGCAGAGTTTTGAAGCGCTCCATATTATCGGCAAATATACGTTGCAGCTGCGGATCGACTTCGTAATTCACCACCGGGAAACTGTTGCGCACGATTTCGCGTGCCGCTGCCCAATCTGCCGCTGCCCCCACTGTAACCGCCTGGGCAAGAATATTACCGATCGCCGTAGCTTCGATAGGACCGGCAATCACCGGTCTGCCGATTGCTGCTGCCGCCTGACGCATCAGACGGCTGTCCTGCGTACCGCCGCCGATGATATTCAGCACCGGATACTTTTTGCCAACCGATTTTTCCAACTCATCAAGTTTACAGGCAAAGCAGAGCGCCAGCGAATCATACACCGCGCGCAATATGGCGGATTCATCCATATTTTCTGCTCCGGGCTGTCTGGTATCAATACAATACTGTCTGATACGCGCCGGCATATTATCCGGCGCCACAAAATCTGCAGCGCAGGGATTGATCAGAAAACCGCAGGGTTCAGCACTTTCCGCCATTGCTTCAAGCGTATCAAAACTTGCATCCATACCGCGCAATTTGAAATCACGGCGGCATTCCTGCAGCAGCCAGCAGCCCATAATATTGGTCAGATAACGGATCTTGCCGTTCAAACCGCCCTCATTGGTAAAGGTCTGCTTGGATACATCGCAGCAAGGTTCATCAAGTTCGCACCCCAGCAGCGCCCAGGTTCCGCAGCTGACATACGCCGCATCTTTGCTGGCAGCCACCGGCACTGCGCCCACGGCACTGGCGGTATCGTGCGAACCGACTTTGATGATCGGAATTTCAGCAAGACCACTGTTCTCTGCCAAAGCTTTATCGAGTTTGCCGCCAATCGTGCAAGGCTGAACGATCTCCGGAAAAATCTCCCGCGGCAGCTGAAGAAGGTCGATCAAATCCCAATCCCAACTGCGAGTAACCGGATTCAGCAGATTACCGGTTGAAGCGTGGGTGTATTCGGCAGTGAAATCGCCGCCCAGAGCAAAACCAAGAGCATCAGGCATCGGCAGAAAGACTGCATCAGCAAGATCAGCAGGATTTTCCAGACGGTGTGCGGTAAGCTGATAAATTGTATTGAGCGACATAAACTGTATGCCGGTGCGTTTATACAAATCATCTTTGCTGATAAGTTTCTGCACTTCGGCTGCACCCCTGTCGCCGCGTTCATCGCGGTAATGATAGGGCAACCGCACCATTTCGCGGGTTTTATTGCTGAAAAGCACATAATCCACGCCCCAGGTATCGATCCCGATACCGGCAATATCGCTGGTGATCGCGGCGGCTTTGACAAGACCGGTTTTCAACTCATCTGCCAATGCCGGATAATCCCAATAGAGGGAATCACCGATCCGCTTGTGACCATTTTCAAAACGGTGAACTTCCTGCAGATCGAGTTTACCATTTTCCAATTTACCGAGAATCGCCCGGCCGCTGGATGCCCCCAGGTCAAATGCGAGAAAATATTTTTTATCAGCCATTGCACAAATTTCCTTTTTTATCAGCAGAAACTGTCCACACCCAGCAGCAGCAGCGCCAGATGCTTCTTCAATGCGGGATCTTCAAAATCATCGACCAGCAGCTGACCGGGTGCGTTCATTTCCGTACCCGCCAGAAGCGGCAGATCTTCATTAGCACATCCGAAAATAAAGCGGTCAAGTTCTTTCTGAAGAGCAGCGGTCTTTTCCGCTGTGCCGCCCGCCACATTTCGCGCCGGAATCAATGTTGCCGCCACAGTGCCGTATTCCTTATGCAGCGCCAACAGTTCATCAAGCGCGTTTTCCCCGGCAGAAAGACCGTTGAGCCACGCCAGGGTCGGCTTGGCGCCGCAAGCAGTAATGAACTCGTTCATATCCTTCAAAGTCGGGAAAGATTCCGGAGAAGGCTGCACATACCCCACCCCGCCGGACTTCATTGTCTTGGATCGGATAACGCCTTCAAGTTTGACCGGGTTATCCAGCAGCTTGGCGGCTTCCTCACAGCTTACGGCAAGTTTGCCGCTCCAGAACGCAGCCAATTCTGCCTTATCGGCAAAGACCTTTTCCGCAGCGTCGCGGTAGGCACTGCAGACGTGGCGCTCGGTAACATTGCCGAACGGAGTATATTTTTTGGCGACTTCATCAAAGTCGATCGTTACCGGAGCAAGGTAGCCGTTGACCAATTCCACCACTTTGCGGGTGCGGTTGTTGGCATTTCTGCGCAGCATTTCGGCAAATGCTTTCTGCGACGCGGGCACTTTGCCGGATTTGAAACCGCAACCCAGATGATATGCAATCCCCGGTTCGCCGGGCGAATTGATCTCTTTATCAGCCAATTCCGGCACAAATACGCGCGTTTCCATACCGCAAGTACCGCGTACTTTCAAAAGTTTGAGTGCTTCGCGGAATTCATCCACGCCGTCAAGTACGTCAAAATCAACCAGACCGACGGCGTAAAAACCCATCTTCTTTGCCAGATAAACTATATAGCTGGGCGAATAACCGTAACCGTTGTACGAAAAGAAACTGTGGCAGTGCATATTGTGAATGGTGGACTTTTTTGCCGCCTCGATCGCACCTGATTCAAACCCTTCTTTCGCCTCAAGCAGCGCTGCTTTACGCACGGCGGGGTCAAAATCGTTCAAACGCATTTCCAACGCTTTTATATCCATAGATCAATCATCCCATATTAGATTTTTATTTGCAAAAATTAATTCAACATCACCTGACCGCCGGAAACCGGGATCGCCTGACCGGTTTCATACAGCTGCGCCACGGCGTAAATGATCGCCTTTGCCACGTCAACCGGCAGACAGCCGCGGTGCATCGGGATCTGTTTTTCGTAAAATTCCTTGACATCGGCAACCGTTTTGGCACCGGGAACCTTACCGGCATTGAGGTACTGGACAAACAGACCCTTTTCCGGATCGCTCCACAGTGGGCCGTCAAAGAAGTTGCCCGGGCAGACACTGTTGACCTTGATGCGGTCGGCAACCAGTTCCAAGGCAAAACTCTGCGTAAGACCGATGGTACCGAACTTGCTGCCGGCGTAAGCGCCGTTACGGTTGGATCCAACCAGACCGGACTTGCTGTTCACCTGAACTATATCGCACCACGAACCGGTGGCAGAATTCTGCAAACTCATCACCGGAGCAATGTGTTTGACGCACAAAAAGTAACCGCTGTAATTGATATTGGTAACAAAATCCCAATCTTTTTTGCTCAAACTCTTTACTGAACCGGCTCGCAAAACCCCGGCGTTGGCAACAAACAAATCAGCGCCACCGTAATTTTTCACCACTTCCTGAACCATTGCCGCAACCGAATCTTCATCGGCAATATTCACTGCCACCCCGGAAGCTCCTGCCCCCAGTTTGGCGGCGGCGGCATTGGCGCCTTCCACATTCATATCGGCAATCACCACATCAGCGCCTTCGGCAGCCAATACTTCCGCTATACCGTAGCCGAAGCCCTGCGCTCCGCCGGTAACGACAGCAACTTTTCCGGTCAACGCTTTGGCATTGCCGGCGGCTACTTTGCTGCGGTAGGATTCCACTTCCCAATTTTCAATAAAACCTCTCTGTGCATCATTGAGGTAATTTGCTCCGCCGAAAGCTCCTGCCAGACGTTCTACACGCGCTGCGTCGCAAGCCAGCGCCAGCGTAGTAGCCGCACCTTTACCGTTATTACCGGCAGCAAATACGGCTTTGCCGTTTACCGCCACAACCTTGGGTTTATAACCTCTGACAGAAACAAACCCGTTGACGGCTTCTGCGGAAATTTCATCGCAGGTCAATGCATAACTTTTGGCATACACAATATGGTCGGGGGTAAGCGGTCCGGCTGCCGGAACAAAGAACCCGACACTGCGGACTGTTGCCACCGCGCCTTCCGGAGCCAGAAAACCGCGCAGCAGCGGCGCATTACTCATAACGCACTCCGTATCGGCATCACCGGCAGCGGCTGCCGCTGTATCGATATTGTTTGCCGCATAGTAGTTTTTAAGCGTACTCATTATATTATCGTACGCAGCGGTTACATCATTTGAGCTGTTGCCGCCGACAAATACACCGTGGTTCTGCAAAAAAATCACTGCCGGAGCCGCGCCTTTGCATTTTTTGTAATTTTCCACCTGTTCATAAACCACTTTGGCAAGCGTAAAACCGGGATCGACATAATCGATCCACAGCGCTTCAGGAAAGAGTTCCGCGCACTTTGCCGCACCGTTTCTGCCGCAGGTCATACCGTTGACCAACGCCGGATGCAGATGCACTACAAAAGTAAAATCCATAATTTCGTGCAGTGGAGCTTCCACCGAAGGTCTGCCGCTGCTGCCGGGAGCGACGGCGTACGCCATCAGACTCTTGACCCGTGCTTCGCGTTCAGAAGCATCAGCAAAAGAATTCCACGCAAAACATTCGCGGATGACCGCGCGATCCATCTTGACAAAATTTTCTGCCTTGATTTCCGCCAGACTCACACCGGATGGTTTTACATACAGATATTTTTCATCTTTGTATGATGTATTACCACCGCCGGCAAGTACAAATTCAGGATTTTTTCCGTAAAAATTCGACAACTCAACAATTGTTTCCACAGACATAATTTCAGCCTCTTTTTCCAATATTCAACGCTTGCTTAAAACTGTTTTTTCGTATTCCCGGATCTGATCGAACCAACCTGAACCCGGTACTTTGCAATATTCACAATATGCTTCCCACATTGCCCCCAGCGGCAGAGTTTTGAAATCCTCCAACAGCGCCAGACGGGCGGTATTGTCATTGGATTCTTCGGCTTCACGCAAGGCTTCCACCGGCTCCAGCGCGGCGGCAAGCAGCGCCTTCTGCATACTGCGCGCGCCGATCGTCCAGGCGCCGATACGGTTGATCGAAGCATCAAAGTAATCCAACCCGATATGCACCTTTTTATCGTAATTGTACCGCAGTATCTCCTGGGCTATGGCATAAAGTTCATCATTAAGTGTCACCACGTGGTCGCTGTCCCAGCGGACGCCGCGGCTGACGTGCAGCAGCAATTCATCTGCAAAAAGCAGCACGCTGGAAATCTTGTCGGAAATAACTTCCGTGGGGTGGAAGTGACCGGCATCCAGACAAACCATCTTGTTGTTTTTCATACAGTAAGCCAGATAAAACTCGTGCGAACCTACTGTACAGCTTTCCGCGCCGATGCCGAAAAGTTTGCTTTCCACAGCATCGCGGTTGTAATTCTGATCGATTTTTACAGCAAAAATCTCATCCAGTGATTCCTGAAGTCTGCGGCGCGGTGCTTCCCGGTCAAAGGGCGTATCCTTGAAGCCGTCCGGCACCCAGAAATTGGTTATGCACGCTGTACCCTGCGCCTTGCCGAACTCTTCAGCAATCTTACGGCAGGCTATACCGTGTTCGATCCAGTATTTGCGTATATCCTTATCGGCATTACTCAAAGTAAAACCGTCCGCAGCTTTGGGATGGGCAAAAAATGTGGGATTGAAATCAAGAGCAATATTGTTTTCTTTGCCCCAATCAAGCCAATTCCGGAAATTTTCAACAGTTATATTGTTGCGTTCAACCTTACCGGTTTTATCGTATTCAGCATACAATGCGTGCACATTCAGCCGTTTGGTACCGGGCACCAGACTCATAACTTTATCGATATCAGCACGCAATTCCTGTGGGGTACGCGCTCTTCCGGGATAATTGCCGGTAACTGCCAGACCGCCGTCAAGCGAACCGGAATTTTCAAAACCGTTCACATCGTCGCCCTGCCAGCAATGGATGGAAACCGGTATGGCAGCCGCCCGACGGAAAGCGTTTTCCACATCTACACCCCAGGCCCGGTAAATTTTTTCAGCTTCACTGAACAATGACATAACATTTTCCTTTTTTGAGCAAAAAAGGAGCATCACACCAATGCTCCTTTTTTTTCTTTCTGCATAAAAATTAATCCAACGCCGGCAGACTGGCAGCAATCACCGCCTGACCGTGGCGCTTGAACTGTTCATCGGGAGTACGGAATTCGATCTTTTCCGCCAATTCCGGGAATTCAGCTTGAAGAACCTTGCGCGCTTCTTCAAGGATAATCTCGCCGCCTTCGCCGGAAGTCACACGACCGAGGATCAAAAGTTTATTAATGTCGTAGAAATCACTGTAATGACCGACTGCGTAACCGAAACATACACCGATCGAACGGTAGATCGCAGCGGCTTTCGGATCTTTTTCTTTCATCATAGCCTGCACCGCTTCCAGACGTTTGGGAAACGGCATATCTTCCGGAAAATCAATCTTGGCAAGTTTGGCAAGACGCGCCACGCCCTGCTGCGAAAAATACTGTGCTCCGCAGCCCAGATCGCCGGACCATTCATCAGTTGGCGCATCATCGCGGTAATCCACCGGAGCAAAAGCCAGTTCATTGAGCCAGTCGGTGATGTTGCCGTTGGTATTTACATAACCGACTGCGGTACTGGTCCCCATCGACAAACCCAGTACGCCGGTGGATTCCATACTCATAGCGCCGGCAAGTGCAGTAACTTCACCATCGTTGGCTACGATCAGAGGCACATTGTATTCTTTCTGGATATCGTGGAACAAATTGACGATCTTCGCCTTGAAATCTTCTTTGGAAAGACCGCGGAACAACGATGCAATACGCGGAGAGTTATCAACAAACACCCCCGCTGAACTGCCGCCGATGGCATCTACGCGCGGCATTTTTTCTGCGGCGCGGCGGATACTGCCGGGGATACCGGCAGCGTGATATTCCGGATCTTTCTGAAAATAGGGATCCCACACCACTTCTTCAGTATGCACAACTTTACCGTCGATCACAGCCGCACACTTGCGGTCTGATCCGCCAAGGTCAAAACCGATACGGCAGCCGTCAAGATGTCCGCCGAGCTTTACAGAAATTTCCTGCGATTCAGGAGCTTCGCTCAACGGCACGGAAACAACTTCAAAAGTTTTGTCGTAAACGCGCTCGCCCATAAATTCAAAGTCAAATGCACGCGCACCTTTTTCGCTGTAAACAGCTTTAAGTTCGCTTGCCAATGCATCGCATCCGGCAATTATCACCTGATAGCCGCCCTTCATCCACAACAGAAACTTGACAATACGTTCAACATATTTCAAGTTGAGTGCGGCATTTTCGCCTTCGTGCTTGAAAATCGCGGTTTTGTAAGTCGATACCGCACCATTGGCACGCTTGAGCGCAATTACAATATCAAGTTTATCTGCGCTTGCCGCCACTGCCTTGCGGTATTCGCGGTTCCACAGCGATGCAGGCACAAATGCCGGATCCAGTTCGCACTGGACTTTCGGAGTTACAACGATCTTGCTCATAATAAATCTATCCTTTTTGATGTATTATTTATTTTATTCTCTGCCGTCCCAGCAGTAAGTACATATATCATTGCGGTTGATACCGATAGCTTCCAGCAAACCGGGCAGTGTCTGATAATACAGGGAATTCAAGCCCAGCTCTTTACGAACTTCTTCGACCATTGCTTTATATTCCTCTGAATCGCTGTTCAGATATTTGCTGATTATATCCATAGAAAGTTTTTCAACCTTTTCCAACCGGAGGATTGCCCTCCGTGCCGCCAGATCAAGTTCCGAACGCGAACGCGAGAAATTCAAATATTTGCAACCGAAAAGCAACGGAGGTGATGCCGAACACATATGCACCTCTTTAACCCCCAGATCCAGCAGTTGTTTAACTGTTTCGCGCATCTGGGTACCGCGCACAATAGAGTCATCGCAGAACAATATGCGCTTACCTTTAAGCTGACTTTCCACCGGAATAAGTTTCATTTGCGCCACCAGATTGCGCATTGCCTGATTCTGCGGCATAAAACTGCGCGCCCAGGTGGGCGTATATTTGACAAATGCCCGTTTATAGGGTATCCCTGAAGCATTGGAAAAACCGATCGCGTGCGGAATACCGGAATCAGGAATACCTGAAACCAGATCCACATCCGGCTTCAGGCTGTGTGCCATAATATCGCCGTTGCGGTAACGCACTTCTTCTGTATTGACTCCTTCATAACAGCTGGAGGGGTATCCGTAGTAAACCCACAAAAATGCACAGATGCGCTTGCGTTCTCCCGGGGCGCGTTCCTGAATCACAGCATCAGGCGTTATACGCACAATTTCTCCGGGACCGAGGTCATATTTTACATTGTACCCCAGATTGGGGAATGCGGTGGTTTCCATAGTTACGGCAAAAGCGTTTTCTTTTTCGCCAATGATCACCGGAGTTCTGCCGTAGCGGTCGCGCGCGGCATAAATGGCATTGTCTTTGAGCACCAGTATGGAAAGCGAGCCTTCTATCGCCGCCTGGGCATACTCCAAGCCGGCTACGATCGAATTCTTCTGATTGATAAGAAATGCCGCCAATTCGGTCTGACTGATCTCGTTATCCGGGTAATCGGTAAAATGGGTGCGGTTGTCTTCAAAAGCCGCCTTGAGGATACTTGCACTGTTGGTGATCTTGCCCACGGTCACAATGGCGTAGGAACCCAACGGCCCGGTTATGCTCAATGGCTGACGCTCAAAATCGCTGATGCAGCCGATACCCACATTGCCGTCAAAATAAGCTATATCTTCATCAAAACGGCTCCGGAACTGGGCATTGGATATACTGTGGGAGCGTTTGAATATGTTCCCGGATGAGTCGATAACCGCCATTCCTCCGAATTTTGTCCCCAGATGTGAATGATAATCTGTACCATAGAACAGATCCCCGATACAGTTGCTTTTACCGGCTACACCAAAAAAACCACCCATATAAAACACCTTACTCCCGTTACCTGACGACGCCGCGGGGTTATTGAATCACAATATCATATACTATTTATGGAGTAAATATATATCTTCCGGCTGTTTTTGCAAGCATTAAAATGGACTTTTTTACAGGAAAACCGCGAAAAAAATATCCGGCAGGAGTTTTTACCGTCCCTGCCGGATATTTTAACTACTCAATCGAACGTTCTATATGTTCCAGCCGGTGATGGAAATCATTCATCCGGCGGTCGCAATCGTGGTAATGGACCCGCGAATTTATATCGCGCCGCAACTGACGCAGTTCCCAAGCCACCCAACCGAGCACAGCGGCGCTGATCAGCTGTATCCAGCTTTCGTTCATCTGCTCAAACCTCCTTTCCTGAATGGTTTTTCCGGAAAGACTCCAGCCACGCACTGCGCCCGAATTTACGGGTCATTGCCGCAGCCATAGTTATCTTGAAAAAACCGTACAATGCAATAATATTCACCCATCGCAATCTGCCGTAACAATGTTTCCAGACGATTTTCAGATTGGCGGCAAATTCGGCATCCGCCGCCTTGCGGGTAAGTTCACTGCCGTCTGAAAATTCATACCGTACATCGTGGATCGCTGCCGGAGCCGGATAGTTCCGGAAAATCCACGTTGCAAGTTTGCGCAAATTTTCCGGCCAGCGCTCCGGACCGTAACCGTTGGCAATTCCGGCAAGTTTGCTGCACGGCATATCAGCAAATTCAGTTGGATATTTCAGATGCAGCGCGGCGGCCTCTTCTTTTATATGTTTTGCCTCGCAATTTTTATACATAAAAACTCCCTTTCTGATTGAAAAAATAACTTTTCAACAGAAAAGGAGTTTTGTCAACTTTATCCGCAGCCATCCCATAACATTTTACCGGGAACGATTCATTCCCGATATGGGCGGTTTATTGAAATAAACAGTTTTTCTTAAACTTATCACCGCAAATCCTTGCGGAAAGTGTAATGTTTGTTTTCCGGATTCAACGGAGTCGGTGCATCCTTACAGCCGATTTCTGTAAAACCGCACTTGCGGTAGAATCCGGGCGCCTGAAAAGTGTTGGTGGTCAAAGTTATATTTTCAGCATTGCCGGCAACAGCCGTTTCAACCAGTTCATCGATAACTTTGTATCCCCAGCCCTGCCCCCGCAACGCATCATCAATGAAGAAGTAATCTACATAAATGCGGCGCGGATCATTTTCCCAATGAAAAGCTATCCCGCCGTAAAAGTTCCCTTCATCATCAATAATGACCAGTGCGGCGCTTTCCGGAAGTTCTTTTGCCTTGACATCAGCTGATCTCTCAAAACCGGTAAGATTGAGGTTATAACTGTACAACGCATCGTGAATAGCGGAAATGTGCGGATATTCTTTTGTAAAAACAATTCTGCAATTCATTTTTACAACTCTCCTTTTGATTCTGAATCCTGTTTACAAATATTTTTTCCGTATGTTTCTTTCAATTTGAATGTGCCCGCCAGAGCAACAACGGAAATTATCAGAGAGAGAATAAATATCGCTTCATAACTTGACACCGGATAGATCCGTGCATTCTCCGTAATCACGACTTTCCCCCTGCCGAAAAATTCCATAAGATATCCGGCAAGATTACCGACAACCGCTACGCCAAGATATGCCACGCAATTTATCACACTGGTACCGCTGCCGGTATATTGAGAAGGAGTATATTCGCGTACCAGCGAATTACTGATTGAAGAAAAACCCGCCGATGCAGCAATAAACAGCATAACAGCAAAAAAGTAAGCCGTTCCGGCATTTATCTGCAAACCGATCAGCCCCATCAGAGTACCAATCACAGCAACAGTAAAAGAACCGATCATAAAGGGTTTCCGTACATTGCCCCAGCGGGTACTCAAATAACCGTTCAGAAAATTCATTCCACCGGAAACAACCACCATCAGCGAAAGACACGCGCCGGCAACTGCCGGAGCCGTTCCGCAAACATCTTCCAGCACCTTTTTGCCAACAATCGCAAGCATCAGGTAATAAACCGTATATCCCACCCCGCCGGAAATCAGCAGCCAACGGTTATCGCTGCTGGCAAGCACTATCCAGAACGGTTTCAGAGAAATACGTTCTTTCCGGATCTCCGGCAATTTTATATGCTTGCGGCAGTATATAAATCCAATATATGCCAGCAAACTCAATACTGCAACCAGTATAAGTACTTTCCGCCACGATATTACTGCAACAGCTTTGCTCAAAGGCAGCCCGCCGAAAATACTTCCGCTATATCCCAGCAGAATTATCGCTCCCAGCAGAGCGGTGAATTTTTCCGGATAAAGCCGGTCGAGTTCTTTAACTATGGCCAAATAAATACCTCCGGCACCCAATCCGACCAGTACCCGGCTGAAAAGCAGTATCCCCAGATTTCCGCAAAGTGGCGAAATCATCGACCCGGCAACAAACAGCAGACCGCTGACGATTATCACCCGGACGCCGCCGAATTTATCAGTTGCCAACCCTGCCAACAGCTGTGTAGCAGCATAAACATACATAAAAGCGGCGCTGATAAGCGTCACCTGACCGGCGGTGGCATTGAACGAACTCTGCAATTCATTGAAGATCGTTCCGGGAATGGCTGACCGCTGAAAATTGACAAAAAAGTAAACAATAACCGCAGTTGCCATCAGCCAGAAATTCCACCTGGCAAGATTGCTGACCGCTTTTCCGTTTGCAATATCCATATTGACCTGTATCCTTAAAAGTTGAAATCCTCCGGAATAAATACTATACCGGAGGAATATTTTTACCGATTGCCAGTCTGAAACTTATTTTTTAAGGCAGCCAGCCACCAGGAACAATACCGCCATACGCACCGCCAGACCGTTGGTCACCTGTTCAAGGATCACCGAACGGCTGCCATCAGCCAATTCGCTGGAAAGTTCCACGTCACGATTGATCGGGCCGGGATGCATAATAAGCGCATCTTTCTTGAGGAAACGCGCCGTCTGACTGTTGAGTCCGAAAAACCGTGCATATTCTCCGGTGCTGGGAAAGAATCCGCTTTCCTGTCTTTCGCGCTGGATACGCAGCATATTTACCACATCCGCGTCGCAAATTGCTTCTTCCAGATTGTGACAAACCCGGACTCCCACTGATTCAAACTCTTTCGGAGTCAGAGTCGAGGGCCCGACCAGAGTAACTTCCGCCCCCAGTTTGAGCAAGCCCCAGAGATTGCTGCGCGCCACCCGGCTGTGCATAATATCGCCAACGATCGCCACTTTCAAACCTTTGATGCGTCCCTTGTGTTCGCGGATGGTGAACAAAT
This sequence comes from Victivallaceae bacterium, assembly GCA_045587205.1. Classification (GTDB taxonomy): domain Bacteria; phylum Verrucomicrobiota; class Lentisphaeria; order Victivallales; family Victivallaceae; genus SIG78. The sequence goes on from JAZNBV010000035.1 coordinate 29,731, forward strand.
CCAGCAGCGCCTGGGTCGGATGGCTGTGGGCACCGTCACCGGCGTTGACCACCCCTGCCCCTACGCGCTGTGCCACAAAATTTGCAGCTCCGGGCACCGGATGGCGCATCACCAGCAAATCAACATTCAGCGCTTCAATATTGCGTACTGTATCAAGCAGAGATTCGCCTTTGGTCAAACTGCTGGTACTCGCTGTAACATTGACAATATCTGCGCTCAAACGCTGTTCGGCAAGCTCAAAGGATACCCGGGTACGGGTACTTGGTTCAAAAAAGAAATTCACCACGGTTTTGCCGCGCAGTGCAGGAACCTTCTTGACTTTGCGGTCGGAAACCTTTTTAAACTCCGCCGCAGTATCCAGAATAAACTCTATCTCCTGCGCCTCCAGGTCATAAAGGCTCAACAAATCTTTGCGCGTCCACTGAAAAGCACTCATAAATCCCACACTTTCTTATTTATTCAGCACGGCGTTTCCACTCAACTTCGTAAACGCCGTCATTGCCATCTTCTTCATTGAATTCAACCAGTATCTTACGCCCGGCATCGCACTTTATGCTCCAACCGACATAATCAGCACGGATCGGATACTCCACTCCGCCGCGATCGACCAGCACCGCCAGACGGATCAGCGCCGGGCGACCGTAATCGGTAACAGCATCCAACGCCGCGCGGATCGTACGCCCGGTGGACAAAACATCATCGACCAGAATCAACTGCGCGCCGTCAACATCAAAAGGGATCTCCGTTTCCCGGATCAGCGGCAATGCAGTACGCTGACCGAAATCATCGCGGTACATAGATATATCCAATGTACCGAACTGCAGCTGGACCCCGGTGCGCTGACGGATAACTTCCGCTATCCGCGATGCCAAAGGTACTCCTGCTTTGTAAAGCCCCACCAGAGCCACATTCTGCAAATCCCCGGCAGAAAATTCACTGATTATAGAGTCAGCTATCAAGCCGACTGCCTGTGCCATCTCTCCGGCATTGCGTAATAATTTGCGATTATTCAATTCGACCTCCCCGCAGACTTCAACTGCTGGTAAATTCAACTTTTTACATCCGGTTATAAAGTAACTCCAAAAATGAATTTTTCCACTCTGAAATCACATTTTCAAATCAATTTTTCACTTCTGCTGCATTATCAGCCGTCTGAAGAAGATTTTCACTGCCATCTTCCGGCATATCATCACTCTGCAAGCGTCCGGGAAGTGCAAATTTTTTATTCATCTTCACGCCCAGCGCTTTGAGCTGTTCACCTTTTTTGACCACACTGTGTTTGCCGCCGGTGCCGCGCAAACGGTCAGTTGCCTTCTGATATGCTTCAAAGGTACTGTCCAGTTTTTTTCCGATGGAATCAAATTCATCATAAAACGCGTAAAGCCGTTCCATAAGTGAACTTGCCGTTTCGATTATCAACTGCTGATTGCGTTCCTGATCAAAGCGTTTCCACCCCAGATGGATCAACTGCAGCAGCGCCATCAGATTTACGGGGCTTACGATCAGCACTTTGCCGGCAAACGCTTCGTTCCACAACTTTATATCGTGCCGCATTGCAAGTTCGTATGCGCCTTCGTTGGGCATAAACATAACCACAAAATCCACCGCCTCCTGTCTGGATTTCCTGATATACGCCGAATAATTTTTGCGAACCAGTTCATTAACGTGGCTTTTTACACTCCTTATATGCCGCTGCAGCGCTTCATCGCGTTCGGAATTTTCTTCGCTGTTGACATAATCCACATAAGCTGACAAACTTACTTTGCTGTCAACCACCACTACCTTGCCATCCGGGTAATTTACCAGCACATCCGGGCGCATAATGCTGTTGCTCTCTTCATTACGCAAAGCGTTGCCTGAATCATCAGTCAATGTCACCTGCCGCTGATAATGCACATTTTCGATCAAACCGGAGGAACTCAATATCTCATCAAGAATCATTTCGCCCCAGTTTCCCTGCAGTTTATTGTCACTGCGGAGGGCGCGCGCCAGCATACCGGCTTCTTCGCCCAACGCCTTGGAACTCTGCATAAGCATCTGGATCTGTTCGGAGAGCCGCGCATTGGTTTCCAATGTCTGTTTGCGGGATAACTCGGCGTTGTTTTTAAATTCATCAAGTTTGGTTTTAAGTGGTGCCAGAAGGACTTCCAGCTGATTTTTACCGGATTTTTCAAAGGCTTCGCTCTTTTCCGAAAGGATTTTTTCAGCCAGCAACCTGAATTCGGCTTTCAACTGCTCGTATTGAGCTTGAGCGGCCTCGCGCTGACTGTTTTTCTGACTGGCAAGCTGTTCATCAAAATTCTTTTTCTGACTGGCAAGCTGATTATCGAAACTCTTTTTCAGCTCATTCTGCTGACTTTGCCATAATTCTTTCTGTGCCAGAGAAGCTTCCTTTTCGCTGGCACGCGCTGCTTCACTGGCGGCCAGCAGAGTCTGCAATTTACTGCGTCCGGCAAAAAAACCTATTCCTCCGCCCAGCAACAGAGCCACCACGGCAATTATTACTGCTGCAACCAACATTTTTCACCCGACTTTATCAATTATTTCTTTGCCAGATATGCTTTGATCCAGCAATAGAGCGTATCGCCCATCTGGTAGTATCCGGCCTGCGCGGGATGTACACCGTTATTCTGGCGCAAAACAGTTTTGGCGTTATCACTGTTGATCGGCTGGCACTCTTCGGGATAGTTGTTTTCCGTATCGATATTTATATAAACCGGTACGATATTATATTTCAACTCTTTGCTCTTTTTCAAAAGCGCACGGTTATAGAAATCCAGATTTTTCCGGTACTGCCAGCTGGTCTGACCGCAGGCGTAACTCTTGCCGAAACCATCCTGATTGGAGCCGGGAATGTGCTGGAACACAAAAATTTCCGGCACCGGTTTGAGTTTGCGGAATTCAGCAATAAGTTTTTCCATATTGGCAATACTTTTGGCAGTGACTTCGGCAATATTTTCGTCTGTGCAAAGGAAAAAGTCATTCAACCCCAGCTGAAAACTCACGGCATCCGGAACTTTTCCGTTATTGTTGCGCTTGAAATATTCATTAAGATCAAACACACCTTTGCCGTCTTTGCCGGCAAAAATAAACGGGCTGTTGAAACCTACCGGGCGATCCGGGTGCATACCATCCATCTTTCTGCTGCCGGAATATCCCCAGCGGGTCAGAAAAAATCCCCATCTCCAGCCGCCGTAGCCTTCGTGCTGACCGGGGTTCCCGCTTTTTGCGCGGGTGCCGACCGTGGAAAACTCCGGATTACCGGGGCGGCTCATAAGCTGTACCATCCGGTTGGGGTAATGCCCGGCATTGGTCTGACTGGCGCCAATCATAAGCATCGAAAATTTTTTACCTGCTCCGGCATCCGGCGGCAGCACCACCAGTTTGCTTTGCGCTTCAGCAATCACGCCCGACTGACTGATAACTTTGATCGACCAGTTATAGGTTCCGACATCTTTGGCTGTGGGGGTATAGCGCCAGCGTTTGAGATCGTTGCGGCCCTTGACGCAATCCACATCAAAAACGTAATTGGCGGGATTTATCACCGTCACCACATTATTGAAATAGACATTCATCTCAACACCCGGAACCGCATAAATGGTTTCGGGAATAAGCAGCTTTACATCTTCCGCGGCACGGACTGTTACGGCAAACACCGTAAGCAAAGTTAGAACATAAAGTTTGAAACAGACTGTTTTTTTCATAACCGGAAATCTCCCTTTGTTTTCTGTTATCTTTTATAAGATAACACCAAAAGGATTTTTTTCCAATCTGCAGTCCAACAAAAAAGCACTCTTTTGCCGGAATCAGGCAAGATCGCGGCGGACAACTATACTTCCCAGTTCGTCAAGAGTATAATTTTCAATTGTTCCGGGCTCTATGTGCAAATTGCTGCAGATATTTTTCCAGCGTTCAGCCATATCTTCAAAATACAGCCACGGCCGGAAACCGAAAGATAAATACATTTTCAATGCCGCCAGACGGTTGTCATCGGTTGCCAGACAGATGGTTTTGAATCCATTATCGGCAACAGTTTGCATTGCAGCGGCAGAAACCGCCGCACCAAGTTTTCTGCCGCGCATTTCCGGCAGTGCCATAACCCAGCCCAGACCGCCCTGCACACCGCATTCGCAATACTGCCCGCTGGCAGATGCGACCAATCGCCCGGATGCGCGTTCAAAAACACCTTTTATCCCACCGGGTAACAACCGCGGCCCGTAAATTTTCATATATTCAGCACCTTTTACTGAAAATCCGCACGCGGGGTGCAGCACAGAACCCCAAATACCTATTTCATCCTCCCGCAAACTGCGCACTTCAAACTCTTCCGGCAGCTGAATTGCCGGTATGGAACTGTTTTTTACATCAAAAAGCATCCGCAACTGCATATAAAGCACCTCTTTTATTCAATAACTTTTACAAGTTCACCATCTTTCAGCGCAGATTTATTTGCCGCCACGCCCATAGCCATATAGTGCGATGCCAGATCTACATCGATTTGAGGCTTGCGGTTTTCCGCCACACTTGAGCAGAATTCGTGAACTAAATAGGGGTGCGAGCCGCCGTGACCGCGGGGAACAAAATCAGCATTCTGTTTATCTTTGCGTTCTTCTGGAGTCATACCGTCAAGCATCACCTGCCGGAAAGCTTCTTCGACTTCAACGGGAAATTTATCAAACATTTCTCCGGGAGTCATAACCTTTTTCTCGATCGGACGGACAGCATCCTTACCGGGACCGCGGAAATTTTCCTCCCACACATCCTGCGCAAAACTCCCGGCGGTTCCGACAATACGGAATGTCTCCGTATCTTTGCGGTCGAGTGCAGACATACCGCATTCGCGGTATTCGCAAACGCGGAACGACGCGCCGTTTTCCAGCTGAAAAAGCGCCGTTACATTGGAAAAATCAGCATTGGCAAAAAATGGATCGCAAGTCTGATTGCAAAATCCGTATGCCGAAACCTTCACCGCACGCGTATTCATCACCGCCAACGGCCCGGAAACCGAGTGTGTGGGGTAGAACATCGGGCTGGTGCGGATATTCCTTTCGTAATAAGGCTGCATAAGTTTATTGAACTGTTCGCCTATAAACCCGGTGGTTCTTGAGCGCATAACTTCGCGCAGAGAACAGGGTGCATCAACATCGTGCGTGTAATCGCCTTCAGCATAGATAAAACTGCCGAATCTGCCTTCGGCTGCCATCCGGCGGCAGAACATTGTCTGCGGATGGAAATATGTAGTTTCACCGAGCATATAGTGTCTGCCGGACTTTTTCACGGCCTCGCGCAGTTTGCCGCACCATTCAAGGATCTCATCGCCATCGGGTATTTCAATGACCGGTACAGCACTGTAAACCGACTTGCCGCTTTCCAGAGCCTGAATGCATTGCGGTGCGTGAAGCCACGGCTGGGTAATAATGACCAGCGCATCAAAATCGGCTTTGCAGATATCATCCAGCGAGGTATAAATATCTTTGGTTGAAAGTTTATCCTGCATAAAGGGGTCGTTGGCAAATTTTTCAAGTTTGCTTTTTTCAAAGTCACACAATCCGATGCGGCTGACCGCCGGATGCGCTTTAAATAGTTTGGCAAATGCTGAACCGAATGATCCTAAACCGACCAGACCGATACTTATACCCATAATGACGCTCCTTTTGTTCTGCAGAGTACCGGATATAATATAAATAGATTTTATACCATTGCAACCTTATTTCAAAAACATTTATTACAAATATAGTACCTTGAATTACAAAAAACGCACCTGTTCTGTGCCGGTAAAAAAAAGCGGGTATTGCAAAACCTTAAAAAAGTTTGCAGCAACCTTTTTTTTATTTTGTCAAACCGCAGCAGAGTATTTTAGTTTTTTTCTTGCAATAGCGTGATTTTTTACAGAAAAAAAATATTGCAATTTACTTATAATAAACAAGTTGGGATTGCTTTTATTGAAACAATAAAAGCAATCCCGGCGAAAGTTTTTGGAGCCGACTTCATTTCATTACGCCGTGCCAAGAAATGGGGTTCCGCCGTCGCCAAA
>JAZNBV010000036.1:0-2953 GCA_045587205.1 Victivallaceae bacterium
TGGAAGATTTAAAATAAGTATAGAAACGCAAAAATGACAAGGGACTGTTGTATTTGTACCCCTGGCGAAAAAATCTGCAAATTATTTGCAAAATCTGTTTTTACAGCTACTTTATAGAAAAGTTATGGGATGGCTGTGTTTAACAGTCAGTAAAACAGAAACAACCAACTTCCGGAGTAATAAGTATGAGTGCCCCCTGCCCGATAAGTTATTATATTGATTGCAACCGTTTGAGTGATGAACTGCGCCGCTGTTATTTCAGCGAACTTGCCGATAACGGCGGTAAATATGTTGTACTCAATTATGAAATGTTCCAGAACATTATGCGTTCTCCCGGTTTGATGAATGCGTATGCCAAAGAGCTTGCCGATGCCGGATTGCAGTTTGCCGATGCCCACGCTCCCTGTGGTGGGGTATTTGATTTGCACAACACCGGGAACTTTGAACTGAACAAGATGCTGATGTATTACAAACTTTATATCCGCATTGCCGCGGCGCTGAACATTTCCACACTTACATTCCACGTGGGCAGCGACAATATGCTGCCGGAGCTTTCTTCCGAAGAACATACCGCCAGAATCTGCCGGATGCTTGACGGCATACTGCCGGAAGCTGAAGAGTATGGTGTGATCGTAGCGCTGGAAAACTCCTGGGCCCGCTCCAACAGCGCCGATTCACTCTTGAAACTTAAAGCACTCTATCCGACCGACAATCTGGGGTTCTGTTTTGACTCCGGGCACGCCAATCTGGCAAGCCGCACTGGAAATTATCTGCAAAGTCCGGCGTGGGAGCGCTGGAAAGCGGTCGGATACGAAGAACCAATATGGGAAAACAATACTCTGGAAAAACTCCTGCCGCACATTGTAAACTGCCATCTGCACGACAATGACGGCACCGCCGATATTCACCAGCTGCCCGGTTGGGGAAATATTGACTGGAAAAAGACCGTTTCACTGCTGCGCAAAGCACCCCGTTTGAAGGTGATTCAGAGCGAAGTAAAACACTTCCGCCACTGTATAGCCATCAAAGATCTGGTCAACACCTTTGAAAAACTTTTTGCGGATAATTGAGTTACAGAGAGTACAGAAGTATGAAAAAAATTCTCCCGATAACCTACTGTCTGCCGTTGAGTACAGACAATGAATATCTGCGCAAAGCAATGCTGCACGAAGCTGCCGCAACCGGCATAAAGCATATTGTGCTGGGTGAAAATATCGTTGCCCAGATTGTCAAAACTCCATTGTTTGCCAGTGTTGTTCAAGCGGAATTGAGCGCGGAAGGATTGAATTTTGTCGATTCACACGCACCATTCGGTGTAGCCGTTGATATGAATATGCCCGACACGTTGGGTATCAATTCCCTGCGCCACAAACTGCACTTGCAGATCGCCGGAGATATGAATGTAAAAAGTATGGTCATACACATCGGCAACAGTCACACTTGCATCGGCGAAAGCACCGACACACAGCTCGAACGCATCTACAGTATGCTTGAGAAAATTCTGCCGGTTGCGGAACAGTGCGATGTGGTCGTATGTATAGAAAATAGCTGGTCAGAGCTGAATATTCCGGAAAATCTCTGGAAAATCAAAAAACACTTTGATACACCGTATCTGGGCTTCTGCTATGATTCCGGGCACGCAAATTTAATGGATAAAGCACGCGATCTGAAAGGCGGTTACGCCCGCGACCTCTGGGCAAAATGCAATGCCGGCGAACCGCGCTGGGATGATCAGATCCTGGAAAAACTGCTGCCGGAAATGGTCTGCTGCCATTTGCACGACAACGGTGCACTGACGGATGCGCACGCACGCCCCGGCAAAGGTCTGCTTGACTGGAACAAAATCGTACCGCTTTTGAAAAAAGCCCCCCGGCTGCAGGCTATCCAGAGTGAAGTATCCATGTTCCGGGACGCGATAGGCTGCCAGAAGCTTTCAGAATGTTTTAATAATCTTTTCAACACCACAACCGGTGAGGTCATCTGTGAGTAATATACCTTTGACATTTGTTCTGCCTCTGCACGGCGCCAGCGAACTTGTGCGCCGCAATATGCTGCACGAAGCAGCTGCCAATGACGCAAAAAATATGGTTCTGCAGAGTTATCACGTAGAAGAGATCATAGCCGATCCGGCAATGGCGGAAGTTTTCCGTAAAGAAATGGCCGATGAAGGTCTGACATTCCTTGATTCGCACGCTCCATACGGCGAAGAGGTGGATTTGAATATGCCCGATACGCACAAACTTGCGGTCCTGCGGCACAAACTGCACCTGAATATTGCTGCCGGAATGAATGTAGATACTATGACCATACATATCGGCAACGACCACACCTGTGTTGGCGACAGCTGCGATGTGCAGATCGACCGCATCTGCTGTATGCTCGATGAGCTACTGCCCGAAGCTGAAAAATGCGGAGTAGTTATCTGTATAGAAAATATCTGCCTGCCGGTGAATACTCCGGAAAATCTCTGGCGCATCAAAAAACGCTTTGATTCACCATATCTCGGATTCTGTTACGATTCCGGGCACGCAAATAATATGAATAACGGCCGTTTTGTACACGGTACTGCACGCGACCTCTGGGGAAAATGCAACGCCGGAGAACCGCTCTGGGATGATAAAATCCTGGAAAAAATGATGCCGGAAATGATCTGCTGCCACCTGCACGACAATATCGGAAGTCTGGATCTGCATAATCTGCCCGGCACCGGAAATATCGATTGGGATCACACAGTAAAAATGCTGAAACAAGCCCCGAAACTCCGCTCTATCCAAAGCGAAATCATTTCCACACGACACCGGATCTCCATAAAAAAACAGATCGATTGCTTCCGCAATCTTTTCAAAGATTGATTCGCTCAAGCATAAAAAAAAGGAAAATGTTTTGCGGGGAAAAAACCTTTTTGAAAAAAGGTTCTTTTCCCCACCTTGTCCCGCCATAGCCTTTGGCGACG
>JAZNBV010000037.1:0-7214 GCA_045587205.1 Victivallaceae bacterium
TTGGCCATTAGTATTGTCTTCCTAAGACCGCTTGGCCTCCGACTTCGTCAGGTGGAACTGCACCCGATCACTCTGATCCAGAATGCCCGTACCTCCGGCGGCGGCACCGTGCAGAATGTTCCGACCGCAGCTGTTACCGTCGGTCCGGTGCAGACCTGGAAGGCTGAAAATGTCTCCATCTGGCATCCCGGCCACCACGACAACCCGTTCGGTCAGCGTCTGACCACCTATATGATCAGCAAGAAGATTGCTGACAGCCGCGTACCGATGTCGCTTTTGAGCGATCACCCGTCGGTGATCTTCAACTTCTATCGCGGCGGTTTCGGCGTCTGCGATGTGGAAATGCATTGATTTTTACAGGAAAGCGTAAGAGAAAATGGCTAAAGCTGCAATGGCGATCGCCTGCCATCCCGATGATATCGACTTCGGGATGTCCGGCACGCTTATGATGTTGAAAAAAGCCGGCTATGAAATCCATTATATGGACGTAGCCAACGGCAGTCTGGGTACTGCGGAATATACCTACGAAGAAATCGTGCGTATCCGCCGCGAAGAAGCTATGAACGCTGCCAAAACCATCGGCGCAGTGTTCCACGAACCGCTTTGCGACGATTTGCAGGTGTATTACACTCACGAGCTTTTGAGCAAGCTCGTACCGATCGTGCGCGAAGTGGCTCCGGAGATCATTCTGACCCACGGTCCTTATGATTATATGGAAGACCACACCAATACCGGCCGTCTGGCGGTATCGGCTGCGTTCTGCCGCGGTATGCAGAACTTTATGTGCGCTACGCCGGCTGAAATCGTCACCAATGATGTACGCGTTTATCACTCAATGCCGCACAGTCTGACCGATGCGATGCGCCGTCCGGTTGTGCCGGAAATTTACGTCAATGTATCTTCCGTTATTGACGAAAAAGTTGCCGGTCTGGTCTGCCACGTCAGCCAGAAGCACTGGCTGGATTTGAGTCAGGGTAAAGATGCCTATGTCAAGGATTTGCTCAACAAGGGCGAACACTTCGGCAGACTCTCCAAGCACTACAAATATGCTGAAGGTTGGGTGCGTCACAGCCACGTCGGATTCTGCGATGCAGAATTCAACCCGCTGGTCGATGCCTTGCAGGCAACCAATGACTGCTTTGTAGATCCTGAATATGAGATCCGTTTGCAGAACGGCACTCTTTAAGATCACAAGATAGTTTTGCAAGCACCGTCGGCTCCGGCTGACGGTGCTTTTTTAATCACATAAAGGTAAAAATATGAGCAATATTGAAAATGCCAGAGCTGCAGCGCTGGCGGCAATAAAACAATCAGAAAATACTATTCTTGAAGCCGGACGCTGGATATGGAACAATCCGGAGCCGGGCTACCGGGAAGTAAAGACCTCCGCCTATATTGTCGAGGCGTTGAAAAAACTTGGTTTGGAAGTAAAAACCGGTTTGGCACTGACTGGATTCCGCGCCGATATCGATACCGGCAAGCCCGGGCCGACCATTGCAATTATGGGAGAGATGGATTCACTTCTGATTCCCAACCACCCGCAATGTGACAAAACCACCGGAGCAGTTCACGCCTGCGGTCACAATATCGGCGGCGCCGGACTTATCGGTACAGCAGTGGCGCTGCTGGCGGTAAAAGATCAACTTTGCGGCAGGATCGCGCTGATCGGCACCCCTGCGGAAGAAGGCATTGAAATGGATTACCGCAAAAGCTTGATGGATGCCGGTAAGATTCAGGCCATTTCCGGAAAATCTCAAATGCTCATCGAAGGTGTGCTTGATGATATTGACATAGCCTTTATGAACCACCTTTCCGGCAGTTTCGGTCACCGCGACCACAATGGTGCGATCAATAAACGCCTTACCTTCCACGGGGTAAGCTGTCACGCGGCCGGTCCGCAAAATGGCAAAAATGCGCTCAATGCCGCCACACTGGCAATGAACGCAATAGCCTTGATGCGCGAATCTTACAGCAACAGCAATATGATGCGTGTCCACGGCATCATTACCGGCGGCGGCGAAGCTGTAAATGTTATTCCCAACGAAGTTACTATGGAATATATGCTCCGGATGCCTGAACTGGATCAGATGCTTGAACTCAATGAGCGCTTTGATAAGATCGTTATGTACGCTGCCAAAGCCGCCGAGTGCGAGGTCACCATTGAAACAGTCAACGGTTTTCTTCCATTATACGACAATATGCCGCTGGGCGAAGTCATCCGCGATACTGTCAAATATCTGCAGCCGGATACCCCATTTGACCACAATACGACCTTTGCCGCCGGCAGTACCGATATGGGTGACATTGCCACGGTGATTCCGGCAGTTCACGCTTATGTTTCCGGCTGCAGCGGCACGGCACACGGCATTGATTACGGTATAGTCGATGAATACACCGCGTATGTGGTCAACGCCCAGGTCACAGCGCTTACCGCCATAGAACTGCTGTATGGCAATGCAAATAAGGCAAAAGCAATCGCGGCAATGAAAAAGGATCTTATGCCAATGGAAGAATACCGCAAACTTATAAAAGAGATCAATAAAACAACCACCAGCCGGGATCTCTGAAGTTCCCTGCAAGGATAATGTTTATGGGAAATACACTTGAATCACTTTTTGATTATGCAGTCAACTCTGCCAGAGTAACCGTCTTTACCGGGGCGGGTATTTCCACATTATCCGGAATTCCGGATTTTCGCGGCAAAGCAGGAGTTTACCGCCAGAAGTGGCACAGTATGGAAGTTGAGGAAATACTTTCCCTGCCCTGCTTTCTGCGGCATCCGGAATATTTTTATGAATGGGCGCAAACTTTTGTGTACGGACTTGAAAATTATCAACCCAATATTGTGCATAAAACCATTGCCGAATGGGAAAAACGCGGCTTGATCGATGCAACCTATACCCAGAACATCGATATACTGCATCAGCACGCCGGAAGCAGTAAACTTTACGAACTCCACGGCAGTCCGGCGCATCACGACTGCCTTGCCTGCAGAAAATACTTCAGCTACAACGATATTGCGCCGATCGTGCAATCCGGCAGATGTCCACGCTGCGAGTGCGGCGGCATAATCAAACCCCGGATCGTGTTTTACGGAGAACAATTGGACGGTAAAGTTCTGGAACAGGCGTATAAAGACTTTTTATCGTCTGATCTGACACTGGTTCTGGGCAGCAGTCTTACTGTACATCCGGCAGCAGGCTTGCCTCAACTGACACTGCGCGGCGGCGGAAAAATTGCCATAGTCAACAGTCAGCCGACTGCACTGGATGAACGGGCAGATTGGAAATTTGATGATCTGCAGGCAGTGTTTGAAAAACTCTCCGAATTCTGATCACCACGACAATGTCACATTATTTCCGGTGCGGGTTATTTGCATATTGCGTTCAAACGCCTGTGCTACGGCATTACCGGCATCGACAGAATCTGGTTTGCCAAAATAAATGAGTCTGCCGGATTTCATCAAAAGCATTTCGTCGATGAATCCAGGCGCAATATAAAGGTCGTGGCAGACCATAATCACACATTTGCCCGATTCTGCGGCAAGTTTGCGGAGTTTTTCGTAAAGTTCCAGCTGACGCGCCCAATCGAGCGATGCGGCGGGTTCATCGAGCAATATATAAGGTGTATTCTGCGCCAGCACGCGCAAAAGTTTTACACGCTGTTTTTCACCGCCGGAGAGTTCGGTAAACATTTTATTCTGCAGATCATTCATCTGCCAGCAAGTCAAAAGTTCATCTATCAAATCTTCATTGACAGTTCCAACTGCGTAACAACCCAGTTTTATACATTCGCGCACCGTAAACGGTAATGCAGTTTCATTTTCCTGCTCGGCTATGGCAAGCAGCAGCGCGCGCTCCTTAACAGGAATATTGTTCAGTAGGCGGTCATCAACAAAAACTTTTCCGGCATTTATATCTCCGGCAAGCGTTTTCAGCAAAGTGGTTTTGCCGCTGCCGTTGGAGCCGAATATTCCATAAAAGCGCCCCGGTATAAACTCATAAGATATGCCGTCCAGCGCCGGAGTTTTTCCTGTATGATATTGGTAAGTTATATATTCAGCACGCAAACTCATATTTCAGAAGCCCCTCTCTTCAGACAGCGCAATATAAGCACCGCAAAAAACGGGGCTCCGATCAGACTGGTCAAAACCCCCACCGGCATTTCCAGCGGTGCAAAGATTGATCTTGCCGCATAATCAGCTGCTGCCATCAGAATCGCCCCGGTAAGCCCGGCCCCGGCAAGATGCAATGCAAAATCACTGCCGAAAACCCGTCGTGCTATGTGCGGCACCAGCAAGCCGACAAAACCGATCACCCCGCAGCAGCCTACCACCGCCGCAGTGGCAAGCGCCGAACATATAACCGAAACAAAAATAACCCGGTTGGTATCCACACCGGCGTGGCGTGCAGCGTTTTCCCCCAGATAAAGCATATTCATTTCGCGCCGGATGGCAATCAGAGCCGGCATTAAAATCACAATTACGGTCAAAAGCAGAATCATCGACTCCCAATCGAGTTTCCAGAACCCGCCCAACAGCCAGAATATCAACCCCTCAAGCCGTTCACCGGCAACAAACAATATACCGCTCACTGCCGCCGAAGCAAACGCATTGAGCGCAACCCCTGCCAGGAGCAAAACAGCGATCCTGCCTCTGCTCCGCGGCAGAGTCAAAAGCAGCCACAGCGCAGCCAACGCCCCCAGACAGCTGCCGCCGAACATTCCCCATAAAGAATGTATCCCCAGAGCCATAACGCCCACTGCGCCCAGCGCGGCGGCATTCACCGAACCGATAACGTGCGGAGAACTCAACGGATTGCGGAAAAGTAATTGCACCGTACAACCGGCAGCGGCAAGCAATACACCTGACACGGCAGCGCCCAGCACCCGCGGCAGACGGATATGCAGAAAAATGGTATTTACTTCATTATCCGCATTGCCGGAAACAAACGCTCCGAACTCCCGCCATTCCCCGCCGGCAAGCGCCAGCAGAACTGTAATCAGAAGCAATACCGAAGCAAGAATGTATTTACCGCGCAACGACAATTTTTCACTCCCCTGCTACAGTTTTGACCCGGAAACGGTCATCGCGGCAAGCCAGATCCAATGCTTCTTCAGCAGTAAGGTGCGATGAAGCAACATTGGTAAGATACTTTTTGCAAAGTTCAGTAATATTGAACATCTCTTCATCAGTCGGGCGCCGCCACGGTTCACCGGGAACCGGAATGTAGCCCATAATGTGGAAAGGTATATCAGGTGAAAGTGAACTCAAAAAATCCAGACACCCCTTGAATTCATCGTTTTCCACCAATCCCGGCACATAAACCATATTTGCCGCCAGAGTCATACCTTCAGCAAAAGCTTTTTTAAAATTTCCATAAATAAGTTCTTTGGGTCTGCCGGTGATTTTTTCGTGCAGTTCACTGCTCCAGGCCTTGAATCCGACATTGGCACCGTCCAGATTTACCATCGGCAGTTTGCTGCCGTTGGTATGACCGAGTTTGGTAACGCACTTCAATTCTTTTTTGGCAAACTCCAGAATTTCCGGCAATTCTCTGGCAACGGTGGGCTCGCCGCCCATAAAATAGAGTTTTTCGGGGCGCAGTTCAAGCAGTACCGACTTGATTTCGTCCACGCTCAAATAACGTTTGGGTGCCGGCACCGCAAAACCGGGTCTGCCTTCGGCGCCGCTGCGGAGTTTGTAACTGCAGAATGAACAATGAAATGTACACCCGTAATTGTGCAAAGTAGCAAATTTATATTGCTCGTGATAAGTTATCCGATGAAAAGCCATTTCTTAAAAACCCTCTGTTTTTTCTCTGAAAAAATCCATTAATTCGCCGGGAAACGCCCCCTCGCAAAGTAAATTTCTCTTAACAGCATAAATTCTTTTATTTTTAACTGCCGGAGTGTTGCGCAAAGCCTTTCTGGCAGCTATCTCTTCTGCTGATCCGAAATTCTCCACATAAAATATCACTTCCGGCTTGCTCCGCACCACTGCTTCCGGCGAAACGGTACCGTTTACCGCTCCGGCGGCGGCAAGCTGCAGCCCGGCACGCTGCAGTACATTGCTTATATACCCGTTTGCCGAAGGCGTTTTCCACGGAGTATAAAGTTCAAAATAAACACTTTTACTCTTTTCTTTCACCGCCATCTTCTGCAGTGTTTTTTCATATTTATCGGTCAGTGCCCGCGCTGCAGATTCTTTATTACACAATCTTCCAAGTTTCTGCACCAGAAGCGGATAACTTGCCAGACTCTGTTTTTCCACCACCATTACTGCAATATTTTCTTTGGCAAAAAACGGCAGCAAATTGCGCTGATAATACCAGATCACCGCATAATTGATCCGGTATTTGCGCAGCATTTCGCGCGACACCATACTGCCGGCTACCGTTACCGGTACATCGCGCATAGACTCCAATACTTTGGCGTGGCGGTCAACCGCAGCGATTTTTTCTTTACAGCCGAGTTCACAAATTATATGATCCGCCGCAGTCACCAGCGAAAGTATCCTCAAATCATCGGCTGCCGGAACTTTTGCCTCACTCTTTCTGCCGCACCCTCCCAACAGCAATGCCGATAAAATCAGCAGATTAAATATCTTTATACGCATCGCCGTTGTAATCCCAATACTCTGTCGGCATAGTTTTATAAACGATATATTCACTGTGGCTATCGGCAAAAACCGCACAGAAACCCTTGCTGTGACGCAAAGATAAATAACTGTAAACGCCACCTGTAATCACCGTTTCGCCGTCAACTGTTTCCGTAACGCCCCTGCCCGCAGCATCTTTGCCGATATAATATTTGCAGGCATCGGCAACCGTGATGAACCCCGACGGATTTTTTATTTTATTCACCGTCAGACCGTACCAGAGCATATCCTCTTTTTTTCTGAACTCCGGATCGCGGCAAACAGTCTGATTTATACCATAACTCAAGGTGACATTTTGCCGGAGATCATTTGTGCATTTCCAGATATTTCCGGAAGAATCATCCACATAACCGGCAATGCTGTTATACCAGCGGTTGTTGGCGTAAACCGGTACAGTACAGCCGAATTCACCGGCATAATTCAAATATCCGATCCCCACCTGCCGCACACTGTTCATACAACTGCTGGTGCGCGCCGTATTCCTTGCCGAATTCAACGCCGGCAGCAGCATTGCCGCCAATATGGCAATAATGGCAATAACTACCAATAATTCAAT
>JAZNBV010000038.1:0-15384 GCA_045587205.1 Victivallaceae bacterium
TTAATCATATAGCTTTTATTGACCTGCCCGTGTCGGGATCAGAGCGTTATTATAAGTAAATTGAAAATTTTTATATAAAAACTCAAACAGTCACAAGAAGAAACTGAAACATTCTGATTCAGTTTGATAATATAAAAAAAAGAAGTTGTTACAAACTTTTTTGAAGTTTTGCAACAACCTCTGATCTTTTATTGCTGACAACAGTTTTCAGTTGACAGTGTCAACCGAAAACTGTTTGGCTATGTTGCCGAATCTGTCGTATGTCTGCATATTCATATCTTTATCGATATAACGCAGCAGCATATTAATATATTCGCGCGGAACCACGTGAGGCGGAGTTGCCTTATCCGGAGCCCACGCCGCCTGCGATGCACTCTTGAGAATCACACTGAATGTGCCGGCCCGGAAATGGTGCCAGGTCGTCCCCAGAATACCTTCCAGATTGTGTTTATCGGCCTGATTGCCGAGATCTTTGGTAAACGCCGCATCTTTCCACGGGCAGAGAATGATATCAAAACCCTGTTCCTTGAAGAATTTGACAGTGGGCCATTCCGGATCGTAATCCGGCACACTGTAGTTGTATTCCCAGTCGCACAGCATAATATCCCGCGGCAGAGCTTTGTAGAGATTGCGGGTGCGTTCGCTGCCGTAAGCGCGGAAACCGCGGTATTCGGGCGTTCCTTGCACCAGGAGCATATCGTGCCACATAAGGGTTTTACTGTTGCGCGATTTCAGGAGATTGTGGAAATAGATGATGTGTTCCTCGAGTTTCTTTTCAAAACCGTCGGCGCACAGCGAGCAACTGCCGGCATTGTACGCTTCATCGCAGCCGATATGGAAATAGGGCGGATTGTCAAAAATATCGCACAATTCCAGCACAATATCTTCCAGATACTGCCGGGTAACAGGGTTGGAGAGACACCAGCTCCAGCCATCCGGTTCAAACAGCGGTGCATATTCCGGGTGTTCATTGAGCAGCGCGTGCTTACCACCGCAGCAGCGCGCCATTGCCGCGTGACCGAAGATCCCGAACTGCGGCACCAGAGTAATACCCAGTTCCTTACCCAGTTTGACAAAATCGCGGATCTGCTGCGGATCGACCGCGTATTCCGAAAAACAGAATTCCGGATGTGATTTAAACTTGATTCTGCCCCAGGATTCCAGCACCAGATAATTGAATTTCATTGCAGCGGCGATGCGGATATATTTTTCGATCTGCCAGGATTCGGTTTCAGGAAAATAGCAAATATGCAATCCGCGGAATGCAAAGCGCGGCGCATCTTTGATTTTTACGCACGGCAGCTGCCATTGCGTACTTATGAGAACCCCGCGTTCAGTTTCTGCCAGCATACGCATCGACTTGAATGCATTCAAAAGTCCGCTGCGGTCAGCGCAATAAACATCCAGCTTGCCCGGAGCAACTTCCAGTTCGTACCCTTCGGCGGGAATTTCACGATCCAGCGCATTTTTCTTAATTTTGCAATCCAGCTGCCAGTAGCTTTTGCAGAGTTTGACAGCTTCAGAATCATCCACGCAAGCATTGGTATATAAATTAAATTCAAGTGCGCTGTCCAGACGGCAGATACCTTCTGAAACGACCATATTCTGCACCACCGGCTGAATACGGTTCTGTACAGATGCTGCATAATACCCGTTCATACAACCAAACAACCTCTCACATATTTACAAGCAGACGGATTCTTATATCGTCATTATGAACTTTCGGGCGCTTGGCAGCAGGCATCTTGCGGCGGGCGATTTCGCGTTCGCTCAAGTCAACGCCGAAATAGATGTAACCGCAAATGCGCTTGTCGCCCTTGGGAAGACGATCCCAGACAAAGCTGATGGTATTTTCACCGGCTTTCAGTACTTTGGGGTCAATATCCATACGCTGAATGCCTTTACCTTTGCGGGAAATGTATTTACCGGCGTGACCTTTATAAACAACTGTATTGTTGACCTTGACAATAATATCGCCCCAGTGGTAATCTTCTTTGGTTACATAGATTTTGGTACGCGGGTCATAGGGATTGCAATTGATTTCGTACTCAATGGCAGCAGCTTTTACTTCAGAAGGCTCCACTTCCAGATTGAGTTTTTTTACCGTTGCATTGGCATAACTGCTGGTCATAGTCCAACCGGATTTGCCTGTACCGAGGTCGGAGGCAACCTTGAGGTACTGCGAGTAATCTTTCTTTTCGGCAGCAGTAAGCACACAGGCAACTGCCAGACCAAGTGCGATAAGTGATTTTTTCATTTTTTTGACCTTTCTATTTTGTTTAAGGTTATTTTGTTATTTAAGTTCAAGCACTTTCACGCGGCACTTATCCAACTCCACTTCACTGGAAACTTCTTTCCCGCTGACGGTATCATACACTTTGAGGCCGGCGGGCACATTCAACACTGTTTTGATCTTGCCGGTTTCATAATTGCGCAGGAACACAGCATATCTTTTGCCCAGCTTGAGTGCAGTGACCATTACCGACGGATTACTGGAAGCAAGTTCCACACGTTTCCCATCCAGCAGAATATCCTCTATTGGCATAATCATTTTTACTGCCAGTGCCACATTGCGGAAATCCAGTGCCCCGCGGAAACAGCCGCGGTGACTCCAGAACATCACCCCTTTGGCGCCGTTGAAAACCGCTTCCAGTATCTGCTCAAGCACCACGGCTTCAGTCCCCATTGACTGTGCTTCGATCCGGAAATATTCATAATAACGGTTGGGGCAGAGTCCCATAATCAGTTTGGCGCGGGTATCAGTCAACACCTTATTGGCAATGAAATTGCTGCTTTCGCCGATCTGCATACTGTTGTCAGTATAGAGCATCGGAATCGCCCAATCGATATATTTGCCCATCTTGCGGTAATCAGTCAGGCGGTCAGTGATCGCACCGTAGCGTTTTTTGCCGACCGAACTGCTCAACCAGACAAAGAGTTCGCGTTTTTTACCGGATTCATTTTTGAACTTGTCGATTTCTTCGCGGTAGCTGCGGTAGAGATCGGCGACCAGATCGGTTTTAAAATCCCACCAGGCATTTTCCAGTGCTTCGTGTCTGCCGACTTCAGTCACAGTGATTTCCGGCGACTGATACGGCAGATCAGGATATTTTTTCTGCAGGAATTTTTTGAATTCGTCTTTGCACCGTTTGCAGAAACAGATGGTAGCGCCGCTGCTCCACGCTTCTTCATCAAAAGAGATATTTTCAAAACCGTAGCTGATATTTACACGCAGTGTATCGATCGTTTTCTGATAATATCTGCTGCGGTTTGAAGGACAGACCATATTCACCGGCTTTCCGTTATAATCGATTGCCCGGATATCTTCAAGTTTGATTTCTTCATAACTTTTGACCGGGTAATTGAGCGTACCGATCTCTTTTTTCATATTGCCGCGCACCGCATCGCCGACGCGGGTGTAGGCTGTACCGATTTCGATAAAACTCTTGATGCCGCGCTTTTTGCCTTCTTCAATGTAAGGCAAAAATGAGTTATCAGGGTACGGCTTGAGGTACGATACAGCCGGGTGGTATTCCCAATACTCAATAAAGTTCACACCGAGTTTATCGTACTGCGGAACTTTCCAATCCTTTGCCAGACGGCTGGTTACATTCAATCCCATATAGAGGCGTTTGAGTCCTTTGCCGACTTCGGGAAGTTTGCCGATAAGTTTGACCGGGATTTTTTCCGGCGTCTGACTGCCGCCGTCCCAGACTGCCCACAGATAAAGTTCAGAATCTTTGAACTTGTCATTTGCCACAATATCCATAGGTATGTTGGCACTGTAAGAAACTGTACGGAAAGATTTGAATTCATACTGACGGTAGCTCTTGTCTTTGATCTTGATTTCGCCGATATAATTGCCTTTCGGCACCGAGTAGGTTATATCCAGCCCGGGCGGCAATGCCAGCGCCAGACGGAAATTTTTGACTTTGCGGAAATCGCCCTGCAGACCGAACGCGATTTCTGCAGGGATCTCGTTAGAAACATACAACTGCGGAAAATAGTAATAAAACCCATTGATACCGGCAGTTTTCCGGACCGTAACTTTAGTGGCAATCTTGCCATTTATTGCCAGATCCGCGGCAGAAGGCACCACGATTTTGCTCTCTTTACCGACGGCTTCCAGCGTGATCTGGCAGGCATTTTTTCCGAGTTCAAACTTGAAAACTTTGCCAACTTTAAGTTCACCGGAAACAACCTGATCTTTTGCTGTCCCGCTGACTTTGACCTTACCTTTGCCCAGATCGCGGACAATCGCCACATTAGCATAATTTTTGCCGTTGACTTTGCTCAAACTCACCACAGCATCGCGGTTCACTGCAACGATTTTTCCGAAACCGGCAAAGGGAGTCAACTCACCGGAAATGATCCACTCATCAACACCGACCGTCGGCTGGATGGAGATATCGCGGAAATTGGCTTCGAGCGAGAAAAAATTATCCCCCCATACATAAAAATTTTCCAGAAAATTCTTTTCATTCACCCGCAGCACCACACCATTCTGCGCTTTGGTATTGACCCAACCGAGGTAATCGGCATCGCTTTTTTCCATATAATTGTTGCGGTTGTTGATAGCTTTTGCCAGATCCACTGAACATTTTCCGGAAGAAAATACCACATCCTGTGGGGTCGCTTTGACCGAAAAACGGTTGTGCCAGTTAATGGCAAAACGGTTTTTTTTAACCTTGCTGCGGTAGAGTTCTTTGAACTCAACAGTAGGCGAATTGCTCAAAAGTGTGTATGTTTTTACTATTTCCATACCGTCGATAAGGCCGCCGCGCACCGAGTAAACGGCTTCGACTTCCGCCTTGTCCGGCGTGGCGGATTTTACGCTCAAACGGCGCGCACCGATCATCATACCCAGCGAATTGCCGAAAATATCGCGCACTTTACCCAACCCGGCGTAAATGCCGGAATCGCCGGCGAGCAGATCCTGTTTGGCAACTTTATCAACAAACTTGCCGATCTTGCCGCCGCGTTTGACTACTTCAAACATCACATAGTCATTTTCCAGCGTTATACCACTTGCGCTTTCTTTGACAGTAACTGCTGCCGGAAGCGTCATACCCACGCACAGCAGCAATGCCGCCAGAGTGCTCAACCACATCTTTTTCATAATATTACCTTTCTTTATGTTGTAAGATATGTTATTTGAGTTACAATTCCAGAACCAGACGGATCCTCAAGTCATCATTATGCACTTTGCCCTGTCGGGATTTCGGCAATTTGCGCCGCGCGATCTCACGATCGCTTTTGTCAACAGCAAAGTATATATAACCATAATGCCGTTGAGTATCTTTTGCAAGTTTTTTCCAGGCAAAAGAGATTTTATTTTGACCTTTTTTCAACACTTCCGGAGCAATTTTCAAGTGATGGATCCCGGCAGGCGTGATATATTTACCGGCAAAACCGGAATAAACCGTTTTTTCATTAACTTTTACAACTATGTCGCCCCAGGTGTGATTCTGTTCTTTGCAGTAATTTTTCCGCACCGGATCGTACGCCGGATGCAGTATTTCATACTCGATCGCGGCGGATTTTATATATACCGGATCAATTTCAAGATCCAAGATCTTTGTTGTTGCATTCCGCGGGGTACTGGTCATTTGCCATACCGCCGGACCGCTGCCGATATCGCTCCTGACAAGGTAGCAGCTGTTTTCTTCCGCAGCATAGGCGCTCCCCGCCACTGCCAGAACTATTGAAAAAAACAGTTTTTTCATCATAAATCACTCCCGGACCGACGCAAATGCAGTACCTTGATCCGACTGGAGCCGAAAACAACCTCTTTTCCAACTTTTTTGCCGGTAAGAGTATCAAACGCCTGCAAACCAACCGGTATATCCAGAACGGTTTTGACTTTATTGTGATCGTAATTACGCAAAAATACAGCTATCTCGCCCTTCCACTCCCACGCAGAAACCGTTACTGCCGGATTGCTGTGTTTGAGAGTGATCTCTTTGCCGTTAAGCAATATATCCTCCACCGGCATAATCATTTTCACTGCCAGCGCAACATTACGGAAATCGCGGGTCCCGCGGAATCCGCCGCGGTGACTCCAGAAAACCACCCCCCTGGCGCCGTTGAAAAATGCCTCCAATATCTGTTCAAGCACTACATCCATACTGCCGAAAGACTGCGATTCCACCCGGAAATATTCGTAATAGCGGTTCGGACAGAGCCCCATAATCAAATTGCCGCGTGTTCCCTCAAGCAGACGCCGCGCCGCGCGGGCATTTTTGCCGACCTCGGCACTGCTGTCAGTGTACATCATAGGCGCCACCCAGTCAAAAATCATACCGAACTTTTTGTAGTCGGTCAAACGGTCGGTGATCGCACCGTAACGCTTTCCGCCGTCCAGCGAGCTGCTCAACCATATATACAATTGCCGGCGTTTCCGCTCCGGATTGCGGTATGTATCGGCGATCCGGCGCAGTTCCTGATAAATATCTGTCACCAGCGAGGTTTTAAAATCCCACCACGCATCTTCCAACGCCGGGTATTTACCGGCTTCGCGCACGGTTATTTCCGGTTCCTGATAAGATACAGAGGGGTATTTTTCTGTCAGGAACTTTCTGAACAAATCTTTGCAGCGTTTGCAGAAACATACCTTTGCGCCGTTGCTCCATACTTCTTCATCATACGCTATATTATCAAAACCGTAATCAATGGCGCTTTTTAACGAATCGACCGTTTTGGAGTAATATCTGCCGCGTACTGAAGGACAGATCAGCTTGACCGGTTTACCGGTGCAGTCAATCGCCTGGATATCCTGCGGTTTTATTGCTTCAAAACTTTTAACCGGATGATGCAAAGTACCGAGTTCCCGGGTCATTATTCCCGCAAGCGCATCCTGCGGGCGGGTAAATGAACCGCCGAGTTCAAAGTAAGATTCAATATTTCTTTCTGCCGCCTGACGGATCTTTCTGCTGAACGCACCATCCGGCAGCGGATTCAGGAACATTCTTTTGGGCAGATACTCCCAATATTCCATAAAATTAACACCGATTTTGTGATAATCGGGCAATTTCCACATCTTATCGGCATCGCTGGTGACACCAAGACCGATCTTCAATTTTTTCAACCCCTTACCGATTTCCGGGAACGGTTCTGTCAAACGCAGCGGCACCTTTTGCGGAGTCTGTGCGCCGTTCTCCCAGAGCGCCATTACATAGAGTTCGGATTCCCTGAAATCCTTTCCGGGCAGCAAATCAATTCTTACGGCGTAGTGGTAAGTGTTTTTGCGGGTTATAAAAATTTCGTACCGGCGGTATTTTCTGCCGTTGATTTCCACAATGCCCATATCCTTTGAGGCATTGGACGCGTAGGTCATTTCAAGATTTTCCGGCAGACAGAGCGCCATCCGGAAATTCTTCTTTTTGCGGAAATCTCCTTTGATGCCAAACATTATTTCCGCTGTAATATCCGGCGTTAAAAACATTTCAGGGTAATAGTAATAAATACCATCCTCTCCCGATTTGCGTACCGCCGGTGGAGTGCTGCTGACTGTCAAATCTTTTTTTACGGCATCTGCTGGTGGCAATTCAAGATCAAACTCCACATCTCTGCCGCTGACAGTTACCTTGGAAGATTTTTCAGCCAGATCAAATTCAAAAACAGAATTGCACAACAACTCTGCCTCTTTATAAACTCTGCCGGAACTGTCCTGTTTGAGAAATCCTCTGCCCAGATCGCGCAAAAGCGTGACTGCCGCCCTGCCCGACTTTTCCAGCACAGCAACTGCGCTGCCGTTGACTGCAAGAACTCTGCCGCGGGCGGTAAACGGTATTAATGAACCTGAAACTTTCCACTCATCGGCACCTACCACCGGACGCAGCGGGATATCTCTGAAATTACATTCCAGCGAAAAATGATCTCCGGCGGCAAAAACATAAAAACTGTCTCGCAACTCCTTTTCGTTGAGCAATACTGCCATTCCATTACCGGATTTTTTATCGCAGAAAGCCAAAAAATCAGCCCGGGGATCAAATATATAGTTATTGCGGTTATGCACCGCCCCGGCAAAACTTATAACTCCAGATGCAGTGGATATATCAATACCGTTGCCATTATCAAACACCGGAATACGGTTGTGCCAGTTGGCAATAAAACGGTTGTCGCGGACTTTACTGCGATATGTTTCACTGAATTCAACAACCGGAGAGTTATCGTTAAGTGTGTAGGTTTTAACTACTTCCAGACCGTCAACCAGACCGCCGCGCGCAGTATAGCGCGTTTCAACCACGGCCTTGCGGGGAGTGTTTTCCACGATTCTTATCTGGCGGGAACCGGTCATAAATCCGAGGTTGCGCCCGAATATGTCACGCACTTTGCCCAGCCCGGCGTGAATACTGTTATCGCCGGCAAGCAAATCAGTGTTGGTCTTTTTGTTGACAAGCGAGGCTATTCTGCCTCCGCTTTCGACTATTTTCAACCGGACAAACTTATTTTCAAGCACGATCCCGGCAGAATTTCCGGAAGCTGTAACCGCAGCAGACAAACTCTGTATGCTTAAAAACAATACAGCTGCCCAACAAAAAAAATTCCTCATTCCCATTACCTTATTCAATTACTTTACACTGCAGTAAACAAAAAACGCTTTCTGCAGATAAATATAGCGCCCGGAAAATATATTGCAATGTTCAAAACGATCAATTTTTGTTCAAATCAATCAATTTTATACTTTTCCGGGCGCCTGCAGTTGTTTTTGATGATCAAAAACGCTGTAAATACTCTGTTATTCCAATTTATCAAGTATCAGCAGCGGCTGATTGTGCCAGCGCAGATTTGTCATATCCTGACGGGTCATAACTTCCACGTGACCATCGAGCATAAGCATATTACCGGTGCCGTTATGCGCCAGATAAAAGCAGTATGATGAATCTGTAACTTCACCGGAACAGGAACACCCCATACGGTACCACATTGCCCGGATACCGCGTCTGCCGGTATCACCGATCAGCGGCGCCTGCGAGGGGTCGCCGTGTCTGGCTTTGGCAGCACCGTTGGCTTTGATAAAACCTTCCACGACGTAAGTACCGCAATATGCCCCTTCCGAATTTTTGGCATACCACGCCACTCCGCCGTGATAAATAGGTACACCATTGTAGCCGTAGATATGCGAAGTATTATCAGAATCATATCCGTAACGCTTCAGCTCCGGACTCCCCGGACAGGCAAAAATCTTGCCGGAGTGTTCGGAAATAGCACGAGCTGAATCTTTGCTGCGATCCACATAACCGAGTTTCACCCACATCTGGGCATAAGTGCTGTCGTAGGGATAGGCGCCGGTCATATAGGTTTCAAAATCCCCCATATACATTATTTCGTACATACCGAGCTGTTTGAGGTTGGCGGCGCAACTTGCTGCGTGAGCCCGCGCCCGTGCTGCCGACAGTGCCGGCAACAGCATTGCCGCCAGGATCGCGATGATCGCGATCACTACGAGAAGTTCAATTAAGGTAAAGCACGACCAGTGCTTTACCTGCCGATCGGCAGGTTTGCAAGCAGAGAGATTTTTCATTATTTTCCCTTTTTTTTTGTTAAGGATGCATCACACCTTTACAGTATAACATAAATCAACAGTTTTGTCAAGGGCAAATTAAACATTAATTGCAAAAACTTGCACATTTTCATATAAAAAAATCAATGTGCAAGTCAATCACCTTTCCCGGCACGCGGGGATTATAAGTTATCAGGCACAACTTAATTTGCAGCAGATCAATCAAGTTTATCCAATACATACATCGGTTGATTGTGCCAACGCAGCGCCAATACTCCGTCACGGGTCAATGCATTAACGTGACCATCAAGCATCACCATATTGCCCGTACTGTTATGCGCCAGATAAAAGGCATACGATGTATCGCTCTGTTCTTTACTGCAACAGCAGTCAATACGGTACCACATTGTCCGGGCGGCTTTTCTGCCGATATCACCGATCAATGGAGCTTCGGAAGGGTCGCCGTGTTTGGATTTGGCGGCACCTCTTGCCTTTACAAAGGGTTCAACAAGATAAATACCGTAATTGCTGCCTTCAGAATCTTTTGGATACCACTCAACTCCGCCGTGCTTCATTGGAACTGCATTGTAACCGTAAATGTGTGAAGTATTAGTTGAATTGCGTCCGTAACACTGCAGTTCCGGACACCCCGGACAGGAAAAAATCTTACCGGAGTGTTCAGACATTTTTGAAGCGGAATCTTTGCTGCGATCCACATAACCGAGTTTCAGCCACGCCTGGGCATAAGTTATACCAAAGGGATGCGCGCCAGTCATATATGTCTGAAAGTCGTTCATATACATTGCCTCATATACCCCCAGCTGTTTGAGGTTGGCAGCACAATTTGCAGCGTGAGCCTGCGCCCGCGCTGCTGACAGTGCCGGCAGCAGCATTGCCGCCAGGATCGCGATGATCGCGATCACTACAAGAAGTTCAATTAAGGTAAAGCACGACCAGTGCTTTACCTGCCGATCGGCAGGTTTGTAAGCAGACATATTTTTCATTATTTTCCCTTTTTTTTTCGGTTAAGGATGTATCTCACCTTTACAGTATAACATAAATCAACAGTTTTGTCAAGGGCTGTTTTGAATATTAATTGAAAAAAGTTAATATTGTCGATTGTAAAAGCAACCCCACACTTATTTTTACAGTTTCAGCCATTTTTTCAAAAAAGCCACCGTTTTATCGCCGCCGGAATACCGGGAAACGCCCTCCCACCGGCAGAAAATGATCGGTTTAAGAAAACTGATTTACCGGCTCAAGCTCCACACTTCGGTATGTTCCAGACTTTCGCCTTCAGCAAGGCGGGTCACCGGAGAAAGCGACTCTATTTCCAGAAATCCCGGCATCGTGAAAAATTCCGTATTGCAGTTCATATCCGGGTAAAGTGCGCCTTCGATACAGGAATAGTCCTTGCGGAATACTTCGCCATTAAGTTCATAAAGAGCATATCCGACTTCGTTATGCATACCCAGTTTGATCTTGCTGTCCACGCTGTCATCCTGCTTGAGGATCATAAAATCATCACTCCACTGCAGACGCGGGTCATTCATTTTAGTAAAATGCCAGCAGACAATGGAGCGCGCAGGATCAAAGGATTCGCCCTCCCCTCCGCCGTGGGGTATGTAAGGCGGCTGCGGCACTTTCAATGTTCCTCCCGGCGCCATAACAGTAAGGCACCACGCAGAAACATCCAGCGGCCAGAGTCCGATATTTTTAAGGTAATGGGTTATTTCCACTCTGCTCGAATCCTCCGCCAGTCTGATCACGATTCTTTTGCCCAGCCAGCGTGATTCCTCATCGGGTGCAACAATGGTCAGCACTCCTTTATCAAACGCCCACGCCACGGGTTTGTTGTCAGGATAGTAGGTGCGTTCGGCTTTTTCGGGAGCGTACCACAGCCGGTGACCGCCGTAACTGTGCCAGGTATTATCATCAATGGGGGCAGTTTCATTTTCAAAAACTTTCATAAAATTCTGACCGCCGGTAAAGCCGTAGAAAAGTATGCGCGGCCCGACGTCAGTTGTTATGATCAAATCCACAATGCCATTGGAAAGCAGCAGCGCATCTTTGAACCCGAAAAAATCAACCTTTTTGATTGCAACCATAATATTTACTCCCTGTTCTTTTAAAGCATTCTCTTGAAAAGATAATCCGGAAAAATATTTTTGCAAAAAAATTTGCAGAAATCCGCGGATTTTTTTTAAATTTCCACTGACGATACAGTAATTTTCAATCAGTGCAGATCAATATCAATCCGGCAATACATACGATCAATGCCGCCAGCTGTACCGTACGAAGCTTTTCCTTCAAAAGCCAGATGCTTGAAAGTGTAAAACTTACTATACAGGACCCTACCAGCATCGGGTAGCACATCCCCCCCATACCTTTATCTGCCATAACATTCATTCCGGGATAAAAAAGCGTGTAGGCAAAAATCAGTCCGAACAGCTGCAGAACAGCAATATATTTCCATAAAATCACATTCCGGATATTCGATCTGATCTGGTTCCAGCGCGCCTGGTCCATCTGCAGCAGATTCCAGATAACTGCCATAAAAAGCGACCCGCAAGCGGAACTCAACGAGCGGACAATGCTCGGAACTCCGCGCGCCGCTTCAAAATAAGAAGGCAGAGTCGAAAGATTCTGCTGAACCGCCGCTATGATCATACAGGTAAATGCCAGAATCTTCCACTTTTTACCGCCGGAACGGTTATCGTTGTTTTTGCTGAAGGCAAAAAGAATCAATGCCGCCAGCAGAAAAATTATCCCGGTACCGCGCAAAAAGGTAAAATTTACATCGAAAAACGCAATCCCGCAAATAAACGGAAAAACCAGTGCCGATTGGATTATTGCCCAGATGATCCCGTTCGGCCCCAGCTGCATAGCTTTGGACATCAGCTGCAGCATAACAAAATTAAGACAGGTGGCAACAAAATAGGTAAGACAGGTAAGCACCGTAACGCGAGCCGATGCCGTGGAATATGCCGATGTAACAACCATAATAACCAGACTGGAAGTCACAGAAAAAAGCGCGCCGCCCAGCTGTACCAGACTGGGTTCGATCCCCTTTTTTGGTGCATCGCCCATAACCAGCCCGACCAGACACCAGGAACTGCCGACAATGATCATAGCAATAATCCCGAAAAGTACCGAACTGAAAAAAGGTATGGTATTCAAAAATTGCAACAAATGCTGAAACATATTAATATTCCTCCGATATATAAATAACCTTGTCAAATTAACAGGCAACGTCTCAAATTTTGTAAAACTGAAGTGTTAAATCATATCATCTGCGCTTGGGCCGTCATTATTTGCGGGCAAAAACTTTTTTGAAGTTTTGCAACACCTCTTTTTGCGTGTGTTTAATTCTTCTGCCGGGTATGTCTGTAAAGCATAAAGAGTCCCAGTGTCATACAAATGGGAAATATCGTTGCAGCAAGCAAACCGTTTTTCAGGTTTTCACCTGTAAGCTCTGCTACTTTTCCAACGGTTACAGGTCCGACAGTCGCACCAAGATCCCCTGCCAAGGCAAGAAATGCAAACATTGCAGTTCCTCCAGTCGGGCAATTCCGGGAAGAAAGACTGATCGTTCCCGGCCACATAATTCCTACTGCAAGACCGCAAAGAGCACAACCCGCCAAGCCCAATATCGCCCAGGATGACAACGATGCCAATAAATAACATACAGCTGCAAAAAATCCGCACCAGAGCATCGTTTTGGTCAAGTTGAGTTTTTCACTCATTTTGCCATACAGCATCCGGGCGATTCCCATAAACGCAGCAAACATACAAGGTCCTGCCAAATCTCCGACCAATTTCGAAACTTTCAACGCTGATTCGGTGAAAGCGGAAGCCCATTGACACATCGTTGCTTCAGATGATCCTGCACAAATCATTAAAAATATCATCATCCAGAACATCGGTATGCTCAACAGCTGACGAATGCTCATATTCGAACCATCCGCACCAAGTTTTTCGATGGGACAGCTGATAAAATTGATGGCATTATACAGGGGGATCAATGCCCAGATGATTGTCAGGATCTTCCAATGAGCTATGCCGAACACAGCAAAAAACAACGTCGAGCCTGCAACAACACCTACTGCGCCCCAGCAATAAAATGAATGCAGCAAACTCATAACACCGTCCTTGTTTTCGAACGGACAAGCTTCCACAATGGGACTCAGCAGAACTTCGATCAATCCGCTTCCGATTGCATAAAGAACAACTGCCAGTAAAATGCCGATGAATGGATCCGGCAGAACTCCAGGTAAAAATGTCAGAAGCACTAAACCCGCCGACGACAAAGCTTGAGATGCGATCACGCAGAGACGGTATCCAATCTTATCCGCATATTTTGCCGCGGCTATGTCCACAAAGAATTGCGTCAGATAAAAAGTCATCGGGATCAAGGCGATTTTTTCCAGACTGATCCCATACGTTCCTTTGAATGTCAAAAAGAGTAATGGGGTGAAATTTGCCGATATCGCCTGTGTTACAAATCCGAGATAACAGGCTGTTAAAGTTTTCTTATAATTTTTTTGCTTTGACATAAAAATCTCCTGGATGATGAATTAAATACTATATCTCCAAAAGCAGGAGTTGTCAATGTATAAAGCAGTCAAAAAAGAGCACTATTTACCCAAAAAGCGATATTTACCGGGTGTAACACCTATACAGCAGATCTCCCCTCCGCCGTCACCCGCAATTTTTCTTTTCCAAATGGTCACCGACATTTGCAATGTAACACAAAAACTCTAATCAGGAAATGGAACAAATTTCTGCCGGAAAAAGCAATTTAAAAGTATCCAGTCAGCATTTTCCGGAATTCAAAGCTGACCTCTTCACAAGTTTTGGCGGCAAAGCTCGGATGAAGCATCCCGTTGGCATCATCATTGCAAATTTGTTTTAAATAAAAGAAAATCGCAAATTGAAATTTATCTTGCCGATGGTATATTATGTTGACAGTGTTTGATTTGCAATATCAACCGATTGGAAAGTGCAGATATGTAATGATATATTCTGGGATAATCTATTCAGTACGAACACTTGCCGCGCGTTTTGCAGGGAAAGCTCCTGTGCAAAAACGTCATCAGCTCGCTGCCGGGATGGTTTTGTGTGGATCGTTGTGTTTTCAACTGCTGATTTTTGGAATATTGTACAATATTTTTCCGCAACTGGAAAATATTTTTGATGTCTGGTACGGCGGAATATGTTTCCTTGTCGGAATGTTTATGTTGACGGCTGGATGGGCAGGATTTTGCATATTGCTCAAGAAATGGTATGTTGCAATGACTCTTTCCATTGGAATAATTATAAGCTGGATCATCCAAATTGCAAATTGAAAAAATCAGGGCGAATAATGATTATCAAATGCAATATCTGTCACCGGGAAACGGAACAAACTCTTGTAAAGCAGAAACATTATGCGTACAGCATGTTGTGTCCGGAGTGCCTGTTCCTTGCCAAACAGCAGAAACAGCCAGCCGGGCCGGAAAAGATGATTCTGCGGATACTGCATGAACATCTCATAAAACACAAAGTTGTTACAGAAAAAAAGTTTTCGGTTTGGAAAACTATGCCGGATTTCCGGGATAAAAAATGTCCCGCCTTTTGGACAGAAAGTATTTTCGGTGATTTTCTTAAACGCCAATATCAGGTGAGTTATCTGATGAAAGAAAATATTGAAATCGCGGAAAAATTCGGAGCGGCTCTACGCAATGCTTTTGATGAAAAGCTGGGGAGTTCCAATCTTTTTGAATTTGATTCAAAGCATTTGTCTTTTTCGGTAACGTCTGTTTTTCCAATCGAGCGTGATGAAAAAATCCCCGGCTTGGTTCAATATGTCTGCATGGTGGAATTTTGACAGGAGAACT
>JAZNBV010000039.1:0-10187 GCA_045587205.1 Victivallaceae bacterium
TCAAAAATGTCCGGCTCTGTCTGCACGGCGATGCGGCAAAGACGCTCGAAATCCGCAAGGACAAGGCTGGAGAAGTAACCGCTGGCGACATCATCACTGATGGTACCGTCGAAGTGCTGAATCCCGAACAGGTGATCTGTACGCTTGATAAGAATGTTGCTTTCCGTGCTGAAATCGATGTTATCAAGGGCAAAGGTTATCTGCCGGTGGAAAAAGCCGCGGTAGCCCGTTCGATCGGGACGATTCCGATCGACTGTCTGTTCAGTCCTGTAACCCATGTGAACTACCATGTGGGAGCTGCCCGAGTTGGTGAAGAAACCGAAATGGACAGCCTGGAAATTGAAATCTGGACCGATGGCAGCATCACTCCGAAAGCAGCGCTGGAAAATGCGGCCCAGATCCTCAAGGATCACTTGCAGGTATTCCTGGGCGGTCAGCCGGTGGAAAAGGATGCCCGCGAGATGATGAGCGACGAAGATTTGAAGGTCTTCAAGCTGCTCGCGCAGGATGTTGATACGCTGGATCTTTCGGTCCGCGCTATGAACTGCCTGAACAATGCCAATATCAAACTTATCGGCGAGCTTTGCACCAAGTCCGAAAGCCGGATGCTCAAGTATCGCAACTTCGGCAAAAAGTCGCTCGACGAAATCAAAGAAAAAATCGATAAACTCGGTTTGAGCCTCGGTATGGCTTTCAGCGACACGCTGTTGGCGGCGCTGGAAATTGAATCTGCCAAGGTTCGTCTGGAACCCGAGGAAGAGCAGGAGGAAAAGTAAAATGCGTCATCGCGTTCATACATTCAAAATCGGCCGTACCGGTGCTCATCGCCGCGCGATGCTGGCGAATATGGTCAGCAGCCTGATCGAACACGGCCAGATCACCACTTCGCTGGTGAAAGCCCGTGAAGCCCGCCGTTTGGCGGACAAGATGGTCACTCTTGGCAAGAAGGGTGATCTGCACCACCGCCGTCTGGCAATCAGCGCTCTGCGCAATGTGGATATGGTTGCCAAGCTGTTTGCGGAAATCGCCCCGGCTTATGCCGATCGTCAGGGCGGTTACACCAGCATCATCAAGCTGGGCAAGCGCAGAGGCGATGCCTGCGAAATGTGCATTCTGAAGTTTGTCGCGGCGGCCGCCCCGGCAGCTGAAGAAGCCAAGGCTGAATAAGTTCAGACTTATTGCAAGCAATCCGGCCGGAAGATCTGTCAACAGGTTTTCCGGCCGTTTTTTTGTGTGTGGGATCGGGCTGTTCAGAAAAGTTGAAAAAAGCGGAGCAAGTTGATAAGATATACGGTATTGGGAGTTGTTGTATTTTTTTCCAAAAAGTGCTTGCAGATAAACATTGCAGTGCTATATTAGTTGGGTGCAGAGGAGATATGATTTACAGTGGAAAAAAATCCGAAAAATTTGAACAGCATAGTATCACGCCTGACCGTGCGCAAGATACGCATCGGCGTGATTGCGGGGCATTTTCTGACGGTGGTGCTGGTGCTCTCTTTTTCGGTAATAAGCGAATGGCTGGATAAAGAGGAAGATACCATCACCATTCAGTTTTATGATCCGGCGCTGGACAATGTAGTGGAAAATCCCTCGCCGGATCCCGATCCTGCTAATCCCATACCTCCGTCGGGCAGTCAGGATGGCGGCGAGCCGACCACAGTTACGGAACCGGAGATTTCCAACAAATTGCCCCGGGCGTTGGTTCCTGAACAGGTACGCGCACTGAAGCAGCCTGAAGTAAAAACCCGCACGCGTCCCAAACCGGCAGTCAACCGGACACTGCCGCAAGCGCAAAAAATGCCGCAGGCGCGGACGCTGAAACAGCCCAAAGTCAAGACGCGTAAAAACCCCAATGCCGCGCGCAACCGCAATAAAACCGATTCCAGCCGGCGCGAAAGCAATATCAGCAGCAACGGCAGCCGCGGTCCGCGCGGATCGAATCCTCAACCCGGGCATACTGCTCCGGGGGGCGAACGCGGCAACAGCGGATATGATATACAAGTGGCAATGATGATCAAACGAATGTGGGTTACGCCCGACCTTAACCGGTTGGGGGGCAGAGAGCCGCGGGTTACGATCGAAATCCACATAGCTCCGGATGGCAGAGTAACTTATAAACGAATAAAACAGCGCAGTGGAATTCTGGCAATGGATGAATCTATATCCGCCCTGCTGGACAATCTTCACCGTGTAAAAGCTCCTTTTGACGGAAAAAACCACACACTGATATTCAGTTTGAAAGCCGAAAACCAGTAATGCCCGGGCAGCGGCAGAAATTAACCTCAAAATTGGTAAAAAACAGGAAAAAATCAATTTTTTTAAAGATTTTTTGCATTTTGCCCTTGACAAGCAGTCAAAAATGTTGTATAATTGAAGTTGTCAGTTCGGATTTATGGACGTTGGGGCTGGATTTTTCCCAAAGTCCGGCGTAAAATGTCCGAAGAATTTAAAACGCTTTTTAACAAATAACAAAAAAGCAAACCAACAAAAAGGAGTTTCTTAAAATGAAGAAACAGTTCACCCTGATCGAGCTCCTGGTGGTTATCGCTATCATCGCGATTCTGGCCGCCATGCTGCTGCCCGCCCTCTCCGCCGCCCGTGAACGCGCCCGCAGTGCCAACTGCGTAAGCAAACTCAAGCAGATCGGCCTCGGCGAATTTATGTACTCTGGCGTCAACAAGGACTATGTTGCTGTTGCTGATGGCAAAAACGATGCTGTTGACAGTACCCGTCCCGCAATAGGTACCACCGTTGGTACTGCCTGTGCCGCTGACCTCCTGCTGTGGGGTGGCTTCATGGGTATGAACATCACCGATCTGAAAGATGATCAGGTTGAAAAGACCTTCAAGTGCCCGAGCGACAGTGCTGTTTGGACCGCCTCCACCCTCAGCTATATCAACTGGGTTTCTGATAACTCAACCGCAGGTTACAAGCGCCGTATTATCATCGGTCGTGACAACCCCGGCTGCGCCACCTGGTTTGACGGTTACAATGGCACCAACACCTGCCACGCCAAAGCAACCAACGTCTGCTACCTCGGCGGTCACGTCGGCGGCATCACCGAAGCTATCGCGGCTGCGGCTACTGGCGAAGCTGTCTACAAGAAGCTGGACCAGATCACCTACTGATAATATCAGTGGTTGATTCCACAGTCTGAATTACAAAAACGCGCTGTTCGTAAGAGCAGTGCGTTTTTTTGTTATATTGCTTTAGCGTAAAAAAACTACCGGCTGAGCCGGTATGTTACCGAAATAGCTTTAGCTTAAAGATGACGAAGTCATCAATCAAATGCGTTTGCATTTGATGACATAAAATAATGTAGATTGCAGCTATGAATTTGCAAGGTATTACTGCATTTGCAGTTGTAGGGCAGTAGGTGCAAGTGACAAATAACTCAAAGCCCGTATCGGGCTGCCGGTACCATCGCCTTGAAGGCGTGGTGCATACCACCGGCTAAGCCGGTGGTTTTGTTTGTCAGGGGATCGGATAGGTCGGACAGGTGGACAGGTCAGACAGGTCGGACAGGTCAGACAGATCGGACAGTGTGCCTTACCCATAGCATTCCGTGCGACTGTTGCACTGCACCGCCCCCTGGCTGCGAGCGACAGCGCTGCAGTCGGGCAAGCGGCGTCAGCCGCGCGCCAAGGCGAGCATAGCATTCCGTGCGACTGCTGCATTGCACCGCCCCTGACTGCGAGCGACAGCGCTGCAGTCGGGCAAGCGGCGTCAGCCGCGCGCCAAAGCGAACATAGCATTCCGTGCGATTGCTGCACTGCACCGCCCCCTGACTGCGAGCGACAGCGCTGCAGTCGGGCAAGCGGCGTCAGCCGCGCGCCAAAACGACCACTATTGCGGCAGTTTTTTGCGCAGGATTGCGGAGGAATTTCGCGTTTTGCAAGGAGCGGACAAAGGAGCATACCCACGTATGCGACTGCGGGAGCGACGCCGGCAAGGCGCGAAATTACCCGCAAGACAAGCAAAAAAAAGTGGAGCCAGCTGCCGGAGTCGAACCGGCGACCTGGTGATTACAAGTCAACTGCTCTACCAACTGAGCTAAGCTGGCCCATTAAATTGGACATATCTATACAATACACCAAAAGCGGAGTTTTGCAAACTGTCAAACAAAAAATTCGCAATTTAGCTGATTAAAAAAGTTGTCCATAAAGATTTTGAGTTCATTAGCGCGTATTTTAGCTGGAGCGGTGAACATTTTTCCGGGGATTTTTGAAAGTTTTACAAGATATTCGCGGTACGCAGTATCGTCCATAGAATAAGATTCAGATTTGAGCGCGTCATCAGCAGAGTTGTGAACTTTTGCGCCGATCCTGCCGGCAAAAAGGAATGCGCGTGCAATGCCTACAGCACCGAGGCTGTCGAGTTTATCGGCGTCATAGAGGATTTTTGCCTCAATTGTTTCCGGCATAGTACCCGATGACCGGAAACGGTGGGTGCGGATGCAGTCGGCAACGCGCTGCGCAACGTTTTCCGGCGCGTGCTGCTCCACAAGGAAACGGTACGCTGTTTCCGCGCCGGCGGCAGCGTGGTCGATTTTACCCTGCGAAAGCGATTCGGCGGGGCGTTCAACATCGTGCAGAATTGCTGCCAGATGCACGATCTGGCGATTGGCTTGCGGTATTTCGTTGGCTATATCAAGGGCGTGTTTTACCACGCGGAAAGTGTGTTCACAGTCGTGACCGTCTGAAATGTCAGTATCAAGACGCTCTTTTATAAAAATCTCTGCCAATTCAATGAGTTTATCCATTTGCAATAACTCCGTTTTATGTTATGTTATAAGATAGTATAAAATTGGATAAAAACAAATCGTTCAGGGAAAATATTGTTTATGAAATTGAATGTGGCAAATCAGGAAATAACCGCCGGACGGGTTTTCTGCATAGGGTGTAATTATGCAGAACACGTCCGCGAACTGCACGGATTTGAAGAAATTCCGCCGGTGGTGTTTATGAAACCTGCCGAAGCGTTGGTTGCGGCAGGAAATGCGGTGACACCGCCGCCCGGTTACAGCGGGAATATGGATTACGAAACTGAATTGGTGTTTATGATAGGCCGGAACGGCAGAGCCGCCAATGCCGCCGAAGCCGCGGCAATGATCGGCGCTATCGGGATCGGGTGCGATCTTACATTGCGCACATTGCAGAAAGAATTGCGCGCCAAATCACTGCCGTGGGAATGCAGCAAAGCGTTTGAAAATTCTGCGCCGCTGGGCACGCTCTATGAATTTGATCCGTCAGTTGATGATCTGGAAAATCTGGAATTTTCCGGCTATGTAAATGATGAGTTGCGCCAGAGCGGCAACAGCCGGGATATGATCTATCCGGTGACCAGACTGGTGGTGGAACTGTCGCGCTATTGGGAGTTGAAAAGAGGGGATCTGATTTTCAGCGGAACGCCCCGGGGGGTCGGAGCGCTGAAAAACGGAGATGTTATAAAGTTGATCGATCACAAAAAACAAAGTCATATCTGGAGAGTGAATTATGTGCAGTAATTGCCACGATGCCGACCACAAACCGCCCGTTGCCTCCGAACGCCCGGATTGGGATCACTATTTTATGGCGATCGCCGAAGTTGCCGCCAGCCGCAGCAACTGCAGCCGCCGTCACGTAGCGGCAGTATTGGTGCGCGATAAGCGGGTGATTTCCACCGGCTACAACGGTACTCCGCGCGGAATCAAAAATTGCAACGAAGGCGGCTGCCCGCGCTGCAATTCCAACGTGCCTTCCGGCGAAGGCCTGACCGAATGTCTCTGCAGTCACGCCGAAGAAAACTCCATTGTTCAGGCGGCATATCACGGTATTGCCGTGGCGGGAGCAACGCTTTACACAACTTACAGCCCGTGCCTGCTCTGCTCGAAAATGATTATCAATGCCGGCATAAAAGAGGTGGTTTACAAACAGCGCTACTCCATCGATTCGACTTCTATGCGGCTGCTTGCCGAAGCCGGGATCAAAGTCCGGCCGCTGGATGATTAAAAAGCAAAGTGACGGATAAGTGACGGACAAGTGACGGATGATTTTCCGTTACTTTCAGCAGTAAAAGAGTTCAAGTGACGGATTTTTATGAATACAGTTGACACCATTGCGGCAGTGGCCACCGCCCCGGGCGGAGCGATTAATATCGTCCGTATTTCGGGCGATGATGCGCTGGCAGTTGCCCGTAATGTCTGGCGCGGCAGAAGCACACTTGCCAGAAGCAATGCCCGTAAAATGCTTTACGGTCTGATCGGCGACCCCGGCGAGCCGGCGCTGGCAGTTTATATGCCCAAGCCCAACAGCTACACCGGCGAAGATGTTGTAGAATTGCATTGCCACGGCGGCAGCGCAGCCGTGCGGCGCACGCTGGAAGCGGTTTTGAGTCAACCGGCAGTACGCTCCGCCGAACCCGGAGAGTTTACAATGCGCGCATTTGTCAACGGCAAACTCGATCTGGCACAGGCCGAAGCAGTTGGCGATCTTATCAGCGCCACCGGCGATGCAACGTTCAATCTGGCACTGCGTCA
Source organism: Victivallaceae bacterium (assembly GCA_045587205.1). Lineage (GTDB taxonomy): Bacteria > Verrucomicrobiota > Lentisphaeria > Victivallales > Victivallaceae > SIG78. Next base: position 6,518 of record JAZNBV010000039.1, read on the forward strand.
GCTGAACGGCACACTTTCCAACTCGGTAAATGAACTGCGCGGCATACTGCTGGAGCTGGCATCGGATTGCGAATCACGGTTGGATTTCCCCGATGAAGAACTGGCGTGGGAACCGGTGGAAGTCATCAGCGGAAAGCTGCATAACGCACAAGCTGTGCTCAAAAAACTCATCTCTTCGGCGCACGCCGGAGCTGTTTTACGCGACGGTGTACGCATAGCCCTTGCCGGCAAACCCAACGCCGGTAAATCCAGTCTGCTCAACGCCCTGCTGGGGATCGACCGCGCCATTGTCAGCAATATACCCGGTACCACCCGCGATACGCTTGCTGAACACGCAGTTCTGCGTAATATACCCGTGGAAATAACCGATACCGCCGGCTTGCGCGAATCGGGCGATGAAATCGAAGCATTGGGCATTGAACGCGCCCGCGCGGCAATGAAACAGGCGCAGATACTCTTTTATCTGCTGGATGCTTCAGCGGAAGATCCCGCCGGAGAGGTTGCGGAATTTGAACGCAACCGCAGCGGTATATCCCAACAGATCATAGCCGTATGGAACAAAGTCGATCTGGTTCCGGGGCGCGCTTTGCCGGAACTTGCTGGCGTAAGTGTGGTCAATATATCAGCCCGCACCGGGGAAAATCTGGAAAAATTGCTCGATGAATTCGAATGCGCCGTCTGGGGCGATTCCGGCAGCGGTGCCGATAGTGCTGAAGCAGTGAACGCACGGCATCTGGCACTGCTGCAGAATGCCGCTGCCGTATTGGAGAATGTGGAAAGCGAATTTTACGAAGAAAACTGGGAATTGGCGGCAGTAAATCTGCGTGCGGCACTGGTCGAAGCCGGCAAGATCGTGGGCGAAACAGTGGAGCCGGATCTGCTTGATGAGATATTTTCGCGCTTCTGTATCGGCAAATAAGTTCAAAAAATGTAAAAAAACTTGTTTTTATACTGGAATATTAGCAGAATGTGGAGTATTTTATGTGCAAACACGGCAATAAGAGATGACAATCAACTTCAAAGGGCAAAAGAGCGTGGTTGACAACATCATACTGAAAAATCTTATGACTCCGCCGGTTTTGGTGGAAAATGAACAGTTTCTGACAAAATTTGCTGAAACTCCGGAAGAAATCGCAGCGGCAATGCGTTTGCGCTACGAAGTATTTATGGAAGAGCAGGGGCATCTGTCCGGTCAGGGCAATGGCGCTGCTATCGATGAAGATAAATTCGACCCTTACTGCCTGCAGCTGATAATCGTTGAACGCAAAAGCGGCGAAGTTATCGGTACTTACCGCGTGCATCCCGGTCAGGTGGCACAGACCGGTCTGGGATTTTATTCTGCGCAGGAGTTCAAACTTGATGGAATGGATAAAATCGCCGCCGACACTGTGGAAGTCGGGCGCAGCTGCGTAAAACCCCAATACCGCAACGGTGCGATCATTGCTATGCTCTGGACGGGGATCGCTGCAGTTCACGCGCGTACCGGCTGCCAGTATCTGCTCGGTTGCGTAAGTTTGACCACCGCCGACCCGGTGATCGGTTACGCGGTGCGCGATTACCTCAAAACGCAGGGCGATGTATTTATCAAAGATGTGACCGTCACCGCGCAGAGTGATTTTGCTTTGCCGGAAGTCGATCAGGCTCTGGTCAGAGAATATACCGAAGGCAGCCGCCGTGCCGAATTGCGTAAATTCATACCGCCGCTGCTGAAAGGTTATCTGCGGCTGGGGGCAAGGTTCAGCAGCGAACCGGTGCTGGATAAAGAGTTCGGAGCAATCGATTTTCTGATTCTTTTCAACTTTGATGAAATGGATCACAAATACGCCCGCCATTTTCTGTAAAAAACTCTGTTCTGGAGAAAATGCAATGTCTTTTTTACGCAAATTGTACCGGGGAACACTCTTTCTGCTCTGGATGTGGCCCTTTGGTTTTTATTCGCTTTTCCGCGGAATGGGCGGTCGTGCCGGAATCAAACGGGTGGCTTACTGTACGCGCAGCTGGGGAAAATTTCTGGTAAAACTTTTCGGTGTTGAGGTGGATTTTATCTGCAATCACAATATCGAAGAGGGTATGCTGATCGTATCCAACCACCAGAGTTATCTGGATGTACTGCTGCACGCATCGCTTTTTCCCATCCGTTTTACGCCCAAAAAAGAGATCAAATCGTGGCCGGTTCTGGGGTTTTATCTTGGAATCAGCCGCCCGGTGTGGGTGGATCGCAAAAACCGGCAGAAATCCGGCGAAATGCTGGAGGAATTTCACCGCACTCTTGATGACGGCGTGTCGCTGCTGATCTATCCGGAAGGCACCACCACCGATGGCGAAAGCGGCCTGAAGCCTTTCAAACCCACCGGTTTTGCCGCTGTGATCGATACCGGTTACAAGATTCAGCCGGTCGTAACAAAGTATCTGCGCGATGTTGATAACTGGAACCCTGCGTGGTACGGCGATCAGACATTGCTGCCGCACCTCTGGAAGTTTATCGGGCGTAAACGCACCCGCGTGCAGGTAACTGCGCTGGAGCCGGTGACCGCGCTCCCCGGCGAAGACCGTAAAGCACTGGCGCTGCGCGTTCAGCAGCTGATGGAAGCGGAACTGAAAAAAAATTAATTTTTTGCCGTTAAAGTTATTTGAAAAACTGGTAAAAATATTGTATTGTATTATATTGTCAGACAAAGCATTTATCAAGTAACAATTTATAAATAACAGGAGTAAAAAATATGAAGATCTTTGGTCGTTTGTCCGGAATTGCCCTGCTGCTGGGCGCAGTTGTAACATTCAGTGGTTGTGCTGATCCTGAACCCGGCAAAGGCGGCACCATTCCGCCGGCGTGGGATGAACCCGGCACTCCCCGCGTTCCCGGCAGCGGCAATGGCCTGACCAATGGCGGTTGGGACAGCAAAAACGAAATCCCCGGCGGCTGGACTGCCGGTGCAAATGAAGGTGAACTCGATGCCCGTACCGGTGTAACGCGTATGGAAGTTGCCGGATTCCCCAAGACGCTCTATTTCGGTTTCGATACCGACCGCGTCAATGCTTCGGAAATGGGCAAAGTCGATGAAGCCGCCGCATATATCAAGAGCAATCCCGGTATGGTGCTGGTGATCGAAGGCCACTGCGACGAACGCGGTACTGAAGAATACAACCGCGCCCTCGGCGAACGCCGTGCCATTGCTGTGGAAAATAAAATGCGCGAAAGCAATGTTGACCTTGCCAGTATCCGCACCGTCAGCTACGGCGAAGACAAACCCGCCGTCACCGGCAATAACGAAAGCGCCTGGAGCCAGAACCGCCGCGCAGTTCTCTGGGTCGGCAAGATCAAGTAAGCTGCCGTATTATCACTGTAATAAAAAGAGGTTGTTGCAAAACCTTAAAAAAGTTTGCAGCAACCTTTTTTTTTTATTTTGTCAAACTGAAGAAGAATGTTTCAGTTTCTTCTTGCAACAGTTTGAGTTTTTATATTAAAATATTGCAATTTACTTATAATAAACAAGTTGGGATTGCTTTTATTGAAAAAATAAAAGCAATCCCTGCGAAAGTTTTTGGAGCCGACTTCATTTCATTACGCCGTGCCAAGAAATGGGGTTCCGCCGTCGCCAAAGGCTATGGCGGGACAAGGTGGGGAAAAGAACCTTTTTTCAAAAAGGTTTTTTCCCCACAAAACAGTTTT
>JAZNBV010000040.1:0-63887 GCA_045587205.1 Victivallaceae bacterium
TTCAAAGAGGGCAACGAATGGTGTTTTAATGAAATTTATAACCGATACTATAATCGCTTGTATGGATATGCTGTAAAATATCTGCTGTCAAAAGAAGATGCGGAGGAAGTTGTTAATACTGCTTTATTTAAGGCTTTCAAGTATTTAAATAAATTCAGAGGTGAAGCCAGTTTGGCAACATGGTTGTTTCAGATTTTACGGAATCAGACATTCAGTTTGTATCGACTGAAACGCAGCAAAGGTGTTTTTGTCACCCAAAGTCTGGAAGTCATAACTTATGACAATTCACCTTTTATAATGAAAATCACGGATTATAAAAGTCTTCCGGAGAACTTTCTCATAAGTCAGGAGATTGCAGAGTGTATTATGGCAGCCATAGATGAATTACCGGTGACCATGAAAGAAACAGCCAGTTTGTATCTGATTGAAAAACTGCCGTTAAACACTATAGCCAGACATTTGAATTGCCCAATGGGAACAATAAGATCAAGAACAGCCAGAATCAGAAAACATATCAGCAAATTTCTGGAAGATTTAAAATAAGTATAGAAACGCAAAAATGACAAGGGACTGTTGTATTTGTACCCCTGGCGAAAAAATCTGCAAATTATTTGCAAAATCTGTTTTTACAGCTACTTTATAGAAAAGTTATGGGATGGCTGTGCTTTTTTTTACATTAATTTTTAAATTTATATATTTGCGTAGCCTTGTTTGCAACAAAAATTTGACAAAAACCGCCCGCAAGTGTATTTTATACTCTTCAATCAGGAAAAATTATTATGATCGATTTTCAGAATATTTGCAAAAGTTACGGCGAACAGGTTCTTATGGACAATGTTTCGTTCCGTATCAATTCCGGCGATCGCGTTGGTGTTGTCGGTGCCAACGGCGCCGGCAAAAGTACGCTTTTTTCGATAATCACCGGCGAACTGGAACCGGATTCCGGTTCAGTAAATTACCCGAAAAGTATGCGTATAGGCTGTCTGCATCAGAATCTGGAAACTGCCGCGCTGGAGACTCCTCTGGTAGAATACACCAGCGATGCGCTGCCTGAACTGCGTGCCGCCGCTGCAGAACTCAAAGAGATCGAACACCGGATGGCTGAAAACCCTTCCGGTCCGGAAGATGAAAGGCTGCTGCGCCGCCACGGCGAATTGCAGAGTCAGTTTGAACATCTGGGCGGATACCGGCTTAAAAGCGAAGCGGAAGCCGCTTTGTGCGGTCTGGGATTCAAAGTTGAAGATTTCGGCAAGCCTTTGAAGGCTTTTTCCGGCGGTTGGCGGATGCGTTCGGCGCTGGCAAGAGTTCTGATCGCCCGGCCGGATATACTGCTGCTGGACGAGCCATCAAACTATCTGGATATACCGGCTGTGGAGTGGCTTTGCCGTTTCCTGAAAAGTTATTCGGGGACTTTGCTGCTGATCTCGCACGACCGTTTTCTTCTGAACCGTCTGACCAATGTGACACTGGAAGTCAATAAAGGCAATGTCACCCGTTATGCGGGTAATTATGACTACTACCGGCGCGAACGCGCCAACCGCGCCGCTATGCTGGAGGCTCAATATCAGAATCAGGCGCGTAAAAAGGAGCAGATGCAGCGGACGATTGACCGTTTCCGCGCAAAAAGCACCAAAGCTGCCCTGGCAAAGAGTATGCAGAAGGCGCTTGACCGTATGGAAGATGTCGAAACAATGGATGATCTGGCGGTCAAAGGCACCTTGCGTTTGCCGGATCCGCCGCCTTCGGGGGCGGAAGCGGCGCGGCTGGAAAATATAACTTTCGGCTACGAAAACAGCGGCAGAGTTATTTTCAAAGAGTTGAATATGGAAATCGGTGCCGGTGATAAACTTGCTTTTGTCGGATATAACGGTATGGGTAAAACCACGCTGCTTAAGCTGCTGATTTCCAAGCTCAAACCGCAGGAGGGGCGCGTGGTGCTCGGTCATCACATCGTGCCGGGGTATCTGGCGCAGGAGTTTGCCGATTTGCTGGTTATGGAAAACACGGTCTATGATACGGTCAAAGCGGCGGCAGCTCCGGGGTTCCCGCTCAATAACCTGCCTGCGGTACTGGGGAGCTTCGGTTTTCCCGGTGATAACGCATATAAGCCCTGTTCGGTGCTTTCCGGCGGCGAGAAGATCCGGCTTTGCTTTGCACGCATTTTTGTTAATCCGCCCAACCTGCTGATTCTGGACGAACCGACTACGCACCTGGATATTGCCGGACGCGAAATATTGCAGGAAGTTCTGCAGAACTACAAGGGTACGCTCTGTCTGGTCAGTCACGATATTGAATTTGTTCGCAATGTAGCTGACAGTATCATAGCAATGCGTGAATTCGGCGTGAAAAAGTATTACGGCAACTATGACTATTTTCTGGAAAAAACCGCTTCCGAAAATGCGGCAAATGAGCCGCAGACTGCAAAACCTGCGGAAAAATCCGACCTCAATGCCAAGGCGCGCCGTCAGGAGCGCGCCCGTCAGCGGCAGGCGCTTTCTGCTGAAAAGAAAGCGGCGGAAAAACTGGTTGCCGACTGGGAGAAAAAAGTGGAAAAACTTGATCTCCGTCAGCAGGAGCTGCTGGAAAAACTTGCCGAACCGCCGGGGGCGGATTTCGGTGATCTTGCACGCGAACTTGCCATAGTGCAGGATAAATTGGAAAATGCCACATCGCAGTGGGAAAAGGCAATGGAAAAACTTGAAGAAATTCAAGCTGCCAATGCTGCGATCCACGACGATTGACAGTTTATATTCAATATAATGAAGGTTGGTGTGTTATGAAATTGTGTGCGCTGCAAATACCTTATGCCAAACGCGTAAGCGAGGCGGAGAGTTCGGTGGAACTGGCAGTGAAACTGTTAAATTCCTGCGATGACTCCTGCGATATAATATTGACTCCGGAATATACCAATGCTCCGGCAGCTTTTCCCGACGGCAGCTGCATTGAATTTGCACAAAAGCACACGTCTGAACTGCTGGAAGCCGCCCGTGCCGCTGCCATACGCTGCAATGCGATCGTGGCGGTAAACTATGTCTGCGAAGCAGAAAAAGGTCTTTTCCGCAATACCACCGAAGTATTTGACCGCAACGGCAACAGCGCCGGACGATTTTACAAACAGCATCTGCCGCAGGCGGAAAAATCGGTCAATAAACTTGATTTTGGCTATACGCGCAGTTTCCGGTCGCCGGATATTGTGGAAATTGACGGTATAAGATTGGGCTTCCTGATCTGCTATGATACTTACTACGCAGAATACATAGCACATCTGGCGCACGTCAAGCCGGATGTGGTGCTGGTATCCAGTTTTCAGCGCGCCGAACGGCAGGATATACTGCGGATGCAGAGCTGTATGACAGCTTTCAACTGCAATGCGTTTGTGCTGCGTTCTTCGGTTTCAATGGGCAGTGATGCCGCAGTTGGCGGCAATTCGCTGGTGGCAGCTCCGGAAGGTGTGATTCTGGAGGAATACGGCAATAACATCGGGGTGCTGGAGTGTGAAGTTGGTGATGTTAAACGCAAATTTATGCGTTCCAACAGTTTCGGCGGAGCAATGATCCCCAATGACGCGTTTGTCTCGCAGGGGCGCACCCCGTGGGCATACCGTCCGGCGGGCAGTATGACAGTGGAAGGCGACCGTGCGATGGCTTATCCCAGATTGTGTGCACACCGCGGATTCAGTACGGCTGTTCCGGAAAATACGCTTGCGTCACTTGGTGCTGCAGTCGGTATGGGGGCTGCGGAAATTGAAATTGATGTCAGATTTACCTCCGACGGTGTGCCGGTGATTTCACACGACAGCCGTCTGTCGCGGGTATCCAACGGCAGCGGCACCATTGAAGAACATACTTCAGCGGAGTTGCGGCAGTTGGATTTCGGAATCAAGCACGGCGAAAAATTTGCAGGTATCGGTATAGCAACTTTTGAAGAAGTCTTGAGTAAATTTGCCCGTCATACCATTATAAATCTGCATTTGAAAAGTGCCGGCGATAATGATTCTGCGCCTTATCCTGAAAAGTGGATGCGTAAAATCGTTGATTTGATCTATAAATATGACAATCAGGAACATGTCTATTTTATGGGTGCGCCGGGGGTAATGGTAACTGCGCGTGCCGTTGCTCCCGAAATACCGCGATGTATGGCGCATTTGACCAATGACCTGTGGGGAATTGTTGACCGCGCAATAAAATATGATTGCCAGAAAGTGCAGTTCTTTATACCGTACTTCAGTCAGGAAATGATTGATAAAGCGCACGCTAACAATATATTGTGCAATTTCTTCTACTGTGATGCCCCGGAAGATGCCCGGAAATTGCTGGATATGAAAATCGATTGTATCCTGACTAACAATTACGCGGTAATGACAAAGGCGCTCGGTATCAAATAAGCAGCATATATGCCGCCGTGCCGCTGATTATGGAAATGAGCGGGTTTTTCAGAAACCAGTGCAGTACTGCAGTCACTGCCGATGCCGCCAGTGCTGACGGCAGGCGGGTGCACTGGCTGTTGGCATAGTCCAGATTGCCGTACATACTGTAAACAACCAGCATCGCTATTGCTCCGGCGGTCAGAACTCTGCCCAGATAAAGCAGCCACCCGGGGACTTTGGTTTTGCCGGCAAACAGCATAAAAGGTACACTGCGCAGGATAATTACCACCACTGCCATAACGGCGATAAGCAAATACTGATGCAGAGTCATTACCGGTTCTCCCTTGCTTCAAGTCTTTTGCGCAATATCAGCAGTACTGCAATCATAAGTGCCATTGCTGCCAGCAGCATCCGGTTGATGGAACCGGGAAAAAATGCCGCAAAAAAGAGCAGTGCAAGCAGAGTGGATACGCTTCCGGCAAGTGCCGGTATCCGGTTGGCACGGTCACGCAGCAGATCGATCAGCACCACCAGAAAGAGTGCCGTCATTGCAAAGTCTATGCCGGTGGTATCCAGCGTAATGAACGCTCCTGCCGCCGCGCCGGTAACCGAGCCGGTGAACCAGTAAAGGTGGTCAAACGCAGCAACAAAAAGCGAGTAATACATCCGCTTTTTACCCCGTAATGCAGTGGAACTTTCCAAAGCATAAGTTTCATCGGTCAGACTCCACACCAGATAATATCTTATGTACCACGGATAATTGCGGAAATAACGCACCAGCGATATGCCGTACATAGCGTACCTGATATTGATAAGCAGTGCCAGCAACGCGGTCAGCAGCAGTGTGTAAGTCGGTGCATTGTCCAGAATTTCCACTGCAGCAAACTGCATACTGCCGGATATTGTGGAAAAACTCATAAGCGCCGCCGTTCCGGTGTCGGCGTTTTTTACTTCCGAAACCAGCAGTATGCCGAAGGCTATCCCCATAGAGAGATAGCCCATTAAAACCGGCAGAGAGTCGGCAAATGCCTTGCGGATGATCTTTTTCATAAAAACAGGCTGGAGCGAAAGGCAGTTATTCTTCGTTGATGTAGATTATGTGCATACAATTATCGCAGTAGGTGATTGCCCCGGCACGCGCCGAATTAAGCGTTTGAGGAGTCAAACGCAAATGACAGTTGCCGCATTTATCGGCTTCCACGCAAACCAGCGGAATACCGGCATTTTTCTGCAGGATCTGTTCATAACGCATCAGCACTTCCGAATCGACCATTGAACGCAGTTCCGGGCGTTTTGCCACCAGTTCGCGGCCGCGTTTTTTGATATCGCCTGCCAGTTCAGCAAGTTCGGCAAGTTCTTCGCGGAAACCGGCAGTTTCCGGTTTGACTTTCTGCAGCGCATCGCGGAAAACTGCATTGTCTTTTTCGATGATATCCATAAGTTCCAGCTGTCTGCTTTCCAGATCGCTGATGGATTTCTTCAGCATAGCTATGGAACCGAGCATGGCCTGATATTCGCTGTTCTTTTTGATCAGATCTGATTGAGTCTGCAATTTTTCAATTTTATCATTGAGTTCGGCAATTTCCGCTTCGGTCTTTTTAAGTTCAAGCTCGTGCGCGGTCTTTGTTTCTTTGGCTTTGCGTGCTTTGCTTTCCACGGCGGCAATCTTTTTCTGCAGTTCTTCAGCCTCTTTCGGCAAGATGGTCAAACGCAGTTTGAGATTGCGGATTTCAAGGTCAAGTTTCTGCAGATTCAAAAGATTTTCAGCCCAGATCGCTGCCATAGTAAAATTCCTGTTGTTGAGTATCAGAAAAGATCCATCTGATTCGATTTTTTATTTTTGCCGCTTGCGGCGCTGATTCCCAGTTTTTCGTACGCTCTGGCTGTGGCGGTGCGTCCCCGCGGAGTGCGGATAAGAAAGCCTTTCTGGATCAGAAACGGTTCGTAAACCTCTTCCAGAGTGCCTTCGTCTTCGCCCACAGTCACAGCAATATTTTTCACCCCCACCGGGCCGCCGTTGAAATTGCAGATGATCGCTTCCAGAATCCGGTTGTCAATGTCGTCCAGTCCGTCCGGATCGATCTTGAGCATATTGACTGCCGCCGAGGCGACCTCTGCGGTAATCAGTGAATCCGCCTTTACCTGCGCGTAGTTGCGTGCCATCCGCAAAAGGTTGTTGGCTATACGCGGGGTTCCGCGGCAGCGGCGGGCAAGTTCCAGAGCTCCGTCTTCATCGATCTGCGTTTCCAGAATTCTTGCGCTGCGCTTGATGATCTCAACCAGACTGGCGTCATCGTAATAGTCAAGCCTGACATTTACTGCAAAACGCGACCGCAGCGGCGCTGAAAGCATTCCCTGACGGGTGGTGGCTCCAAGCAGAGTAAAGTGCGGTATATTCAAACGCACTGAACGCGCTCCCGGCCCCTGTTCAAGCACAATGTCAATGAAAAAATCTTCCATCGCACTGTAAAGATATTCTTCCACCACCGGGTTCAGACGGTGGATTTCGTCAATAAAAAGTATATCACCTTCGCTTAAACTGGTCAGCAGCCCCGCCAGATCGCCGGGTTTTTCAATTGCCGGACCGCTGGATGATTTGAGAGTGCAGTTCTTTTCGTTGGCAATGATGTACGCCAGACTGGTTTTGCCCAGCCCCGGAGGACCGGATAAAAGAATGTGTTCCAAAGGTTCATCGCGCCCCGCTGCGGCACGCACCATAAGTTCCAGAAGATCCTTTGCATCCTGCTGTCCGGGAAACTCCGAAAAAAGGGCGGGACGCAGCAGATTGTCGCTGCTGCCGTCTTTGCGGTTGAGTGTAGAGGTGATAAATCGCTCGCTCATACTTAAAATTGTTAAAAATATCGTTAAAAAAAATTGCTTTTAAGCGTTTTGGATGTTAAATTAAAACGCGTGTTATAAATTTAACTGTTTTTGCAAAAAATACCAGTATAAAACTGAAAAAAATCAAAAGAAAGGTCCTTGCAATGAGTTGGAATGCAGAAATTGCCTCTCGTACCGCTAACACCATTCGCGCTTTGAGTGCCGATGCTATTCAGAAAGCCAAGTCCGGTCACCCGGGTATGCCGATGGGCAACGCCGATTATGCCGTGACTCTGTTCAGCAAATATTTGCGCTTCAATCCCGCCAACCCCGCCTGGTTTGCCCGCGACCGCTTTGTGCTTTCCGCCGGTCACGGTTCGATGCTTGAATACAGCCTGCTGCATCTCTTCGGCTACGGTCTGGATATGGAAGAACTCAAGAACTTCCGTCAGTGGGGCAGCAAGACCCCCGGGCACCCGGAATTCGGCCACACCGCCGGTGTTGATATCACCACCGGTCCGCTGGGCAGCGGTATGGCAAGTGCCGTGGGTATGGCAATGGCTGCCAAATATCTTGCCGCCAAGAGCGGTCTGGACAAGGCCGGTCTGCTGGACAGCAAGATCTACGTCATTTGCGGCGACGGCTGTATGATGGAAGGTGCCACCAGCGAAGCTGCTTCGCTGGCCGGACATCAGAAACTTGACAATATCATCTGCTTCTACGATGATAACAGCATTACTATTGAAGGTAACACCAACATCGCGTTTACCGAAGATGTCGGCAAGCGTTTTGAAGCCTACAACTGGCGCGTGCTTTACTGCGATAACGCCAACGATGTTGCCCAGTGTGACGCCGTGCTGGCTGAAGCCCAGAAGAGCGATGGCCGTCCGACTCTGATCATCGGCAAAACCACCATCGGTTTCGGCGCTCCCAACAAGCAGGGTTCCAGCGGTGTTCACGGTGAGCCGCTGGGTGAAGATGAAGTTGCAGCAATGAAGGCCAATCTGGGGCTGCCCGCAGATTCGTTCTATGTGGCTGATGATGTCCGCGCTTTCTGCGACGCCCGCGTTGCTGAAGTCAAGGCCGCCGCTGCCGAATGGGAAAATAAATATGGTGAATATGTAGCCGCCAATCCCGATAAAGCGGAAATCCTGAGCTGGCTCTTGAATAAGCGTGTTCCGGAAAACCTGCTCGAAGAACTGCTCAAAGTCGCTCCGGTGGACAAGCCCACCGCCAGCCGCGCTTCCAGCGGTACAGTTCTGCAGAAGGCTGCTGAACTGGTTCCCGCACTCTGGGGCGGTGCTGCTGACCTGGCGCCTTCGACCAAGTCCGATGTCAAGGGCGGCGGTGACTTCACTCCCGAAAACCGCACCGGCCGCAACCTGCACTTCGGCGTGCGCGAACTGGCAATGGGTATGGCTGCCAACGGTATTGCACTCTTTGGCGCGAACATTCCTTACAGCTCGACCTTCTTTGTGTTCAGCGATTATATGAAGCCGGCGATCCGTCTGGCGGCTCTGCAGAAACTGCACCAGATCTACATTTTCACCCACGACAGCTTCTATGTCGGCGAAGACGGCCCCACTCACGAACCGATCGAACAGATCGCGATGCTCCGCAGCATCCCCGGCGTGACCGTCATCCGTCCGGCGGAATCCCACGAAGTTGCCGGTGCCTGGGCAGCAGCTCTGCAGGCTGACGGTCCGGTTGCTCTGCTGCTGACCCGTCAGAACCTGGATGCGTTCGATGAAGAAATGGCCAAAAATGTTGACGTTGCCAAGGGTGCATACATTGTCAGCGATGACGAAGATTTCTCGCTGATCCTGATCGCCACCGGCTCGGAAGTCGGTCTGGCACTCAAGACTGCGGAAATGTTCCGCGCCCAGGAAATCGGCGTGCGTGTTGTTTCTATGCCGTCGCAGGAACTCTTCCTGCAGCAGAGTCAGGAATATCAGGATTCGGTACTGCCGCCGGAATGCGAATTGCGCGTTTCCATTGAAGCTGCGAGTACTTTCGGCTGGCACCGTTTTGTCGGTGGCGCCGGTCTGGCAATCGGACTGGATACCTTCGGTGCGTCCGCACCCTACAAAGTGCTGGCTGAAGAATTCGGTTTCACTCCCGAAAAAGTTGCAGAAAAGATCGTTAAGCACTATTCCGGTGACAGCTGCGGCTGTGAATGCGGAAGCTGCAGCTGCGGTTGCCATTGATAAAAATTGAGGTTGCGGCAATGAAAGGAATTTTGTCAGTAATCTGCGGTGCATTGTCAGCAGCTGCATTGAGCGGCTGCTGTATGATGCTGGAAGACGCCAGCCAGCCCAAGATCAAAGAGATCGTGGAAAAGCATCAGTCCAATGTCAACCGCAAGCAGGAATTGGATCTCCTTTGCGGCAAGGCGTGGGTGCCGGTTTACATCAAAGGTCAGGAAGGCGTGGATGGTAAAAACGCAATCACTCTGCCAACTGATGTTGTAGCGTATGTAGAATTTATGCGGGACGGCAAGGTTGGCGGTTTTGCCGGAGTGAACCATTTTGAAGGTTCGTTTGCGGTGACTGCTCCCGACCGGCTGCGTTTCGGAGCCTTGATTTCCACATTGCAGGCGGGGCCTCACTTGGATTATGAAATGCTTTTTATGGCGCAGCTTAATGATGTTGACCATTTTGTATTGCTGAAAAATGGTCAGATCGAGTTTATGAAACGCAGTATGCTTATGATGCGCTGTAAGCCTGTTGATCTTAAAAAGATCAGCAAAAAGCCCGTTCCCAAGGCAATGACTCCGGTCCCGCCGGAAGCCAAAAGCAATATTGCCGGTAAGGGCAAGGGCGGAGCCGGTAAGAATCCGGCTTTGCCGACAGTGGAAAAAACTGGCAAAAAGTAAACTTGACGGAGATCTGCCGGGTGTTGGAAATATCCGGCAGACCGTACTGTATAAAGTGATTTGAGAAGTAATTGAATCATATCTAAAAAAGGTTGAACTTTCTATGATGAAAGAAAGACGAGTAGTTGTTACCGGTTGCGGCGCGATTTCCTGCGTGGGCAACAGTGTACCTGAATTGTGGAGTGCCGTGCGCGATGGCCGCTGCGGTCTGGGCAATGTGACCCGCTTTGATACCACCGGATTCCGTTCGGCTGTGGCTGGTGAAGTCAAGGATTTCGATGTTACAAAGTATATGTCAGCGAAAGAAGCCAAACGTCTTGACCTTTTCTGTCAGTACGCCATTGCTGCGGCTGATGAAGCGATCGCCCAGGCCGATGCTGATTTTACCAGTGAAGATTGCGCGATCGACCGCGACCGCGTCGGTGTTCTGGTTTCCAGTGGTATCGGCGGTCTGGCATCGCTCTGCGAACAGGATGCAAATTACCTTGCCAAAGGTCCGTCGCGGGTTTCTCCGCTGATGATCCCGATGATGATCGGCGACCTGGCATCGGGCAATATATCGATGCGTTACAATGTGCGCGGTCCGAACTTCGGTCTGGTATCTGCGTGTGCATCCGGCTGTCACAGTATCGGAGAAGCCTTTTGGATGATCAAACGCGATGATGCGGATATGATGATCACCGGCGGTTCTGAAGCCTCGATCGTGCCGCTGGGCTATGCCGGTTTCTGTTCGATGAAGGCTATGAGTTCGCGCAATGATGACCCGCTGCACGCCAGCCGTCCTTTTGATGCCGAACGCGATGGTTTTGTAATGAGCGAAGGTGCCGGTGTGCTGGTGCTGGAAGAACTCGAACACGCGCAGAAGCGCGGGGCAAATATTCTGGCAGAAATTGTCGGTTATGGTGCCACCGGGGATGCTTACCACATTACCTCACCGCATCCGGAAGGGCAGGGGGCGGCATCCGCGATCAAGATGGCGCTGAAACACGCCGGACTGAATGCTGAAGATGTCGATTACATCAACGCTCACGGTACCAGTACCGAGTTGAACGATAAGTATGAAACTCTGGCGATCAAGGCCGCGCTGGGCGAACACGCCTACAAGGTTTCGGTCAGCAGTACCAAAGGTACCACCGGTCACGCGCTGGGTGCCGCCGGCGGTCTGGAATCGATCGTCTGTGTTCAGGCTATTGTCAATCAGACCGTGCCGCCGACGATCAATTATGAAAATCCGGATCCGGAATGCGATCTGGATATTACGCCTAATGTGGCAAAAGAACGCAATATCGATGTGGCGCTGAATATCAACCTCGGTTTCGGCGGTCACAACGGTGTGGTTATTTTCAAACGTTTCAAATAATAACAAAGCAAGGAGTTTTGCAAGATGAAAAGCGTTGTTATGTTTGCGGGTGCCGGAGTTGTTGCGCTTTTGGTTGCGGGCTGTACACCGCAGCTTGATCAGACCGGTTTGAGTCCCGAAGAACAGAAGTGGGCAGAATCTATTAAAGCCAATTACGGTGCGTGGGAAGTTCCGGAATCGGTTCCGCGCGGTGTTAAGCGTGATGATATAAATACTGATGCCGGTGACAGTACTGCATCTGCGGAAATCCCGGCTGCGGCTGATGCTCCGGCGGCGACTCCGGTTGCCCCGATCGCTCCGGAAGCGGTTCCGGAAGAAGCTCCGGCTGCCAATGCTGCCGCTGCTGCTCCGGCTCCGGTTGCAGTTGACAATGCTGCACCTGAAACCTATACTGTGGTCAAGGGCGATACTCTTGGTGGCATTGCCCGCAAGTTCTACGGCAGAGCCAGCCAGTGGACCCGTATTCAGGAAGCCAACAAAGATCTGCTGAAGGGCAAAACGGTCATCCGTCCCGGAATGAAACTTGCGATTCCGCGCCCGTAAGCTGTAAGATTTGCTGTACGGCTGTGAAGTGCGGAGTATTGTAAATACAATATTTCGCACTTTTTGTTTTATATGCGGTATGGGTTTGTGTTAAATGGAAAAAGTCTTTTATTTTGAAAACGGTCTGACGCCTGACTGGCGCATTGGCAACAAAGCAGCGCTGAATTGGAGCGAACTGGAAAATGTGCTTAATGTGCATCTGGTTCCGCGCGACCGTCAGGTGGTGATCTCCGGTGCAGATGAAAACTGTTTGCGTGCGGAGATGTTTTTCCGTGAATTGAACAATTTGCACGAATTGCGCAAACGGGAACTCGACCGGCAGGATGTCGAACAATTGGTAAAGGCATACCGCCGGCAGGAAGAGGGGGATCTCAAGGCGCTTTTTTCCGGCAGAATAAAAGTCGGCAGCCGCAAGCGGGAAATATTGCCGCGCAGTAAAAATCAGCTTGAATACCTTAAAAATCTGCGTGAAAAGGATGTAGTGTTCGGTGTCGGTCCTGCCGGTACCGGTAAAACCTATCTGGCAATGGCAGTGGCGGTATCCGAATTGCTGGCAGGCAACTGCAGCCGTATAGTGCTTACCCGCCCCGCCAAAGAAGCCGGCGAAACGCTGGGATTTCTGCCGGGCAGTCTGGAAGAAAAGATTATGCCGTATCTGCGGCCGCTTTATGATGCACTGTATGATATGCTGGATTTCAGCGAAGTGACCGGTTTGATCGAACGCAATGTCATTGAGGTTGCGCCGCTGGCGTTTATGCGGGGGCGCACGCTGAACAATGCGTTTATAATCCTGGATGAAGCACAGAATACCACTGTGGATCAGATGTTGATGTTTCTGACCCGTCTGGGTTATAATTCGCGTTGTGTGGTCACTGGTGACCCGACCCAGAACGATCTGGGGCGCAATGAGCGTTCCGGTTTGCTGCACGCATTGAGAACTTTGAAAAACATTCCGGAAATCGGGATCGTGGAATTTTCCACGCGCGATGTGGTGCGTCACACATTGCTGGAAAAAATAATTCACGCTTACACGGAAAGCGATAATTGAAAAAGCCTTGAGGAGATCTTCATTATGCAAAAACGTTCTGTAACTATCCGCAACCGCGCCGGTATCCATTGCCGTCCTTCGAGTGTGATACTCAATGCTGTGAAAGCAGAATATCCCTGCCACACATTTGTGCTGACCAATTCCAGCGGTGAGAGTTGTGAACTCAACAGTATTATGGGATTGCTGGCGTTGGGACTGTCTTTTAATGCTGCTGCCACGCTGACTGTGGAAGGCCCCGATGAGGAACGCGCCGCTGACCGTATAGCTTCGCTGCTTGAAACAGAATACGATTTTCCTCCGAAAAACTGAATCAGAGGACTGAAATAATGATAAAAGTTGCACAGTGCTGGGATGACGGCGTACTCAATGATGTAAAGGTTGCTGAGTTGTGCCGCAAATACAATGCCAAGGCTACATTCAATCTCAATCCCGGAACCCATTTTCCCAATAAGCGCAAAACCGATGGCTGGCAGTATCGCGATACCGGTTACTGCCCCGGCAGATTGGCGTGGAACGAAGTTCGTGATGTTTACGACGGTTTTGAAGTTGCATCGCATACAATGACACATCTGTCAGTTGGTTTTGTAGATGATAAAGTGTTTGTTGCCGATGCAATGAGCGCGCGCAAGGTTCTGGAAGATCTGTTTCAGAAAGAGTGCCGCGGTTTTGCGTGGCCCTGCGGATGTTATACAGAAAATACCTGTCGTTTGATGCACGAAGCCGGTTTTGCCTACGGTCGTACCACTGAAAATGTGGAATCAGTTCTGCCGTGCAAAGATACAATGGCATTGCACAGTAATTGTCATTTTCAGAATCCGGATTTCTGGAATATTTTTGAAAAAGCGCGCCCCAGCGGAGTATTTTACTTCTGGGGACACAGTTATGAAATGCTCGAAGATCCTCTGCTGTGGCAGGCGTATGAGGATAAATTGCGCCGTTTCCAAAACGATCCTGAAGTGGAATGGGTCAATGTTATAGATCTGGTTACAGCGTAAAATCAACGGTGTAATAAAGAAGGCTGCTGCAAAAAAAAATGCGGCAGCCTTTTTGTCTGCAATGAGATTTATTGATTGGCAACTGTATTGAAGTATGCCGTCAGCATTTCAAGAAATTCTTTTTCGGAAGCATTTTCAGCCAGAGCTTTGGCTTGCGCGATCAATTTCTGCGCTTTGTTAAGATTGCAGCGGCGGTATTCCAGCAGTGCAAGGGTCGCCAGCACCCGGCTCTGAACGGCATTGGTGGCGTTCAGCAGGATTTTTTCCGCATTGCAGGCGGTTTTATAGGCTTCCGGATCAAACGGCAGCCGGATCAGCAGATCCCATACCAGAGCGTTTATATCGTTGCTGTTTTCGGGAAATGCTTCAATAAATTGTCTGACGATTACCGGCGCCTGTTGCTGAAGTGGAGCGATCCGGAACGCTGCATCTATATACATAAAATAGTTTTCCTGTGCGGTCGGGAAACGGTCGATCCGGCTTTGGAAAAACTTTTTTATGCCTTCAATATCATTGCTGATTTCCAATGCATAGGCTTTGGCATTTACCGCGCTGATCTGTTCCGGACGGAGGAGCAGTATCCGGTCGGCAGCTTCGGCAATGAGTTTGGCATTACCGGAGCGCAGCGCAGCTTTCA
Organism: Victivallaceae bacterium; assembly: GCA_045587205.1. Taxonomy (GTDB): domain Bacteria; phylum Verrucomicrobiota; class Lentisphaeria; order Victivallales; family Victivallaceae; genus SIG78. The sequence goes on from JAZNBV010000040.1 coordinate 14,645, forward strand.
GGCTGTTCTGCAGTGCGGAAAACTGGATTTCTTCGCGTTCGCTGTATCTGCCGGAGGTGATGCGTTGTGTCATCATCGGCAGATCGACAACTTCGCCGTTCCAGAGCAGTTTGCCCGCCGCGTTGAATATGGAACTCTGTCCGAAGGAATTGACATTGCCGCCCAGCAATTTGCGGAAAAGTTTCAAATCCGTATCGCTGCAAAGGTTGATATTAAATTCCGGATGCATTGCTGCAAAGGCAGAAACTTTTTCTTTTGCCGCAGGGATCACGGCAAAGACTTCCACCTTGTCAGGTGAATAGTTTTTCTGCACCAGATTGAGTATATCGCCGGATTTGACACTGTGCGGCATCTGCGGATAGATTATTGATAAAATATACAACTTCTGCATTGCATTGGCGCCAGTTGGACGCATTCCCGGTTTTATTGCGGGAAAATCCTTTACCGCCGGGGCGGCATAGAGTGCCGCAGCCAGGCTTGTCAATATCATAAACAGAAAAGTTTTTGTTTTCATAAATAAAATATCCTTTCAGCAAAAAAAACGGCGCAGGAGTCTGTTGGTATTTCAGACTCTGCGCCGGAATTCAGTGTTGCCTGATCAGCATCCGGCGGGGGCAGGAAAGTCCCCCCGGAGCAATTCATACGCCCGCGCTGTTTTCAGCAATTTGCTTTCAGCCAGTGCAGGAGCAATAAACTGTACGCCAATAGGCATTGAACTTTCTCTGCCCAGCGCCGCCGGTACGCTCATACCGCAGTTGCCGGCAAGGTTCAATGCAATGGTGAAGATGTCCGAAAGATACATCTCCAGCGGGTTATTGCTCTTTTCTCCGAACTTGAACGCCACGTTGGGCGCAACCGGAGTCAAGAGTATATCGCAGCTCTTGAACGCTTCTTCAAAGTCCCGGCGGATCAGAGTACGCACCTTCTGCGCCCGCAGATAGTACGCATCGTAATAACCACTGCTCAAAACATAAGTGCCCAGCAGAATACGCCGCTTGACTTCTTCTCCGAAACCGGCTCCGCGGCTGGCAAAATAACTGGAAACCAGATCTTTTGCCTCTTGACGCGCGCCGTAGCGGATGCCGTCAAAACGCGCCAGGTTGGCGCTGGCTTCTGCTGTGGCAATGATGTAGTAAACCGCCACTGCATATTTGGTATGGGGCAGTTTGACCGGCACGATCTCTGCACCGGCGGCTTTGATCTGCGCTACCGTGTTATTAATCACTTCTTTAACTTCTGCACTCATACCTTCCGCCGAAAAATATTCTTCCGGCAGACCTACGCGCAGAGTTTTGAATTCATCAACAGATGCCTCTTTTACTGCACCGACAAAATCCTCTTTTTCCAGCGGCAAGCTGGTGGAGTCAAACTGGTCAACCCCGCAGATCGCCTGCAGCAATATGGCAGCATCTTCCACACTGGTGGTCATAGGCCCGATCTGATCCAGACTGGAAGCAAACGCCACCAGCCCGTGACGCGAAACGCGCCCGTAGGTCGGTTTAAGCCCCACGATGCCGCAGAAACTTGCCGGCTGACGGATCGAGCCGCCGGTATCGCTGCCCAATGCCGCCGGCACCAGTCTGCCGCCGACCGCCGCTGCTGAACCGCCGGAAGATCCGCCGGGAACCCGTGATATATCCCACGGGTTGGCAGTCTTCTGGAACGCACTGTTTTCGCAGCTGCTGCCCATAGCAAATTCATCCATATTCAAGCGGCCGGTGGGAATAAAACCCAACGCTTTGAGTTTTGCCACCACCGTGGAATCGTAGGGTGAAACCACATTTTCCAGAATTTTAGATGCACAGGCGCAAGTCTCATCCCTGGTGACGATACAGTCTTTGATCCCGACGGGGATGCCGTCATATTCGCTCAATGCTTTGCCTGCTGCGCGGCGGGCATCGGATTTTGCTGCCATAGCGCGCACTTTTTCTGCATCCAGCTTGAGGAACGCCTTGATTGCTCCATCGCGTTGAGTTACTGCGCTTATGACTTCTTCGACCAGCTGAACGGAACTTACGCTCCCGTTGGCAAGAGCAGCAGCAGCTTCTGCAATATTCATCATAATCAATTCATCCCTTCTCCCGGCAGTACCTGCGGAACTTTGATAGTTTCACCATTGAGTACTGCCGGAGCGTTGGCAAGCATTGTTTCCCGCGGGTAGGATTCTTTGACCACATCTTCGCGGACAACGTTGAACAATGCTGCGGCATGGGCGGTCGGCTCGATATTGCTTACATCCAGTTCGTTAAGCAGTTCAATGTACGAAACAATGTTCTGCATATCGTTCTGAAGTTTTTCAACAGCAGTATCATCCAGCTCGATTCGCGCCAGCTCCGCAACATATTTTACGTCGATAGCAGCGTTGTTCTGATTGCTCATATCAACATATTCCTGTTCAACAGCAGATTACTTGCTCTGTTCCAGAGTCAGAGTTTTGGTGCACTGATCGCAGACTTCGGAGGGACCGAAATACTGGATCGGACCGGGATAGACATAGCTGGTATTTTTTGCCCATTCTTCGCGCTTGGAAGCAAAGAATTTGAACGGATTGCCATCAAGTTCCACCAGCGCCTTTTTGATAACCGGCTTGTCTTCACCGTGGCGGCGTTCAATATTCATCATCATCGTGATCGGAATACCACCGGCGATCCATTCATCGGCAGGCAGCATTGTGTTGCGGACGCTGGACATATAACCGGTAACACCGGCACCGAGCAGTGCTGCGGCGGTGTAACCCAGGCTGTAGCAGTAGTCGGCGTCAAAGTTCGACGGAGCAGCACAGCGGCCTTCGTAACCGAAAAAGTGGGTCTGGGTGCTGAATTTGCCGTTGTATTTGCCTTCGGCTTTCCAGGCGGTAAGTTTGGTTTTGACCATTTCAGCAAGCATCTTTTCGGTTTCGATCAAAGAAACCTGAACGTTGCCGTGGGGGTCGCGATCCAGACAGAGCTGCAGCTGGATGGTGCGCGGCAAACTGGCATAAACCGCAGCCTTGTCGGCAGAAAGTTTTTCCTTGAGGAACGCGATCTTTTCATCGGCTTCGGTAATGGCGCCGAAAGCAGCTTCTTCTTTGGCGAGCAGGTCGTTGAGTTCAGCGATCAGCGCTTTGACTTCCGGTATGAATTCCACCAGACCTTCCGGGATCAGCGCCACGCCGAAGTTCATACCGTTGGCGGCGCGGTCGGCAACAATCTTGGCAAGGTATTCAACGATTTCAGCCAGAGTGGTCTTCTTTTCAGCGACTTCTTCAGAAATGATCGTGGCATTGGGCTGGGTCTGCAGGGCGCATTCCAGAGCAATGTGCGAAGCCGAACGGCCCATAAGTTTGATGAAGTGCCAGTATTTCTTTGCGGAATTGGCGTCGCGGCCGATGTTGCCGATAAGTTCACTGTAAACGCGGCAGGCAGTATCGAAACCGAAGCTTGCTTCAATGTATTCATTCTTCAAGTCACCGTCGATAGTCTTGGGACAGCCGACCACCCGGATACCGGCATTGGTCTTCTTGTAATATTCAGCCAGCAGACAGGCGTTGGTGTTGGAGTCGTCGCCGCCGACAATCACCAGAGCTTTGATATTCAACGCTTCGCAGTTCTTTTTTCCGGCTTCGAACTGTTCGACTTTTTCGAGTTTGGTACGGCCGGAACCGATCATATCAAAACCGCCGGTGTTGCGGTGGGCATCGATGATTTCATCGGTAAGTTCGATATATTCATTCTTGACCAGACCGTCCGGACCCTTGAGGAAACCGTAGAGTTTGTTGCTCTTGTCAAGACTCTTGAGACCGTCATACAGACCGGCAATCACGTTGTGACCGCCGGGAGCCTGACCGCCGGAGAGGATCACACCGGCGTTGAACTTGGTCGCTGCGGCGGCACCGGTACCTTCAAAGGTAACCATCGGGCTGCCGAAGTTTTCGGTAAAGAGAGCCTTGATCTTTTCCACATCACCGGCGGCGGTGGTGGGGGCACCGGTCACCGCTTGGGCGGCGGCACCGTTACGCAGGGCTTTCGGCAGTTTGGGGGTGTAGGCGGCACGCGCCTTTTGCAGAGCAGAAACAGCAGCACTCATTTTTTTATCCTTTCGTTTATACGATGTTGAGTTATAAAAAAGCTGTGTTTATATACAATATAATCTTACATTACTGTAATTTACTCCCGAAAGTTGATTTTCGCAAGTATTATTTCTCATAAAAAAGCGTTTCAAATCTTGAAAAATCAACAAAAAGAGGTTATCTTCTATATATGACAAGTTTTGCGGGTGCAAAAGGACGCTTTTTGCGGCGCAACTTTTATCCGGCAAGCTGGTCTATGATATTCGGTGATCCAAATATTTAACATAAAAGAACAGGAGAACAGATTTTATGAAGAATCTCAAGATGTTGCTGGTGCCGGGTGCTGTACTCGGTATGGGGTTGGTGCTCACTGCAGCAGATGCCAAAAGTGTTACCGTTCCGGCTCCGGATGCCAAAGCCGCCGGTGCCGATCTGGTTGCCCAGATGAATCAGAGCAAAGGTACGCCGGTTGCGGAGGCCTTTGCGTTTCTGCCTGAAAAAGTTGCCACTGTCGGCGGCAAGGTCATTACCAAAAAAGAATTTATCGATGCTATGGCCAAGCAGGTTCCCGGCGGTATGATCCCGGCACAGATGCCTGTGGAAATGCTGAAAATGCAGGCTCCGCAGCTGGTGGAACAGTATGTTATGAAGATGGTGCTGGACAAAGCTCTGGAAGATTCCAAGATCGTGGTCACTGCTGATGATGTTGCAGCCCAGATCCGTGCCGAAATCGAAAAGATGCCCCGCGATCAGCGCAATATGATCACAGAAATGCTCAAACAGCAGGGCAAGACCATCGATGATGTCATCAAGATGCAGGCCAATAATAAAGAAGCTATGAAGATGATGGCGTTCCAGAAGTTCCTTGATTCCAAAACCGGTAAGATCTCCGTGACTCCGGAGGAAGTGGAAAAGTTCTACAAGGATAATCCCAAGCAGTTTGTGGAGCCGGGCGATGACAAAGATTCTGTGCGTGCCTCGCACATCCTGGTAAAGGTCGATCAGAATGCCGATGAAAAGGCCTGGGCAAAAGCCAAGGCGGATATCGAAGCGATCATTGCCCAGCTCAAAAAAGGCGCTGACTTCGGCAAACTCGCTGAAGAAAAGAGTGCCTGCCCCTCCGGCAAGAGCGCCAAAGGTTCGCTGGGTGCTTTCGGCAAGGGCCAGATGGTTCCGGAATTTGAAAAAGCTGCATACGCTCTGAAGGTCGGCGAAATCTCCGGTCCGGTCAAAACTTCGTTCGGTTATCACGTCATCCGCCGCGATGAATCGCAGAAAGAACGCACAATGCCGTTTGCCGAAGTTAAAGACCGTCTGACTGCCGCGCTGACCCAGCAGAAGCAGATGGCTGCCGCCAACACCGTTGTTCAGCAGCTGATGAAAGAAGCCAAAGTCGAAATTCTGGTCAAGCCGGTGATGCCCAAAAATCTTCAGGCTCCCGCTGCTCCGGCAAAGGCAAAATAAGTTTTTGAAAGAATATTGATTTCATTATTGCCCGCCGGGATTTTTCCCCTGCGGGCTTTTTACTGACAGTACGGGATCGGGTTTATGAGTAATGCAATGGATCAGGCAGTACAGCTGCTGACTGCGTGGAACGAACTTGCTGTGGTCAACGGCGATGATTCATATTGTGCGCTGGATGCGTTTATCCGCCAGACGGACTACCGGAAAATTGTCTTGTTTACCGGCAGAAGATCAGCCGATGAATCCGGCGCGGTCGCCAGGGTGCTGGCTTCGTTGCGCTATACGGAGTGCGGGGTGGTGCGCTTTAACAACATCCCTGCTGAACCGGATATGAGTGTGGTGGAGGCGATGTGTGATTTTCTCCGCGCTGAAGAACCGGACGGGGTGATCGCTCTGGGCGGCGGCAGTGTGCTTGATGCGGCTAAAGCGGCGTATATAGTTTATCAGAGCAAACTGCCGCTTGCGGAATGTTTCGGCAGCAACCGCATTACAGAGAAATTTCCCAACAGAAAGTTCAAGCGTATCATTGCAGTGCCCACTACTTCCGGTACCGGCAGCGAAATAACCCAGTACAGCAATATTGTCAACCGCTCCGGCGGAGTCAAACAGCTGATAAGCGATCCGGTGCTGGTTCCGGAACTGGCGCTGCTGGATGCGGCGCTGACCGTATCAATGCCCCGGAGTGTAACACTTGCCACGGGGTGCGATGCATTGGCGCATCTGCTGGAAGGTTATCTGAATGTGCAGATGGATGAAGGCAATGATTTTATCAACCGTGCCGCCGCTGTCGGGATCGGACTTTTGCGCGATAATCTGGCAACAGCGTTGAATGAACCGGAAAACCTGCGCGCCCGCAAAGCTGTGCAGCTGGCTTCCGCGCTGGGCGGGTTGACGATCCGCAACAAATCCACCGGGTTGCCGCATCTGTTGAGTTTTTCGTGGTTCGGGCGCATTGAACACGGTATAGCGGCAGCGCGGCTGCTGCCGGCGGCGTGGCGATATTATGCAGAAAGTGAAAAGGTTGCCCTGCGGACATTGGAAGTTGGTAAAGTCCTCGGCGGCAAAACACCCGGCGAAGTTATTGAAAATTATGAAAAACTATTGACCGCGTGGCAAGTTCCGCTGTTGACAGATTTTCCGGAATTGGATGCGGAACTTCTGCAGCGAACCTGCCGCAGTGCCGGAGCCAACCGGATGAAACTGGAACTGGCGCCGCGGCCGGTTCCGCTGGAAGAAAGCGAAAAAATCCTGTCAGCAGTATTGGCTGATGCATTTCAAAAATAAGAGTGTTAAATATATGCGTAGTGTTGCAGAACTTGAAAAACTGATCAATTACCATAATGACCTGTACTGGAAAAAAGCCGCGCCGGAAATATCCGACGTGGAATATGATAATCTGCTGCGTGAACTGGAAGCTCTCCAGAGTGACCACCCGCTTTTGAGCACAGTACACGGTCAGGCTGTGGCAGCTCTGGGCAAGGTGAAACACCGCGAACCGATGCTTTCGCTGGACAAGGCATACAGTTTGGAAAAAGTTCTGGAATGGGCGGATAAATTTGTACGCAGTGCCGATGAAATGATGCTTATACAGCCCAAATATGACGGCATATCCGCGCGTTGGGAAAATGGTTTGCTGGTCACACGCGGCGACGGCAGCGTGGGCGAAGATATTTCCGATAAGGTGCCGCTGATTGAGGTCGAAAGCATTGATTACACCGGAAAGTTGCTCAAAGATATGCCGATCCGCGGCGAAATAGTTATCCGCGATGATGATTTCCGAACCATTTATCAGAATGTCAGACGCAAAAATGGCGGTGTATATAAAAACAGCCGCAACGCTGTTGCCGGGATAATGAGTCTGAAAGAGATCAGCGATATCCAAACGCAGGGCGCCAAGTTGACTCTAATTGATTACCGCAAGATATCGTACAGCTGCACGCGGCGGGAACTGCCGGAATATTTTACTGAATTTCTGGAAAAGATCGAAAGTCTGCCGTATCCCACTGACGGAGTGGTAATAAAAATCGCTGACGAATCGTATTCCGCATCGCTGGGCAATACTGTACACCATCCGCGCGGGGCGATAGCATTCAAATTCACCAATATAAGACGCCGGAGCGTACTGCGGAAGGTGGAGTGGAGCTTTGGTAAAAACTGTCTGACGCCGGTGGCGGAAATCGATCCGGTGGATATTTCCGGCGTGACCATTACTCACGCTACACTGCATAATCTGCAGAATATCATAGACCGTGATCTGTGCATAAATGATATAATCGAAGTTGAGAGAGCAGGGGATGTCATACCCTATATAGTAAGTTCATTGCCGGGTGAAAACCGTCAGAGTGCCATTATCACGCAATGCCCCTGCTGCGGGAGTTTGCTGGAACAGCGCGGTCCCGAACTCTGTTGTGTGAACCGGGACTGTTTTGAGATGCGGCTGCAGAATCTGCTGGCGGCAGTACGCAATATCGGCATTGAACGGCTGGGGGAACCGACTTTACGCAAGATGATGCATACTTTGAATATCCGGACACTGCGGGATGTTTTTGAACTGAAAGTCATTGATATAATGCAGTTGGAAAGTTTTAAGGTCAAGTCGGCTGAAAATCTTTATAACGAAATAGCCAAAGCGCGTACTGTAACGGATTTTCAACTGCTTGCCTCGCTGAATATTCCGCACGTCGGTTTGAATGTTGCCAAGGTGATTCTTAAAACGGTCGGTTTTGATGAATTACGCAATGCCGATACTGATACGCTTGCCAATATTCCCGGTGTGGGGCCAGAACGGGCTAAAGCAATACGCGAAACATTGACAAATCAATCTGAATTTATCGACGAAATGCTTTCTGCTGTAACTCTGGAACGCACAAGTGCCGATGAAAACAGCAATGCTCCCACGGTCTGTTTTACCGGTAAGATGCCCGAAAAACGTTCGTACTACGAAGCTCTGGCGCGTGAAAAAGGTTTTGAGCCGGTCGATACGGTTTCCCGGGAACTTGCATTGCTGGTGGCGGCAGATATCAACGGCAGCGGTTCAAAGTTGACCAAAGCCGCCAAACTGGGAATCAAAGTGATTGCTCTGGATGAGTTTTTGAGTATGGAAAAAGCGGACAATGCAGCAGCAGTTGATTTGTCAACAGAATCTGTACCGCCGCCGTCAGCAGCCCAACCGGTGGAGATACCGCTTTTTGCTGATGAGTCAGCTGCAGCAGATGACCGCGGGGAAGAGCCTGATAAATCACCCGGCAAGCCGGAACAGCTTTCATTCGGCTTTTAAAATAGAGTTATAAATTGAAAAATCCGGAATCTGGTGTATATTATTCCGGGTTTTTTATTTTTAAATGGTCAATTAAACTCAACCGGGAAATATTGAGTTGGAAATAAAGGTTAAAATCTTGAACCGTCTGGGATTGCACGCGCGTCCGGCGGCACTGATCGCCCAGTGCGCCAATAAGTTCAGCGCAGATGTACTGCTTTCCCGTGATGCGGATAACAGGGCCGATGCCAAAAGCATCCTTTCGCTTTTGATGCTGGGGGCGCCTTGCGGAGCAGAAATTACCATTGCCGCCAGTGGAGCAGATGCTGACGATGCTGTTCAGGCAGTGGCAAATCTGTTTGAATCCAAGTTTGATGAAGAGTAACAGTTCCACAGGAGTTATTTTATGCTGGAAAATAATTGCGAGATCACCTGTCAGGGGATTGCCGCCAGCAGCGGTTATGCCATAGGCAGGGTGTGCTTTGTCCGGCACAATGAAAATTTTTATGTGGAACCCTCTGACCGCACCATAGATGCTGATGCGGTGCAAACAGAAATAAAATCATTCCGTGCAGCGCTGGATGAGGCACGCAGTCAGATCGTTAAACTGCAGGAAGAACTGCGTAATAAAGCCGATGCCAGAGATGTGGGGATTTTTGATGCCCAGCTTTTGATTACCGATGACCAGATGCTCACGCGCGAGGTCGAGCAGATGATCAGCAATGAGTTAAAACCGGCGGATTATGCGTTTTTCAAGGTGATTGAAAAGTTTGTGGCGGCATTTTCTCTGATGCCCGACAGTTATATAAAAGAACGTACTGCCGATATACGCGATGTTGCTGCGCGGGTACTCAAACAACTGCAGAAACACAGCAATGATGCTATGCATTATGAGGATCAGCGGATCATTCTTTCGCACGATCTTACGCCTTCGGATACCGCGGCACTTGACCGGCGGCGGGTGCTTGGTTTTGCAGTGGAAACCGGCAGTGTATCTTCGCATACCGCCATTCTTGCACGCTCAATGCAGCTGCCGGCGGTGCTGGGGGTGCCGGGGGATTTTCTTGAAAAGATCAAAGATAACGATATGCTGATCCTGGATGGATACAGCGGCAGATTGATATTGCACCCCACGCGCGAAACCGAAGCTGAATACCGCAGGAAAATGGAAGCCGCGCTGGTTTTTATGCATAAACTTGCTGAAGAAAAACGTTTGAATGCGGAAACCCGCGACGGCTTTGTTGTACAACTTTCCGGTAATATCGAAAAAGTCGATGATGTCGGTCAGATACACGAGTTCGGCGGTTGCGGGGTAGGTTTGTTCCGCAGCGAATATATGTTTTTGAACGCCAGCGGGCTGCCGGATGAAGAGGAACAGTTCAATGTGTATTGCGCAATGCTGGAGAAAATGCGCGGCGAACCTGTTGTGGTCAGAACTCTGGATATCGGCGGCGATAAACTCGATCAGGCATTGCAGCGTTATCCGGAACCCAATCCCTTTCTGGGGGTGCGCGGGATCCGTTTCTGTCTGCAGGAACGGCGCGATATATTCCGTACCCAACTGCGTGCGCTGATGCGTGCCGGGCGTTTCGGTAATCTTAAAGTTATGCTGCCGATGGTTACTTGCGTAGAAGAAATTATGCAAGTACGGCGCCTGATGGAAGATATCGGTGAAGAACTGCGCGAAAAACAGATTGAATACGCTCTGCATCTGCCGCTGGGAGCTATGATCGAAACTCCTGCTGCAGCCCTGTTGGCAGGACCGCTGGCGCAAGTGGTGGATTTTTTCAGTATCGGTACCAATGACCTGGTGCAATATACGCTGGCGGTTGACCGCACCAATGAACGGCTCAATTACCTGTATATGCCCACGCATCCGGCGGTGCTGACTTTGATTGCCAACTGCGTGACGGTTGCGCGTAAGCACAATATACCCGTAAGTGTATGCGGTCAGATAGCCGGCGACCCGCGGTTTACTCCTATACTCGTGGGGATCGGGGTGCACGAATTAAGTATGCCGCCATCGGCGTTGGGACCGGTCAGACGGGTTATACGCAATCTGCAGATGACTGATGCGGAGCTCTCCGCATTGCGGGTGCTGGAGTGTGAAACGCCGGAAAAGGCGTTGGATATATCTGTAAAGATGCTGCGCAAGGCGGCTCCGGAAATAGCCGATCTGGTGGCATCGGAAAATTGAGAAGAGTTTTTTTCAGGGAAAGGTTTTGATAAATGAGCAATCTGCTTTCAGAAAATATTGCCCGCGCGCTGGGCAATTCGTCAATGATCCGCAAGATGTTTGAAGCGGGTAATGAACTGCGTAAAAAATACGGCAGTGACAAAGTTTACGATTTCAGTCTGGGCAATCCTGATGTTCCTGCGCCCGCAGCTGTAAAAGATGCTTTGCGCAATATTGCTGAAAATGCCGATAAACCCTTTGCACTCGGCTATATGCCCAACGCCGGATATCCGGAATGCCGCGCCAGACTGGCAGAATATCTTACGCGCGAACAGGGTGTCACGGTTCCCGCATCATCGGTGATCGCCACCTGCGGTGCGGCCGGCGGTATCAATGCCTTTTTCCGTGCAGTTCTGGAAGCCGGCGACGAAGTGATCTGCCCGGCACCTTACTTTGTGGAATATGCTTTTTATGCGGGGAATTTTCAGGGTAAACTTCTGCCGGTGCCCAGCAAAAAAGATACCTTTGAACTGGATTGCAATGCCATTGCGGCAGCCATAACTGCCAAAACCCGTGCAGTGCTGGTAAATTCGCCCAACAACCCCACCGGTCAGATCTATACCAGAAAAGAACTTGAAGAGCTTTCTGAAGTTCTGCGCTGTGCAAGCAGGAAATACAACCGGGTGATCTATCTTATTGCCGATGAACCGTACCGTTATCTCAATTATGATAATTGCGAAGTGCCGTCGGTCTTTTCGGTGTATGAGCACTCGGTGGTGATCGGCTCATTTTCCAAGACGCTTTCTCTGGCCGGCGAGCGTATCGGCTATGTGGCTGCCAATCCGGCAATGGAGAGAGTTGATGAACTTATCAATGGTGTGATTATGACCAACCGTATTCTGGGGTTTGTCAACGCTCCGGCAGTGGCGCAGCAGATATTGATCGCCAGTGTGGATTCCACAATTGATCTTGATATCTACCGCCGCCGCCGCGATCTGATGGCACAGGTGCTTACCGATGCCGGGATCGAGTTTATGATGCCCAAAGGCGCGTTCTACTTTTTCCCGAAGTCACCGGTGGCGGATGAGCGCATATTTGTGGATAAACTTCTGCAGGAACGTGTATTGGCGGTGCCGGGCAGAGGTTTCGGTATGGAAGGATATTTCCGGCTGACCTTCTGTGTGGATGAAAAAATTATAGCCAACAGTGCGGCAAGTTTTAAAAACGCAATGAAAAATCTTTGAAAGAGCCGCTGTATAAAGTGATTTTTCAAGTTGTTTTGTGCGTTTGTTGTGCTATATTATATATCCCGGAAAAAATGAAGTTGTTTCAATAAAATTGCAATCAGAGGCAATTGACAGATTTTATGGAAAGTGAAAAGAAAGAATTTTTGCAGTCAAGAGCGCTGGATTACCATTTCGGTGCCGGCGAAGAAAACGCTCTGCAGCTGGATTGCGGACGCAAACTCTTTGATGTTGCTCTGCGTTATGAAACTTACGGAACTCTTTCAGAATCCGGGGATAACGCGGTGTTGATTTTTCACGCACTTTCCGGAGATGCTCACGTTGCCGGCAAATATACTCCCGAAGACCGCAAACCCGGCTGGTGGGATGAAATGGTCGGGCCCGGCAAATTCATAGATACAGAAAAATACTTTGTTATCTGCAGCAACGTTATCGGCGGCTGTTCCGGTTCTACCGGACCGCGTTCGGTCAATCCGGCAACCGGGGAACTCTATAATCTGGATTTTCCGGTCATAACTATTGAAGATATGGTGCGCGCGCAAAAGCGTCTGATCGATCACCTGGGTATCAAAAAACTGCTTGCAGCAGTTGGCGGTTCAATGGGCGGTATGCAGGCGTTGGCGTGGAGCAAACTTTATCCTGAAATGGTGCACAGTGTGGTGGCGATTGCCACAACTTATCAGTTGGGCCCGCAGAGTATTGCTTTTGACTGGGTAGGTTGTCAGGCGATCCGCAGTGATGGTGGATTTATGAACGGAAAATATACCGAAAATCCTGAACACGGTCTTGCCACTGCGCGGATGCTTGCCCATATAACCTATTTGAGCGATGAGTCGATGAGCCGCAAGTTCGGGCGCAATCTGCAGGATGCTGAAAAATACAGTTTTGAACATAAACGCGACTTTGCAGTGGAAAGTTACCTCGAATATCAGGGACAGCGCTTTGTTGAACGATTTGATGCCAACAGCTATTTATATATAACCCGCGCTATTGATTACTTTGACCTTTCTGACGGCGGTGATCTGGCGGGTGCGCTTAAAGATATCAAATCGGATTTTCTGGTGGTATCGTTTTCCAGCGATTGGCTTTTTACGACTAAACAGAGCGAAACTCTGATCAAGGCGTTGATCGCCAACGGGGTGAATTGTTCGTTTTGTGAAATCGATTCCAGTTACGGTCACGATGCTTTTCTGCTGGAAGTTGACCGGCTGGGCGCTTTGATAAGAGATTTTTTGCATAACCAGCGGGAGAAGTTCAATGGCAGGTAAAAATATACAACAGCAGCCCGCAGGAGATGATATTATCAGTCGTCCCGATCTGCGGAGAATCGCCGAACTTATCGAACCCGGCAGCCGGGTGCTGGATTTGGGGTGCGGCAACGGTGAATTTCTGCAATATCTGAAACGTACTAAAAATATCCGTCCGCTGGGAGTGGATCTGGATGCCGATATGGTCGGAGAATGTGTGAAACGCGGCATCCCGGTGGTGCACGGTGATTTGAACAGTCCGCTGGATTTTCTCGGTGAAGGCAGTTTTGATTGCGTATTGCTCACCCGGGTGTTGCAGGAATTGAGCAATCCTGAACATATATTGCGTGAAGTAACGCGCATCGGCAAACGCGGATTGGTGGGGTTTATCAACTTCGGTCATATCCGCAACCGGCTGCAATTGCTCTTTTCCGGCAGAATGCCCCGCAGTAAAACGCTGCCGCACGAATGGTATAATACCCCCAATATCCACCTGGGTACGATCCGGGATTTCCGGATACTGTGCAAGGAGCTGGATATAGAGATCATCCGTTCGTTCCCCATCGGGCGCGACCGCAGTTATATGGATGTGAAACTGCCGAATCTGCTGGCAAATGCCTGTATTTTTGAGATTCGCGACCGCAAAAAATAATAAAAATAAACCTTTAATCACATATTTTATCAACGGAACAGATATTATGAGCACTGACATCAAAGCTGCCGCATTGGCGTATCACGCAGAGCCGGAAGCCGGCAAGATCCATATTGTTTCCAGCAAACCCTGTGAAACCCAGCAGGAGTTGGCTCTTGCGTACACTCCAGGTGTGGCACAGCCCTGTCTGGAAATCAAAAATTCTCCGGAAAAAGTCTGGGAATACACCGGCAAAGGCAATATGGTCGCTGTGGTCAGCGACGGTACCGCAGTGTTGGGTTTGGGCAATATCGGGCCGGAAGCCGGTTTGCCGGTAATGGAAGGCAAGGCGGTACTCTTCAAGCGTTTTGCCGATATTGATGCTGTACCGATCTGTGTATCCAAGGTTTTCGGAGCCAACGGCAAGACTGATCCGGCGAAACTTATTGCGGTAACTGAATGCCTGGAACCGAGTTTCGGCGGTATCAATCTGGAAGATATCGGAGCCCCCGCCTGTTTTGAAGTGGAACGGACACTCAAGGAAAAGATGAATATACCGGTTTTCCACGATGATCAGCACGGTACTGCGATCATTTCGCTGGCGGCAATTATGAACGGCTTGAAAGTGGTGGGCAAGAAAATTGAAGATTGCCGCTTTGTGGTAAACGGTGCCGGTGCCGCCGGTTTGTCGTGCAGCCGGTTTTATCTGACTGCCGGAGCCAAATTGGAAAATATTATGCTTTGCGATATCAACGGAGTGCTGCATACCGGCAGAAATGATTTGAGCGAAGAGCAGAAAATGTTTGCCAAAGATACTCCGATGCGTACATTGGCTGAAGCGATCAGAGGCGCCGATATATTCCTCGGATTTTCCGCTCCGGATTGTGTTACAGCAGATATGGTTAAATCGATGAACCGGGATGCAATTGTCTTTGCTATGGCCAACCCCACTCCGGAAATTTTCCCGGATGTTGCATTGGCCGCCGGTGCTGCCCTGGCAGGTTCAGGCCGCAGTGACTTCCCGAACCAGATAAATAATGCACTGGGGTTCCCCGGTGTATTCCGCGGAGCGCTGGACGTGCGGGCTAATAATATTAATGAAGAGATGAAAATCGCTGCCAGTGAAGCTCTTGCAGAATTGGCTGCTATGGAAATACCTGAAGATATCAAAGCCGAATTGAAAAAAGCCTATCCGGCTGATGCCGCCCGCGGTACATTTGACGGTCCTGCCGGTATCCGTATGGATATGATCATACCTAAACCCTTTGACCCGCGTGTGGTACCGCACGTGGCGCGTAAGGTTGCTGAAGCGGCAATCAGAACCAATGTTGCTGCAATCAGGATCGACGACTTTGATGCCTATGAAAAGAGCGTGCGCGAACGCATTGAAAAATCGCGCGGATAATAGAGTTTTCTGTATTTGAATAAAAATCATCCGGGCTGTTGCAAAACCTCAAAAAGGCAAGCGGCAGCCCTTGATGTTTTTATCCGCGTGAAAATTGCCGTCAAATGCTTGAGTCATAGGTTTTTTTGTTCGGGTTGAGGTTTGAAAAAATCGTACTTGATGCTATATTATTTGTCAAGTGTATAAAAAATAAAGCAAACAGGAGATAAACCTTTGAAACATATCCGTAATTTTTCGATTATTGCCCATATCGACCACGGTAAATCCACGCTTGCCGACCGTCTGCTGGAATACACCGGTACGGTGGAAAAACGCGAGATGCAGGACCAGCTGCTGGATGGTATGGATCTGGAGCGCGAACGCGGCATTACCATTAAATCCCACCCGGTGCGGATGAATTACAAAGCGCAATCGGGTGAAGATTATCAGATCAACCTTATTGATACACCAGGACACGTGGACTTCAACTACGAAGTGAGCCGTTCGCTCGGCGCGTGCGAAGGCGCGCTGCTGCTGATCGATGCCACGCAGGGCGTGCAGGCGCAGACTGTGGCAAATGTAAATCTGGCGTTCAAGGAAAATCTGCATATCATACCTCTGATCAACAAGATCGATTTGCCGGCGGCGAACCTGGAACTCTGTTATGAGCAGATGGAAGAGGTGCTGGCTATTCCGCGCGAAGAGGCGCTGCTGGTTTCCGGGAAAACCGGGGAGGGGGTACCGGAACTTTTTGAAGCGGTTGTTGACCGCATTCCGGCACCGGTTGAACGCGAAGGCAATCCCAGTGCATTGATTTTTGACTCGACTTACGATTCTTACCGCGGGGTAGTGGTGTATGTGCGGGTGATGTCCGGCTCATTCAGACGCGGCGACCGGATGAAACTCTTCAGTACCGGGTTGGAAAGTGAAATCAAGGAAGTGGGCTTTTTCAGCCCTGAAATGCGCGCTGCAGAGTGCTTGAGTGCCGGCGAAGTAGGGTACCTTATTCCCAATATCAAGAGTCCTTCCGATACTAAAATCGGTGATACGGTCACGCTTTCGCGGATGCCTTGCGAAGAACCGCTGCCGGGTTTCAAGGAAGTGCGTCCGATGGTTTTCAGCGGTATCTACCCCATTGACAGTGCGGATTATGACCAGCTCAAGTTCAGTATGAGCAAACTTCAGCTCAACGATGCGGCATTTATCTATCAGGCAGAAAGTTCTGCGGCGCTGGGATTCGGTTTCCGCTGCGGTTTTCTGGGGCTGCTGCATATGGAGATCATCCAGGAGCGTCTGCGGCGCGAATATAATATGGATATTATTGCCACTTACCCCAGCGTCATCTATCACGTTTATCTCAAAGATGGTTCGATGGTGGAAGTGGACAACCCGGTTTATCTGCCCGACCCGTCGGGAATCGACCGCATAGAAGAACCGCTGATTGCGGCGCATCTGATGCTGCCGAATACATATATCGGGGATGTGATGAATCTGATTATGAGCAAGCGCGGGATCTGTACACGCACAGATTCAGTGGATGCCAACCACGTTATAATCACCGCTGAATTGCCGATGCACGAAATATTGATCGACTTTCACGATAAGCTCAAGAGCATCACCCGCGGATACGGCAGTATGGATTACGAACCCGCCGGATACCGCGCGGATAAACTGGTCAAACTGGATATTCTGGTAAACGGCGAACCGGTGGATGCGTTTGCTTCGATTGTTCACGCGGATATGGCGTACGGCCGGGGCAGACAGATCTGCGAACGGC
Organism: Victivallaceae bacterium; assembly: GCA_045587205.1. Classification (GTDB taxonomy): domain Bacteria; phylum Verrucomicrobiota; class Lentisphaeria; order Victivallales; family Victivallaceae; genus SIG78. The sequence goes on from JAZNBV010000040.1 coordinate 31,872, forward strand.
TTAAAGATGTGATTCCCGCCCAACAGTTCCAGATCGCCATTCAGGCGGCGATCGGCGGCAAAGTGGTGGCGCGTGAAACAATCCGCCAGCTGCGCAAAAACGTGCTTGCCAAGTGTTACGGCGGGGATATTACCCGTAAACGCAAACTCCTCGAAAAGCAGAAAGAGGGGAAAAAGCGTATGAAGATGATCGGTCAGGTGAATATTCCGCAGGAAGCCTTTGTGGCGGTGCTGCGCAACAACGATGATGATAATTGAGAGATATAACAATGCTGTTCCGGGGAAAAATCAGAGATTATATGCTGAAACGCAAGTTGAAAAAGCATCTTGCGGCAGTAAAAAATTTCCGTCATACCGATGAGGATATATTGCCGGAACAGGCGTTGAAAGAGCTCGATGAAGTGATCGCCAATGGCGGCAGGCTTTTATCCGGTCCCGCCGCTGAACCGGTAAAAAACTGGCTGAATGAAGCAAATGAGGTGGTGAAATGTTATAATCCACACTGCTCGATACGCGAAATTCTCGATATACTTGCTGTGGCGTTGATGGTGGCGTTCGGCATAAGAGCACTCTTTTTTCAGCCGTTCAAGATTCCCACCAGCTCAATGCAGCCCACACTCTACGGCATACACTATATCGATTCAGATAAGGCGCAGCAGCACCACGGAGTGAGTCCGCTGTTCGGTAAGTTGGGCAAGGTTGGTAATTATCTTGTATTTGCTTCGCGCAAGGCGGAATTGGAGCTGAAAAATCCGGTGCTGATGGGTAGAGAGATCTATCCGGTAAAAGAAGGTATTATTTTTGATTCCACACTGCTGCCGTTCAGTGACGGCAGTTCGGCAGTAATGCCGGGGGTGCCGTCAAAGGTGGTGGATTATATGTCGCTGTTTCCCGGTAAACTGCTTTCAGGGAAAGTTATTGATGGATTCCTTTCCGACGGCGACCACCTGTTTGTCAACCGTTTGAGTCTGCATTTCCGGGAGCCGGCGCGGGGGGATGTAATGGTTTTTTCCACCGAAAATATTACCGGTCCCGGCGGGGAGCGTCCCGCGGAGAGTGGCGACTATTACATCAAACGCCTGGTTGGATTGCCGCTTGATACACTTAAAATTATGGATGATATACTTTATATCAAACCGCACGGAGCAGAAAAGTTTGTGCCGGTATATGAATTGTGCCCTGCAATGAAAAAAATTTATTCCGGTAAGGGCGGTTATCAGGGACACAGCAACCGGATACCCGGTCTGACCAATTTTCTGCGGCACAATGATGAAGAATATGTTGTACCGCCTGACCACTACTTTATGCTGGGCGATAATACCCGGTTCAGTGCCGACAGCCGGGTGTGGGGGCCGGTGCCGCGGCGAAATCTGATCGGGCGGCCGGCAATCGTGTTCTGGCCGTTTTCGCGCCGGTGGGGCACGGTGGACAGACTTGAACCGCTTAATGTGCCTACCGGACAGGCGGGAGTGCGGACATATCCGAGTATGAATTTACAATAAGCAGTTTTTGAGGTATATAATATGTCACAACACGCAGTATTTCTTATTTCGGCGGCTGACCGCAAAGGGTTGCTCGCTGAAACAACAATGTTTTTTTACAAGCGTTCATTCAACATTCTGCATTGCCGGCAGTACACCGATGCGCTGGAAAACAGCTATTTTATGCGTATAAAGATCGATCTGACTGGTATGACAATGACGCGGCGGGCACTTGAAAACGAATTTGCCGAACTTGGCAGGGCGCTGCAGTTCACGTTCAAAGTCTATTATTCTGATTCGGTCAGCCGGATGGCAATTATGGTCAGCAAGACATCGCACTGTCTGTACGATCTGCTGGTGCGTTGCGAAGACGGTTTTCTGCCGTGCGAAGTACCTTTGATCATCAGCAATCACCCGGATCTGGAAGCAGTTGCCGACCGTTTCAATATACCCTATTACTGCTGCCCGATCATAAATAAAGATAAAGCCGCACAGGAAGCGGAAGTGATCGAGCTTTGCGATAAACATCACATCGATCTGGTGGTTATGGCCCGCTATATGCAGGTTTTGAGCGATGATTTTATAGCGCATTTCAAAGGCAATATCATCAATATCCATCACGCTTTTCTGCCGGCGTTTCAGGGGAGTAATCCCTATAACCGCGCGTGGGAACGCGGGGTGAAGATGATCGGGGCAACAGCCCATTACGCTACGGCTGACCTGGATGAAGGCCCGATCATTGAACAGGATGTGGAGCGTGTATCGCACGAACAGTCTCCGGCAGATCTGCGGGAGATCGGGCGCGATATTGAGCGTCGCGTGCTGACCCGGGCGGTCAAGGCGCATCTGGAACACCGGGTGATAACCGCCGGTCTGCGCACTATTGTTTTTGACGGCTGAAAAACTTGTTTTGGTTACGGGGAGCTGACAGCAGATGATCTATTCGGTATTTTTTATACCGCCATTGGTGATATGGCGGGCAGTTGCGGTGCTGAAAGTCAATATTTACACCAAACTGCTGCTGTCGCTGATCACTTTGCTGGCGGTATTCAAATACCAGATCATTTACTATCTGGGCGGGCCGATGTTTTTTGCACCCGATGTGCCGCCGTGGGTGCTGGTAACGGGGAATCTGCTTTACGGCTGGAGCTTTTTCTTCTTTTTTCTGCTGGCGATCAGCGAAATTATCCTGCTGATATGGCGGGTGATCGCGCATCTGCGCAAAAAAACGCTGTCGGAAAATTTTCGCAAATACAATAATCGCCTGAATCTCATACTGCTGATCACCGCATTGCTGCTGACACTTTACGCGCTTTACGAAGGCGCCTGCCAGCCGCGGGTAAAAGAATTTACTTACACATCACAAGCGATCCCCGCCACAGCTGACGGCATCCGCATTGCCGTGCTGGCAGATTTGCATATAGATGTGCTGACCCGGGCGCCGCGCATCAGAAAAATCGTTGCCAAAACCAATGCGCTCCAGCCCGATCTGACGGTGATCGTTGGCGATATCGTTGACGGAACTGTTGCACAGCGCAGCAAAGATGTATCAGTGCTGAATGAACTTGCTGCACCGCTGGGTATTTACGCAGTAGCGGGCAATCACGAATATTTTTCAGGTTACAGCGAGTGGATGGAGTTTTTCAAATCAAGCAAGATCAGGATGCTGGAAAATTCTTCCGTAAAACTGCCCAACAATATTTATATTGCAGGCGTGACCGACTTTATGGCGCGTAAAAGATCTTTGCCGCTGCCTGATGCCCGCAAAGCACTCCAAAATATCCTGCCCGAAGAATTTGTGATCTACCTTGCCCACCGCCCTGGCGAAGCAGCCAAAGCCGCACCGCTGGGGGCTGATCTGCAATTTTCGGGTCACACGCACGGCGGAATGATTTGGGGATTTGACCGCATCGTGGGCAGGTTCAACGATAATTTCTATTCAGGGTGGTACAAGCTCGGAACATTGGATCTGTATGTTTCCAACGGTACGGCTATATGGAACGGTTTCCCGTTCCGGCTGGGCAGAGCAAGCGAGATAACACTTATTACATTAAAAAGTATAAAACAGAAGGAGTAAAATTATGAAAAGAGTTATGTATGTAACTTTGCTGGCATTGAGTGCATTGGCAATTACCGGGTGCTGCTGCTCAAAAACTCTCCGCAGTGATGTGCTTGACGGCACGGTGCCGGTTCAGCAGAACAATTTTTTTCTGCCGCAGGTAGTCTATGCGGTGCCGGGCGTGGAGTGCAATATCTATTTCAAGAATATTTTTCTGGCGCTCAACCAGAGCAATTATATGTATGATGTAGATTGTGCAGTTGGAAAACAGCGGCTCAAGCGTTGGTATTTTACTCCCGGAGATAATGATGCCGGTAAAAGTTACAAGTTGGATATAAAGGTTTACGATCAAAACGAAAACCTCGTGGCGCAAGGCTCCTGCGAAATCAAAGTTGCACCGCGCAATGCCGGCAAAGGTAAAAAAGTTTCCATACTTATGATCGGTGACAGTCTGACCAACGCCACAGCGTATCCGCGTCAGCTGAAAACACTCTGCCTGGGAACAGACAACCCGGAACTCCAGATGATCGGTACGCACGCCGGGGGAGGGCGCAGGATCGGTGCTGACGGGGTGGCGCACGAGGGATACGGCGGCTGGAAGTGGAACACTTTTCTGGAAAAATACAATACCAAAAGCCAGAATTATGGCGCAAAAAGTAAATTTCTCTTTCCGCAGAACGATGGCAAACTCAAATTCAGCGTAAAAGATTATCTTGAAAAATACAACAACGGCGAAAAACCCGATATCGTTACATTTCAGCTGGGCGTGAATGATGTGTTCTGGGCGCGGAAAGATACTATTGACCAATTCTGCAAAGATATCCTTGCCAACGCCGACCGTTTGATCAACGCTATGCGCAAAGAGTTGCCGGACGCTTTGTTCGGGGTGGGGTTTGTTACCCCCGGAGCCGATCAGAATGCTTTTGCTGTAAGTTATCACTGTGGTCAGACTTCCTGGGATTATTACCGCAACCATTTCCGTTTGAATCAGGCAATGGCAAAGCATATTGCTGAAAAATACAAGGATGGAAAACTGGTGATGATTCCGGTGAATGTCAATCTGGATACTGAAAACAATTTCCCTGCGCGTCCCGTGAAAAAGAATTTCCATAACCCGGATACCGGATTGTGCCAGAACAACGGCGTGCATCCGGCGGTAATCGGCTACAAACAGATGGGCGACAGTTACTACGCCTGGCTGAAAAATATGCTTGCAAAATAAATCAAGGTGTTAAAAAAACACTCTCCCGCGCAGCAGCTGTTGCGCGGGAGAGTGGTAAATATCTGCAGATTTTTTTACAGCGGAAGCAGGTCGTTTTGTTCGATGTTTTCGAGGTGAGCCGTATCGTTCCAGGTAACCAGCTGCCAGACGCCGGTTTTTTTATAGCGGAAAACAGCTATGCTGGCGTTGTTGCAGAATGGTCTTACATTGGGTGCGGCTATCGGGCCGGTACAGTGTCGCAGCATCCGCTGCATTGCTCCGCCGTGAGTCACCAGCAGGATGTTGCGGCCCGCAGATTTTTCCGCTATACCATTGATAAAACTGCTGACCCGCTGCTGAAACTCCTGAATAGTTTCTCCGTCAGGTACAGTTACATCGGGCGTATCTTCGCGGAATGCACTCAAGGCATTGGGTACTTCTTGAATTATATCAGCCAACCGCCGTCCCTGCCAGGCGCCTAAAAGCCATTCGCGCAGCTGCGGTGCCAAATTGAGCGTAAGCTCCGGGTGATACTGCAATATAGCGCGGGCGGTTTCCTGTGCGCGGTCAAGGTCGCTGGAATAAGCCGCGTCAAAATGGCGTTTTTTCAAGCGTTCCGCAACCGCCTGTGCCTGGCAGCGGCCCAATGCATCAAGTTGAGTATTCAACTGACCCTGCAGTGTGCCGGATTGGTTGAAGTCGGTCTGCCCGTGGCGCACAACTACAAACTGACAAACATCTTCAGGAATATTTTTCATATACAAATCAATCAAAAGGGCTGTTACCGGTTATGGAAACAGCCATTGTTTTGACTGCGTTTTTCAGCAGAATTCCAGTACGCCGAAATCTTCCGGTCGGTGGAAGTTGAGAACTCTCACCGGATTCCAGGCCAGCCAGTGCGGATGGCTGGTGGCATCGCCGCATTTGTAGGCATTCATACGCCACAGAGTGCCGGCTTTGGGCAGCTGGATATCGGCATATTTTCTGATCAGCGCATAGGGGAAGAAAAATCCCACGCGGTAGTTGGTATCGCCCACAATTTCGGGTTCTACAACATCGGGCATAGTGTGGAATTTTTTGACCATACTGATATCTTCATCGGGCAGAATATCCATATCGGCAAAACCGCCTTCGGGCTTGCGGGTGTTGTCGCGGATGTAATAAAGAAGCATACCGCTGCCGCAGTTCATTTCCAGATTGAAATAGCCGAAACCGGGCAGCTCAAAGAAAAATTCTGTGCAGCTGTCGCGGCATACCTGACCCTGAAAACCAGTGGATACACTGCGTACATAGTAATCATCGACATTGAAAAGTCCATAGATGCCCTGATCGTCATACTGCAGTTTCAGTTCAGCTTTGGGCTGGTGGTTGCTGCCTTCGCTGCGGGCATTGACAATACGCAATGCTTCAACATCTTTCCAGCAGGCACTGTCCCAGGCGGCACTGATATCCACCGCAGCTGCGGCGCGTTTGATTTGGTACTTCATAATAAAAACCTTTCTGTTTGGCTTGTTTTGTATATGCAATGAATTTCAATATAACAGAAAAAATGAAAAATCCAAATCTGCAATGCAAAAAATCCGGAAAAATCACCAAAGTGTATAAAAAAAGATCCGGAGCAGGTGGGGGAACACTGCTCCGGCAAGAATGAACACAGCCAACACCCAAGGGGAGGCGGGGAACCTAATTAAGTATAGAGAGTGTCGCTGCCATACGCCCATCCTTGTGACAGTTAATATAGCAGTTTTCAGAGATTTTTCAACACAGTACTTTGAAAAAAAGGAAAAAAAAGTTATTTTTTTGACCTGAAAATGTGTAAAAAGTGCCAATAATCTATTTTTTTTTTTTTTTTTTTTTTTTTTTTTTTTTTTTGACTGATTTTCCGCTTGGAAAATGCCCGTCTGATGATATATTATCACTGAAAATTAATCATACAGGAGCAGTTATGGAAAACAATAACCGTCCACCGGTGATTCTTATGAATATGGCGGTAAATGTTATCGGCGATAAAGAGTGTGATACTCTTAAAAGCGACTATGCGTACCGTGTCAGCGAATCCGGTGCTGTACCGATGCTTATACCCTCTATTGAAAACCATCTTGTTATCGAAAACCTGCTGGACATTGCTGACGGAGTTCTGTTTGTCGGCGGCAAGGATTATCCGCCGGAATATTACAATGCGCCGGCACATCCGGAAACCCGACTCAACCGTTTGCGGCCGCATTTTGATATAGCCTTTGCACAAAGCGTTCTGAAACGGCAGATCCCGGTGCTGGGAATCTGTGCCGGGTGCCAGCTTTTGAACATTGTTACCGGCGGCAAACTTGTGCAGCATCTGCCCAATGCAGAAGAACACCGCAGCACTGTGCATACGGCAACGCTGGAGCGCAGCGGATTTTTTTCGCGGGCAGCTGGACTTGTTCCCGGAGCAGAATTTACTGTAAACAGTTTTCACCATCAGGCGGTCGATCCGGAAAATACAGGTGAAAATGTGCTGATAACAGCCAGGGCATTTGACGGCTCGGTGGAGGTTATTGAACTGGATATTCCCGGCAGAATGGTAATGGGGGTGCAGTTTCACCCGGAGCGGATGAGCGGCAATATATCAGTCGGGCTTTTTAATTTGCTCCGCGATGAAGCAATAAAATACCGCCGGAGCAAATGATAACAACTTTTCAGTCACCGGCGGTTTATCCGGAAAAAAACAGGTGTCTTTATCCGGACAAGCAAGTGAAAGTGTTCCGGATGCTGTAATGCCCGATCCAGTTTTGTGTGTATAGGTTCTCTATGCGATTTTCAAGCGTTAATATAACAATGCAAGGTATGCATTACAAGCGGAAAACTCTCATTTTTCATTTTCTCATCATCCGTCGCACGAAGTGCTATGGATGACAGGTCATACGGAGCGTAAGCGAATGCTTCATATTGTGGAGCTTTGGCGGCTTGCCGCGGCGTAATGAAATGAAGACGGAAACAATGCTTCATAGCGGAATGGAATGGCTTGCCGCGGCGTAATGAAATGAAGACGGGAGCGGCTTCATCCGCCGTCGCTCTGCGAGCTATGGCGGGACAAGCCAGCAAGGCTTCCGGAGTTTGGTGAAGATGTGAAGAAAACCTTCGGTTTTAAGTGAAGAGAGGCTTCGCCGCGTGAAGTGAAGTCTTGCGTCTTCGTTATTTTTTTTGCCTTGGAATCAAGGCAAAAAAAAATGGTCGGGGTGGCGGGAGTCGAACCCGCGACATCTTGCTCCCAAAGCAAGCGCGCTAGCCACTGCGCTACACCCCGACTCGTGATTTTTTCAGAACTTGATATATGTTGTTTTACCAACGGATAAGGATCGCACCCCAGGTCAATCCGCCGCCAAATGCTGTCAACAGCACATAGTCGCCCGGTTCAACCTGTCCGGAACGTTTCATTTCATCAATACATATACCAATACTGGCAGCCGAGGTGTTGCCGTATTTAGCAATGTTCATAAAAACACGCTCTTCTGCCAGCGGCAGACGCTGGGCAACTGCTTTCATAATCCGTTCATTGGCCTGATGCGGTATCAGCCAGCGCACCTGATCAATCGAAACATTGGCTTCTTCAAGCACTTTACGGCAGCTGGTAACCATTGCGTTGACCGCCAGTTTGAATACATCGCGGCCCGCCATATGGATGTAATGCATTTTATCATTAACCGTCTGAATGCTCGCAGGATTGCGGCTTCCGCCTGCCGGCAGACTCAATATATCCAGACTGTTGCCGTCAACCCCCATATCGGAGGCCAGGAAACAATCATCTTCGCCGGGACGGTTTTCCAGCAATACTGCCGAAGCTCCGTCGCCGAACAGCACGCAGGTGTTGCGGTCTTCCCAATTGACTACCGAGGAAAGTTTATCCGCACCGATCACCAGCACATACTTGTATTTTTTATTCACAGCCATCAGACCGCGCGCAGTTTCCAACGAAAAAATCAGCCCCGAGCAGGCGGCTTCAAGGTCAAAGCCAAATGCCTTCGTCGCGCCCAAACGGTGCTGCAGTAAACAGGCAGTACTGGGGAAAATGTGGTCAGGTGTAATGGTTGCCACAATAATGGCATTCAGCTCTTCCGGTGCAACATTCGCCATTTCCAATGCGCGGCGCGCCGCTTTTTCGGCTAAATCAGAACAAGCCTGTTCCGGTGTTGCAATGTGCCGCTGGCAGATGCCGGTGCGGGTGCGAATCCACTCGTCATTGGTTTCAACCATCTTTTCCAGATCTTCATTGGTCAAAACCTTATCCGGAGCATACGATCCGGTGCCTATGATTTTAATACCCATTTTCCGTGTTACCTTAAACTCTTTGTAAGGTCATTACCTTGCCCCCGCTTGATAACTCCCTGCCTGATATATATTGTTAAAACATTGATTCAAGTTCTTCTGTCGTTGCGTGACACTCGATCAAACGATCCCGGATGCGTTCATTCATCCGGAAACGGATGGCATCCCGGGCAGTACGGATGGCGTTGCGTACCGCTTTGGGGCTGGATGATCCGTGCCCGATGATACACACTCCGTTGATCCCAAGCAGCGGTGCGCCGCCGATTTCATCTGCATCACCCATTGCCTTGAGTTCTACAAAAGCGTTTTTAGCCAGCAGTGCACCGGTCAGGCGCAATGCGTTCTTTTTGATAGCGCTCTTCAGCCAGTTTACCGAAAGCCGCGCCAGACCTTCGCTGGTTTTAAGCATAACATTGCCGCTGAATCCGTCGGCTATCATCACATCGCACGCGCCCTCAAAGGCACTGTTGCTTTCCACATTGCCCACAAAATTTATCGGCATATTTGATAATGCTTTGAACACTGCTTTGGTCAGGGTGTTGCCCTTGCCGTCTTCGCCGCCGACACTCAAAAGTCCAATGCGGGGATGCTCTTTTTTGAGGTAGAAACTTGCATAAATTTCCCCCATCAGCGCAAACTGCACCAGATTCCCGGGTTTGCAGTCGGTATTTGCCCCGGCATCGATCAAGATAAAACGTCCGTGGCGGTGCGGCAGACTTGCTCCCAGCGCCGGACGGTCAATGCCGGGAAGTGTGCGGTTCAAAACTTTAGTTGCCGCCACCAGTGCTCCGGTATGCCCCGGCGAAACCAATGCCTCAACATCGCCGGCTTTCATAATTCTGGCACACTCGGTGATCGACGAGTTTTTTTTGCCGCGCAGTGATATGGCCGAAGGATCCGACATTTCCACTGCTGTTTCCGCGTGATGAAGTTTCAGACGCGGGTGGTCGGCAATCCCGTATTTCTGCAGATAAAATCCCAGCTTGCCGGTGTGACCTACCAGCGTGAATTCGCAATCAGGGTAGTCGTACAGTGCCTGGGTGACACCTTCAACAACAATACCGGGAGCGTAATCGCCGCCCATAGCATCAACTGCGATTTTCATTAATTTTTCTGATTCTGCCATAACGATCTGCCTTTTTACGCAAATCGCCTGAATCTTCCGCCGCCGGTGAGCTTGGCTCCAGTGGGAAAATTCAGGCGATTCCGGTCATTTTTCCGATTCGAAAAATCGCTTACTCGGCGGCTTCAACTACGTTCTGACCTTTGTAGGTGCCGCACTTCAAGCAGGCACGGTGCGGAGTAACCGCGGCACCGCAATTCTGGCAAAAAGTTGCCTGAACGCCTTCGTAACGGTTGGCGGCCTTGCGGCTGCGGATCTTCATTTTCGAGGTTTTTCTCTTGGGTACTGCCATTTTCTCATCTCCTTATTGCTCCTGCCGGAGGGTTATCCGGTGGGAGGTAAATGTTATATTTTTTTTAAAATATCATAAAATTTCAACTCAAGAAAGCATAATATAATCCATTTTTTAAAAAATTCAAATATTAAATCCATTCCTGATAATGATTTTTTCTAATTATCCGGTTCTTCGATGATATAAACTTCCGGATAGGCGGTTTTGGGCAGATGACTCCGAAATTTTTTATATCTCACTATCGTTCCGCCGTCCGGCGATGATTTTATCTGCAGATCCTCTTTCAAGCCGCCGGGGCTTATGCTTTGCAATTCAGCTCCCGGTTCGGTATGAAATGCAGAAATAACTTCTTTATATCTGGCGCTGCGTACCGGTTTTACGGAAGTCCGGATGCGGTCTGCAGGAAATGATTTGGTAAGCTGCTGCAGACCGTTTACACAATCGATAACCGGATACGCAATATCAAGTTGACTGATTTTTGATATGCCGTAGTGTGCCGCTGTGTCGCGCAGCAGAAATACGCTGTCGTATCCGGCATTCAGTACATACATCGTATGGGCTTGCGGCAGCATAACTGCCGCGACCGGATGGCGCAAGGTTCCGCCGCTTATTACAACTGCCGCGCTGCGGACGGCTGAACCGCTGCGATGAAACATTATGCCTGCGGTGGTGCCCAGCAATATCAGAATAATCACAGCGGTGGTTTTATTGCGCATTTGCAGCAGAGTTACCAGCAATGTGACAATAATTGCCGGATAGAGCCAACCGGGGTGCATAACTTCTATATTGCCGCTGAATTTGTGGAAAAACTCAATGGTGCCATTGAGGTATCCGGCAAGATTTTCCAGTATGAAATTCCACACTTTACCGGCAAACGGCATTGCCAGTTTAAGCAGACTTGCTGTAAAAATAAACGGCAGTACCGGCAGTATCAGCAGATTTACAAGTATGGTTCCTGCAAAATAACTGTGCTGCCAGTAGGTCGTAAGGATAATGGAAATTGCCGCAGCAACGGCTCCGAAGAATACGGCACCGGAGAGTCTGCTGAACAGTTTGACCGTCAGGCGTTTGAAAAAGTTGTTTTCGCCCCAGTCTCCGGCACAGCCCATTGCTGCACGGGTTATATCCTGTGCCGGGCGTGCGGCGGTTATCAGTATGGCAGTAATGATAAAGCTGTATTGGAATCCGGCATCAATAAGATAATACGGATTGATCAGCAGCAAAACAGCACAGATCAGCGACAGCAGTTCCAGCGGATTGCTCCGCAGCAAACGCGAACGGAAAAACTCCACTGCCAACACCATTGCAAATGCTCTGACCGCCGGAGCGTTCCCGCCGGTGGCGGCGGTGTAGAATGCAAGCGTTGTCAGCAATGTCCAGTGCCACGCCAGCGGCAGCGGGCGCAGACAGAAGAGAAAAAGCATTGCCATAATTCCTATGTGCAGCCCGCTTACACTGAAAAGGTGTGATGCCCCGACGGAGTTGTATTGAAATTTGGTGGTGCCGGATAATCTGCCGCGCAATCCCAGAACTATTGCGCTGATAACTGCGCGGTGATCGGCATTTTTTATACCGCAATCGAGTCTTTCTGCCGCTGCACGGCGGATTTTTGTCATTGTATTTATGAAACTTTTCGGGTGCATTTCAAGCTTTTCGACTGTCAGGATGCCGTAAATTCTCCGGCGCTGCAGATAATCAAAGTAACTGCTGCGCTGAAATTTTTTTGATACATCCAGCCAACTGCCGTTTTCTGTGGCAAGGAAGAATCTTCCCGGCGGCGGCAGACGCTCAAGATTGCCGGTGACAAGATATTTTTCGCCGCCGGCAACGCCCGGATTCGGGCAGTTGCGGGGAAATCGGAGCATTACCGGAATGGTTCCAGAGCCGGTCTGCAATTCAGCTTCTATGTTGGAAGGCTGGCGGTCATCGGGATGCAGCGCTTTGCCGATGGCATTGGTGTCGGTAACAGTCAAAAGCGCCTTTTCCTGACGGCTGCAGCGGCTGAATGGCGGCGTAGAGTCGTACAAATGCCAAAAACAGCACCCCAAACCCAGCAGCAGTGCGGTAAGAAGTATTATACACTCGCGGTATTTTCTGAAAATTATCAGCAATACTGCCAATCCCGGCAATACCGCCAGTAATATATACATTGCCGGCAGATTCATATAAAAAACTATCCCGGCTGCCGTTCCCGTCAGCCAGAGATAGTTTCTGTGGATCCAACGCAGATCAGACTGCATTGAAAACAGTTTGTCAAGCCATTGCCGCAATTTTTGCATTGAGTTGATTACGGAAGTTCAACAGCCATTCTTTGCTGCGCGGGTAATCGTCCATTGCAGGTAATGTTCCGCCGCAGGATTCTTTGATGAATTCCAGAACAGCTTCCCTGCCGATGGAACATTCCAAAAGCTGCAGCGCCGCCAGATCCTGCACTCCTTCAAAGAATACTTCGTGACGGATCGAATCTTCCGGCTGACCGTCAGAACCCGGATATACTTTGAAGACATCTCCGGGCGGGAATCCGCTACCGGCACAGATGTTGCGGTAGGGGTCGATTTCGTACATCGAAAGCTGGGCAAACCAGAAGTTGTACCCCCAGTGCAGGAATCCATCCAGATTATATACATACGCCAGCAGCCCGTGGATACGGTTGCGTGCCGACGGCATATGGCAGAACTGGTTGGGTACTTTATCCCACTGGCTTACGCAGTAATAGGTCCAGCGTTCCGGCAGATCAAACTCTGTGAATTTTTCAAGATGGTTATTGGCGGGTACAGGTATATCCACCAGCCCTTTGATCACATATTCGGTTCTGCTGACTGCATCGATAAATCTGGCGCCCGGCAGGCATCTGTGGAAAAGTTCAGAGGCTTCGCTGTACGCTTCCACATTCTTTTCGTAGGGTTCATCAGAAATGTGGAAATAAGATATATCGCTCCAATGATTTTTCTGAAGTATTTTATTGAGTTCCGGCATAAGTGCTGCCAGAAAGCGTTTGTAAAGGTCACTGTTGGCGCGTACATCCCAGCCGAAACGGCGCACTTCAGAACCGTCGGGCATTGTCACCATTATCTTGGGGGTGAATTCAGCCCCCCACTGGGTGAAGAGGTGCGAAAATTCCAGATAATCCATTCCGCATTCCAGCGCCAGATTTATATAGCGCTCCATACGCGAGAAATCAAATGTCCAGTTGCCGTCTTTATCCTCAAAGACCTGAACACTCTGCAGCGTGGGCCGTTCCTGACCCTTATGAGTATCAAGTGGCGGAGTGAAGAGCGGCGTGTAGATCATATTCAGCCCGTGTGAACGCATATTGAGAAAGTAATTTTTCAGCAGCGCGTAAAATTCTTCGCTCCACGGTTCAACTTTATATATACGGTACAGACAGTCGCCGTAAAACCAGTTGGCAACCTTGAAGTCTGCTTCCGGCAGATGTGCCGGCAATACGTTGAGGGTGAATACCGGACTTTCAGCTTCCCAGTTGCGTTCCGGCCAGTAAGCATTGCTCTGCGTTACTTTGATCTGCACCGGATAGGCGGCAGCTTCCACTTCCTGCGGCAGACGGATGGTCAGCCACAATGTGTGCCAGAGCTGCGGGGCAGAGCGGTAAAGAGTCGGGGTGCTCAACAAGTCAGGATACAGACCGATTTCTTTGGTGATGATATTTTCATCCTGTGCTTCGCCGAAAAAATCTGCCGGCATTGAATAGACCTGCCGGATGGAAATGTAATCCTGCAGCGGCGAAATGATCTCAAACTTAAGTGGATTGAGAATATGTTGAGCTTTGTATGCCAACTGCAGAGAAAAGACTTCTCCCTGCAATGCGGTTGCACTTTTATAATTGCTGAACTGGTGTTCGCCGGATAAAAATACTTTGTCCAGCGAATCCGTCCAGTTGAAAATGATCTGTTCCATACGCTTGTTCCGTGCTGTAAGGTGAGTTTATAAAACAACTGCCGGCAATTATTATCCGGCAGTTGAGGCTTTAAGCAAATGATTATTTGTTGAGCAGTTCGATAGCACCCTTGATTATAGCTTCGCCCACTGTCGGGTCGGCAAGACCGCGGGAAGGACTGGTTTCGTAACCGCCGTTGCCGTAGTTGTTGGGCAGACCTACATAGCCGACTTCGCCCATACCCAGCGCTGCCAGTACGGTCATCGGGTAACGGGAGGCTTCGCGGATGGCAATACCCAGTTCAACAAAGGGTTCGGCAGGCAGCGAAACCACCGCCAGCTCTTCGCTGAACGCAATAACGATCTGCTGTTCAAAGCGCTTGGTGGTTATGGGGTTGTCGCGGCATTCCAGCAGGCGTTCGGCAAAGTACTTTTTGACGAACGGCACACCGCGGGCGATGTCTTCGCTGGTGAAGTCGCGGCCGGCTTCCATAAAGGCGTCTTTGTTTTCTTCGTAAACTTTTTTAGCTTCGTTGTATTCTGCATCCGAAACCTGATAGTACGGAGCTTCAAATTCGCTCATTGCAGTACGGATGCTGGTATTTTCGATCTTCTTGAAACGGTACAGCGCCGAAAGCAGCACTGCGGCGTAGGCTTTGCCGATACGCACGGCTTCGGCGTAATCGGTCTGGCTTTCGCCGGTGGAAACATCAAAGTGGTTGATGTTGCCCTGCGGAGCGATGATGGTCATAACCGGTATATCATAACCGAGCTGGTACTGGATTTCTTTTTCCATAATGCCCGGCCAGTCGGCGGAAACCCAGTCACCACCGATGGTGTCGGTGTGGTTGGAGATATTCGCCAGCATAAAGACCGCGCGGCCGTTCTGTTTGACCTGCATCATAATGATGCGCGGATCGGTGGTGCCTTCCGGATGATCGATTTCCGGATTGAGTTTGCCGGGGTTGGTCAGGGTTTTGCCGTTTTTCATAATATAGCGGCGGTTGAACGCCAGGGTGCGGCATTCGGTTTCCGCTGCATAAAGTTCAGCCGGAGCCAGCGAGGCAACAGCCTGCTGCAGTGCGGAAATGGTCTTTGCTGTGACGCTTGCCATATATGCTTCATCAAAATCCGCGCCGAAAAGTTTGCTGGTGTAAGGGCCCGTGTGAGTGTGGGTGCAGCAGTAAAGCGTATTGCCGGCGAGTTCGGGCAGCACCGCGTTGACCTTTTCGGCAATAGCGTCCATCACCGGACGCGTCATCAGGCAGAGGTCGTAGGATACGATTGCGGCAATCGAATCACCGGTACGGAACGCGGCGGCTTTGACATTCAGGCGGTCAAGCGCACCTTTATTCGGGCGGGGATTGATATAACCGCACAACGGTGCACCCAATGCCGGTGTGATGTCTTCGCGGGAGAATCCGAATTCAAAATTTGACATAATCTTTTTCCTTATACTGAGTTTTCAAGATTTTATTGTATAAAAAATTTCATTTGTGTATAAGATACAACCCGGCTATTTTTTTTCAAGTATTTTATTGAAAAAAAAGCCGGGTTTGATCGATTTTTTTATATGTTTTTCAGTTGCAGAGCGTTTCCAGCAGCTGCAGGGCATCTTTTGCGATAAACTTGAATCCTGGTATATAAGCTGTAGTGGATGCGTTGACAGAAGCTGCCTGACCGGACAGGGGCTGCTGTACTTGCTGTAAGATCGTACATAATTCAATCCAGTTCCATAAAATAGGTGGTTGAATCAATGCGGTTTTTGAATCCGGCGCGTTCGTACGCACGGCGTGCCGGAGCGTGCGCCCAGTCCATACCGGTGGTGACTTTGGCTACTTTTACGCCCTCTTTGCGGAAAATATCCAGCACATACTTATACATCATCTGACCGATACCTTTCAAGCCGGATCCGGGCAACGCGGCATTGTTGCATATATCACCGGTGATACCGTCGATTTTCCAGGTTATAAACCCCACGACCGCACCTTCGTGTTCGCAGATAGCTATGCCGTATTTTCCGCAGTCGATCTGTTGCTTGAGCTGCTGACCTTTGGAGTTGTCGCTGCCGGGGGGATTCAGGCGTTTGACGATTTCAGGACCCAGTGCGGCGTTGGACATCTTGCGGATGGGTTTCCACGCTTCGTTGGCAATATTCATAACTGTTTCAAGGTCTTCCGGACGGTATTCACGCATATTCATAAAGACAGATCTCCCTGTATGTTTTGGGGTTCTTTATACACTACAGCATAAAACAGTTTTGTAAATATCATTTCTGTAAAAAAATTTATCAATTTGTAAAAAAAGCGTTGATAAAATGTTGCGCTGTGGTATATTATACAGATATGTCACACAAATTACAAACAAAGGGAAGGAGTTTTTTATGAAAAAATTTGCATTGGCGGCATTGCTGCTGCCGGCGGTCATCCTCTGCAGTGCTGAACTGCCTGCAAAATGGGATGCGTGGTTTTGTAATATGGATGAAAAAGCGTACAACAAAGCTATTGTTATACCGCAAGGTAAAGCTGATAAGCTGGAGTTGTCGGAAAAGGTTTTGAACCTTGATAAAGCCGCCGCCGGACGCGATACAGTGATACTGCGCAATTTTATTGAATCAGAAAAAGATCAGACTCTCTGGCTGGGTATGGGCTGCAAGATCTTTGCCCTGCAGTTGAACGGCAAAGTTATTTACGATTTCCGCACTTACGGTCTGGGTAACGATATAGAAAATGTAAGTGTAAAAGATCACATAATTCCGCTGGAACTGAAAAAGGGCAGCAATGAAATAGTTCTTTCATTGCGCCGCACCCACTGGCGGCAGGATTTCTGTTACGGCAAAGACCGCCGTATCCTTTGGGATATAGCAATAAAACTGTTGAAAGATTACCAGCCCGTCAAGGCAGAGTTGGCACATCCGGAAATGGTTTACCGCGCAAGCAATGACAGTATGACTTTTATGTTTGTAACAACCTCTCCGGTGCCGGCGGCAGTGGAATACCGTCCTGCCGGCAGTGATAAGTGGCTGCGCGAATACGATGCCGCCGGCGGTCTGATTTTGCGCGAAAAAAGCCGGGTACACCGTATTCGGATTGAAGGCATTGCAAATTGGGGTGATGTGGAGTACCGCATTGTTCTGCTGGAACCGCCGGCGGGGCGGGATGGATTCAAGCATCCGCTGTGGACGGCGCGCCAGTACAAAGAGCTCTTTATGCCAGTGAAAACTTTGCGTAAACCTGACGGCAAAAAGTTCAGTCTGCTTTTGTTCGGCGATACCCAGCTGTCGCTTTCTGAAAGTTGCAAAACAGTTGCCCAGCGCAATGAATACATTAAAAAGATGCGTTCGCTTGAAGAATACAAAAATGCTGATATAATGGTGCATATCGGCGATATGGACAGTTACACTCATACCATTGAAAAGCCGCTTCTGACCAATCTTTTTGATAAATTTGCCCCGGCTCCCGGCGAAAAACTCAAACCCTGGCTGTTGGTGCGCGGCAACCACGAAACCAACGGTATTGCCGCTGAAGATTGGTTCGATTATTTCCAGATGCCCGAAGATAAAAGTTATTACACTGCCCGGATCGGCGATGTGCTTTTTATTGTGCTTGACTGCAGCGACATATCCAAAGTCGATCGCTTCAACGCCTATAACGGTCCGCTGCTCAATACGCAGGCTTTTATGGAAAAACAGACCCGCTGGCTGGCGGAAGTCCGTAAGAGTGAAGAGTTCCGCAAAGCGCGTTTCCGGGTGGTTCTGGCGCACAGCGAACCGCACCTGCAGAAAAGTCAGGTTACAGACAATATCCGCAAAGTAACAGGTGATATGCTTGAAGATCAGAGTCCGGAAGGTTTGATTCATCTGTGGCTGGCTGGTCACGTTCACCTTTACTGGCGCGCCGCCCGCGGCAGTGATAAAGTTCTGGCGGCAAATCCGTACAAACGCGTTCCGGCGCTGGCCAAATCTCCGGTGAACTATCTGACGGTGGATGGCCCCAAAAGCTCTTCCGGCAATCCTGATTTCAGTTATGCCGCGGTGACTTTTACTCCGGATCATATCCGGGTCAAAGCAATTGACGCAGGCGGCAAAACACTTGATGAATTTACGATCGACCGCAACGGCAGACTGCAGGAAATTTATCACGATAAAGGTTTGCAGTTCTTCAGTCTGCCGGAAAAAAAGTAACTGCAGATATGGCGTGATGGGTAATTGGCTGATAAAAACTTTTCCGCTGGCGGCGGTGCTGATTTCGATTCTGGCGTGCTGCTGCCCTGCTGCGCTCAACTGGGGCGGTAAGCTGATAATCCCCCTGCTGGGGTGTATTATGCTGGGTATGGGCGCTACGCTTGCCCCGCAGGATTTTTTGCGTGCGGTCAAAAATCCCCGCGCAGTCGTTATTGGAATGATTCTGCAGTTTACGCTTATGCCGCTGCTGGCTTTTGCGGTCGGAAAAATGTTTGATCTGCCGCGCGAACAGCTGATCGGTCTGGTGATGGTAGGCAGTGTTGCCGGTGGGACGGCATCAAATGTAATAACCTATCTTGCCGGCGGAGATGTGGCACTTTCCATAACAATGACTGCCTGCAGTACCGCGGCCGGTGTCGTGCTTACGCCGCTTATTTCCGGACTTTATCTGCAGCAGATGGTGCCGGTTCCGGTATGGGCTATGTTCAAAAGCATCTTGCTGGTGGTGGCTCTGCCGGTGACACTTGGCTTGCTGATAAACCGCATCTGCTGCAGAAAATCGTGGAGTTTTCCGGAAAGGGTCTGTCCGGTGGTTTCTGCTGTGGGGATTGTGCTGGTAATAGGTATAATAGTATCTTTGAATACTCAAACCATTTTCAGCTGCGGAGCATTAGTGCTGGCGGCAGTAATAGTGCATAATATTTCAGGTATTGCAGCAGGGTATCTGCTGGCAAGGCTCTGCAGACTGGATAATAAAACCTCTATAACTATCGCCATTGAAGTAGGTATGCAGAATTCCGGTCTGGCGGCGGCACTTTCCACGCAGTTTTTCGGTGCGGCATCAGCATTGCCCGGTACGATCTTCAGTGTGTGGCACAATATATCCGGTGCATTGCTGGCGGCGGTATTCAAGCATTGCAGATGTAATAAATCTGAATAAAAAAACTCTGTTCACAATAAGGGGTTGCTGCAAACTCTTTTGAAGTTTTGCAGCAACCCCTTTGAAACTTTTTAACTTAAAAAAGTTTTACAGATCAGCAGTTTTGATCAATGCGCCATTGGCGGCGCGGCTGCGGCTGGCAGCTTCGAGGAACGCAATGATTTCGAGCGTTTCTTCAATATCCAGCGGGCTCTTGCCGGTCTGGAAGAAGGGAACCACTTCTTTGAGCATCATTGTGTAATAAGGTACTGCGCTGGATGCGATCGCCTGTTTCTGTTCCTTGTCTGTAGCGATGGTACAACCGAACTGCCAGGCGCCGGAACGGGTGCCGAGAATGGTACCGACTCTGCCGTCCGCCCAACGGCCGAACAGCAAATCTGCGTGTTCAGTCTGAATAACCTGAACAGATTCACAGCCTTTGCCCATCATAGCAAAAAGCACTTCAGTGGAGTGGATGCCGTACCAGAAATAGTCGCGGTAATCTTCCAGCAGACTCATCGGACCGAAGGCTTCGCAGGAATAGACCTTATCTTCGGGCTTTTTGAGGTCATTGATCCCCAGAGCATAACGGATGCTTGAGCAGCTCATAATCGGAACGTTCTTTTCTGCTGCCAGTGCCACAATGGCTTTGGCTTCATCGTAGTTGCAGGCCAGGGGCTTGTCGATGTAAACGGGTTTGCCGAAGTTGGCAAGCACCTTGAACTGTTCAAGATGCTGGTCGCCGTCCACGCTTTCAAGAAAATATGCGTCAAGACCGGCAAGATCTTCAATGGAATCAACGATTTCAACACCTTTTTCGCGCAGTTCATTGGTGAAACCTTCCACGCGGTTGATGCTGCTGGAAAATTTGGCGCTACCGCCGGGGAACGCCTTGACAATGCGCACACCGGGAACGTGGAATTCGTTGGTGGGGTCGTTGAGAAGTTTTACGAATGCGGATACGTGCGAAGTATCCAGACCGATCATACCGACTTTGAGTTCAGACATAATATTGTCCTTTCTGTTTACTGTTTGGTTGTTTTATATTTTAAGTAACCGTATTGGTATATTTTTATTGACATTGCTGTCTGCTGCTGATAATGCCGTTCATAAAGCGCAGCAGCAGATAGTCGCAGCTTTCAAATGCCGCGCCGTGATTGTGCCCCGGCAGACTGTAATACTCCAGGTGTTTATGCCCCATAGCCCGGAGCGTTGCCGCCATAAAAGCATTTTCCTCCGGCCGGGCGGGCATATCAAGGTCAGAGTCGCCGGTAACAAATATCACTGGCGGTATATCTTTGCTTGCGTAATACAGCGGCGCGTACTGATCGATCACCGGCTGGACTTTTTCCGATGAGTACTGCAAATCTTCTTTCAAACGGAAATGCGTTGTCATCTGTCCGGAAACCAGCAGCAATCCGGCAAAGATTGCGTTGGTCAAACCGTATTTCCCCAGCAGCTGCGGAGCCATTGCCTCCAGTGCTGCAAGGTAAGCTCCTGCGCTCATACCCCCCAGAAAAACCAGGTCTTTATTTACGGAGAGTCCGTCCAGATGTTTGAAGATTTCCGCGATTGCAGCTGCCCCGTCTTCCAGTGAATCGGTAACTTTGAAAGTGCCGTCACTGATGCGGTAGCGGACTTCAGCAGTGATATATTCGCCGTTCCAGAGTCCGGACGGTATCTCGCGCATATCGCGCGTAAATCCGCCGCCGTGAAACCAAATCACCAGCGGCAGATTTTTTTTGCCGGAAGGTATATTCAGATATATTTTCTGCAGTTCATCCGTACCGTAAGGAATGATTTTCCTTTCAAAACCGTCAGGGCCGGCGGTATCGAAATCGTGCCAGATGAATCTTTTCATACCGGAGACTTTTTCCTGTCAGATATTCAGCAATTTCTGCGCGTTGAGGTGCGATATCTTATCATACGCCGCCTGCGAGATCTTGCCGGCAGCCAGCCACTCATCCATCAGTGGTTTCTGGGGCGGTATCGGCTCATCGATCGAGCTGAAACGGTCGGTACCAAAATAGAGCTGATCCTGGAAGCGTTCCATAAATTCCGGGCCGTGCACCGGATCGCACTTCAGAGCATACGCACCGCTGCCGGCAGAAATATCGCCGCCGAGGTTGGGATATTTTTCAAAAAGCTCCCAGAGTTTGCCTTTTTTGCTGTAAGGTTCTTTAAGGTAGCCTTCGCGTTTTTCTTCAGGTATATCACCGGAAATTTCGCTCCAGAATGCCATTGAGTGTCCCAGAAACATCGTCTTGGGATATTTTGCCAGCATCCGTTCAAAACCCGGCAGATGAAATTCATCGTACACGCCGTAGCTGTGACCGTTGGGACGCTGTACGTGGAAAATCAACGGCATATTCAGATCGCCCGCCGCTTGGTAAAGCACTTCGTAGCGTTCATCATCGACCATAATCGAGCCGCAGACTTCTCCGACACCCAGGCAGCCCAGTTCTTTGTAGATTTCCAGCAGTTTATATATGCTGCGGGGGCTTTCGCGCTTCCACCAGGTCAGCGAAGAACGCGGGTCAACCGCGCAGAACGGGATCAGCCGGTCGGGGTGTTTGCGGCAGGCAAGGATCACTTCCTGGTTGCCGGCACAGCCGTAAAAGTCGAGCACTTCCGGGTTGACCAGCGGCAGAACGACAGATTTTTCAATTCCTTCCATATCCATTCGTTTGAGCAGTACGTCCACGTCAAAAGGTGGCCGGTCAAGCAGTTTGGCAGCAAATTCAGGAAATTCCTGATAGGTAATGTGGGTATGGATGTCAATAAACATAATAAACTATCCTCAAGTTAAAAATTTCAAGTTGAATAAAGATATATCAGGCTGTTGATAAAGCAAGTAAAAAAAGGGTTTTTATTGAGTTTTTTTGTGTGTTGCCCAGTTTAAAATGTAAAAAAATGGTTTTCAAGTGGTAAAATCGCTGATTTTATATTATAGTATAGAACAGTGTAATTTAAGGATTTGTGTAAATGATAGAAGTTGAACAGGAAGCCCGCAAGCGTGTGGAGCGCGCCCTTATAGTTGGAGTTCAGGCCGGTAATGAAGATTCCGGACGGGTTCACGCTCACCTTGATGAACTTTCTGAACTGCTGGGTAATCTGGATATAGAAACTGCCGGCAGGGCGCTTGTTAAACTTAAAGGTGCACCAAATCCCCAGTATTATGTGGGCAGCGGCAAGGCTGAAGAAATTGCTTCTATGATCGATGAACTGAACTGTGATGTTCTGGTTTTTGATATGGAAATCACGCCCACCCAGCAGCGCAACTGGTCACGACTCTGCCGTAAAACAACTGTGATCGACCGGCAGGAAGTGATATTGGATATTTTTGCCGACCGCGCCAACACCCGCGAAGCGGTTCTGCAGGTGGAGCTGGCGCGTTACCGCTATCAGCTTCCGCGTCTGGCGGGTGCGTGGAGCCACTTTTCCCGTCAACGCGGCGGAGCGGTCAATGCCAAAGGCGAGGGGGAATCGCAGCTTGAACTTGACCGGCGGCAGATAAAAATGCGTATATCCAAACTGGAACAGGAGCTTGCTGAAGTGCGTAAACAGCGCGCTACCGGGCGCAAGCGCCGCGAACGGCACGATGTGCTGCACGGCGCGATCGTCGGCTATACAAATGCAGGCAAATCATCGCTTTTGAAACTGCTGTCGGGCAGGGAGGTTATGGCAGAAGACAAGCTCTTTGCCACGCTGGATCCTATGACCCGCAAAGTGGTTCTGCCGGATAATCAGACGGTACTGCTTACCGACACTGTGGGGTTTGTCCGCAAACTGCCGCACGATCTGGTGGAGGCATTCAAATCGACACTGGAAGAGGCAGTGCTGGCGGATTTTCTGATATTGGTGCTGGATCTTTCCAGTGATGAAATCGATGAACACTGGGATACGACTCTTTCGGTTTTGAAAGAACTCGGCGCGGATGTGGAAAAAATTCTGGTGATTTTCAACAAGGTTGACCGTCCGCACGATGAATTGGCACGCATCCGGGCAAGAGCGCTGTTTGCCAACGGTATTTTTATGTCGGCGGCAACCGGGGAAGGAGTGGAGGATCTTTTGCGGTCCATTTCTTCACTGGCAGAGGCTCATTCGCAGATAATGCAGCTGCTGATACCGCCGGCGCGCGGCGATATTGCCGCGATGGCATACAAAAATACTGTGGTGCTGGAGAGCAGCTATGACGATTACGGCAATACTGTTCTCACGGTCAGCGCTAATGCTTTTTACCGGGAAAAATTAAAAAATTTCAGATTGGAGTAATGTATGAAAAGATGCTTGATGTTATGTTTGATACTCTGCTGCGGAGCGATAACGCTTCCTGCAGAGGATACTCTGGAAAGTTCGCCGTGGGTCGGCTGGCGCAAGGGGTATGAGTTTTACGACCGTGCCGGAGCATTCAAAGATGATAATCAGTATGCAAAAGCATTGGAACTTTACACTGAAAGCCGCAACTATTTTGCTGCTATCAAGCGTAATTTCCCCAACTGGAACCGTTCTGTGGTAGAAGGGCGCATAAAGCTGTGCGAAAATGAGATCGAGGCTATGCGCCGGATCGTCGGTAATGCCGTCGCAGCTCCAACTCCAGCTCCAACTCCAGCTCCGGTTCCGGCTCCGGCACCGCAGATTCCGACTCACCGCCGTTCCGGCGGAATGCCTCCGGTGTATGAAGTCAATCAGCAGGGTGATCTCTACCGTGTGGATCCCGCTGTGCCAACAGGGGCAGGAGGGGGACAGCCGGCTGGCGGTTACCGGCAGCCGGCGCCGGCAGGCAATTATTACAGCGGCAATTACAACAGTAACAGTATGCCATCTGCCGGTACATCTTCGGGCAGACTTTATATAGAAATGCAGTCCGAAATCGAACAGTACCGCCAGCGGCTGCGTAATGCTCTTATGGAGATAGATTCATTGCAGCTCAAATTGCGCCAGAGTGATGCCCGCAGCCGGGATATTGACGGCGTTTTGCGCGATTACCGGCTGCTGCAGGAAAAGTATTCGCTGCTGGAAGTTCAATACAAAAATGCGCTTGCCCGCAATGCTGGCGGTGACCGTGACCGCTTTGAAAGTCAGATCATAAATCTGAAACTTGCCAACGATGAAGCGCAGAAAAGAATCCAGGCTCTCGCCGGAGAATCAGCCCGCAAGGATCAGGAATACGCCGTATCGCGTAACGAGGTTCTTAAATTACGCGATGATCTGCAGAAAAAAGAGCAGGAAGTCCGCCGTATCCAGCGCAATCTGGAACTGGAACGGAACAAGGAAAATAAAACTCCTGAACTTGCCGGAAAACTTCAAACATTGGAAAATGAACTGAAACGCAAAGATCAGCGCATCGACCGGCTGATGCGTTTGTTGAGCGAAAATCCCGACGGAAAATCTTCTGCCAGTACCGCTGCGGAAACCCGGATCAAACAGCTGCAGGCCGAACTTGATGCCGCTAAAAAATCTGTCGCAGAAGAAAATAATCTGCGCCGCCGCATCGGCGACCTTACCGCATCGGAAAGTGCCCTGAAAAGTCAGCTTGCTGAAATGCTTGATCTGCAGAAAGTGCGCGATAATGAAATAAAAGATGCCCGCACCGCAATCCTGAAAAGCCAGACCGAACTGAACAATGCTGCTGCTGATATAAAGAATAAGCAGCGGCAGCTGAACGCATTGGAAAGCGATCTTAAAACACTTAATGACCGTTACAATGAATTGGAAAAACGCCATCAGACCCGGTTGAAGGTGGATTCTTTGAACGCCGAAAAACTCAATGCCGCGCGCCGTACTGCGGAAAAAGAACTGCTGGATATGCAGAATAAATACCGCAAGCAGGAAGAAGATATTGCTGTTCTGCAGCGGAATATAAAAGATGCTCAAGCGCTGGTCAAAAACTCGCGCGAAGCAGTTATTGAACTTAAAGCCAAACAGCACTCATCGGAAGTTGAATTGCGCAAGATGGCAACTTTGCAGAAAGCATACGATGAACTCAAGGCGCGTTTTGACCTCTTCCATAAAGCGACCAATTCGGATGTCCTGACCGCGCTCAACCGGATCCCCGGCTTGGAAGAGAGCCTCAAGCGGTACGAAAAAGAGAACAGTTCGCTTCTGACCGAACTTAAACGCTTGCGCAGTCAGCGCAATGCCGCTTCCGGACAGAATACGCCATACAGCAATCAGGAATTGGAAAAAATCGAAACACTCCTTGCCGATGCCCGCAGTGCTGAAGCCCGCGATAACCGCGAAATCGCTATCTGGGCTTATCGTCAGGTACTGGTGCGTGAGAGCAATAATCTGCAGGCAAACGCCAGATTGGGCAGAATCTACCTTAAGAGCGGAAAATTTGATGATGCCGCCGCTTTGCTGGAAAATGCCGCCGGACTGGCGCCGCAGGAGAGTAGGATTGTCAATGATTACGCGCGTGCTCTGATCGGCAAACGCAATTACAATGCAGCGTTGGAGGTTTTGCATAATCATAAAAAACTCCGCAAAGGCAGAGTCAATGCCGCAATGCTGCTGACCGAGGCAGTGGCGTGGAGCCGCAGCGGCAAAAATGATGCGGCGGAAAAGAATTTCAAGGCACTGCTGCAGCTGGAACCGGGCAATGGCGAGGCGGCGTATGAACTGGCGCTGATGCTTTCTGCAGATGAAAAACGGCGCAAAGAAGCCGGCGAATATTATATGCTTGCCAAAAGCAATGGTATTGCCGTGGACAGTTACCTTGAAGAACTTTTGCGCAACTTCAGTGGACAGGATAATGCCACTCGCGATTTTCTGCTGAAAAATGCGGCGGAAGCTTTGGGTAACAATGATATTGCCTCCGCAGAGTGGTATATATCCGAAGTTGTTAAAATGTACCCGGATGATGAAGAAGTGCTGCTGGTCAAAGCACTTGCCGGTATATTCAGTAAAAAGTACGATCAGGCGGTCAAAGCGTTGGAAAAATCTTCCGGTGACCGTCAAAAAATCGTCTTGGCAAGTGCTCTGCTGCAGCAGGGAAAATATGCTGATGCCGGTAAAATTCTGCAATCTGCCGGCAAGGTTAAAACTCTGCCCGCCGGTGATGCTCTCAAAAAACTGCTGCACGAAAATGCGCTGAAACTTGACGGCAAAGCCCGGCAGCTTTACGAAACACTGCTTGCTTATCTGCCGTAAGAATCAAGATAAAAAAAAGTACACCTCAAAAGTTGTGTCCAACTTTTGGGGTGCACTTCACTTGACAACAGCCCGTTTTTTATGTTTCAAGACAGGCTCAATAGACGGAAATCATACCGCTGACGTGAGTATTTTCATCGACCTTGACTTTGATTCCGTAGATGCCGTTCTTCAATTCTTCCAGCGAGTAATCGCTCCAACAGGCAATGGTATCGATGGTATTGCCGGAGGCATCAAGCAATTCAATACTCACTTCTCCTTCATTATCGCTGTCAACCCATGCGCTCAATGTACTGTGGTCAGAAGTTTTAGTGAACTTCATATAATCAACACTGTCTGCAAAGCCGCAAACAGAATTGTCAGCAAGTTCCTCACCGCAGAGCCAGAAATCTTTGGCAAGAATACCATCATTTTCGCTTATTTCCATTGCGTTTGCCCACGTGTCATCGGCATTTTCTGAAGCTTGACCGGGTTTACGCATTGCATAAGCCGCCGGAGCACCGATTGTAATTTCATTGTTACTTACTTTTTTATTTCCGGCTTTATCGCTGGCTGTGATCACAACTTTATAATCCCCCGCAGCAAGACCTTTCAAGCTTACTTCGCTTTTGGTACTGGTGGTTTCAGTCACAACATTACCTTCGGCATCTCTGACTGTGATTGCATACCTGGTGGTTTTTACATTGTCTTTGGCATCATCCCAGTCAAGCACGGTCTTTTTGGCAGTATGCTCTTTTACATAAAGTCCGGTGACCTTTTCCGGCGCGATCATATCTTGTACTGTATATACCTTTTTGACCTTTTTGGACTTATTACCAGCATCGTCAAAGGCTTGAACTTCAAAGTTAATTTTGCTGCCGGCGGCGTAATTGCCGCTATAATCATAAATATTTCCGGAAACAGTTTCCACAAAAGCTCCGTTTACAAATATATTATATCCGGTTACTGTTGGCTGGGCATTGTCTGTAAAACCGGTAATATCCAGTGTAAATGTTTCCGGCGAACTCTGACTCACATTAGCAATCTTTCCTGCTTTCGGTGCTGTAACATCACTTGCCCAGAAAGTAATCACCTGGGATTCTTCTCCGGCATTTTTGGCTTTATCCAAAGCTTTGACTGTTACTGTATGGGACCCAACAGCCAATTTTTTGACCGTAAGCGTATTTTTAGTGCTTTTATACTCTTTGCCGTCCACGGAGACAATGTAACCGGTAACACCAACGTTATCATAAGGAACATCCCAGGTGATAACCGCCGATTTTTCGTTGGCATTTTCATCGACCTTGACATTTTTTACCTGTCCGGGGTCAGTCATATCTTTTACCGTAATGGTACTTTTTACTTCCTTGGATACATTGCCGGAAGCATCTATCACCAGCGCTGTAAAATTAAGTTTGCCGCCCATTTCTTCATTGACATAATCAAAACTTTTTTCTGCACCGGAATAAATTTCTTTGCCATTCAAAAAGAATTTGTAAACAGCAGTTTTATCGTTATCGCTGTCGCCGCTGATGGCAAGGTTGATTGTCTGGGCATCAGTCTGTTTAAGCACCAGTTTGCCGCCTTTAGGCGCAGTGATATCTTTGGCATAAACAGTGAGCGTTTCAGATACAACGCTTTCATTTTTGGCCTTGTCCAGTGCCACAACTTTTACTGTATGATTGCCTACGCCCAGATTTTTCAGCGTGATTGAGTTGGTTTTGGTACTTTTACCTTTTGCTGCACCATCCACATAGACAACATATCCGGTTACGCTTTTATCTGCGGGTTTATCCCACGCAACGACCACTGATTTTTCGGTGGCATCGCCATTGACTTTAAGATTGGTAACTTTTTCCGGCGCGATTTTATCCAGAACAGTGTAGCTCTTTTTGACGCGTTTTGATTCGTTTCCGGCGGCATCCACAGCGGCAACTTCAAAGTTGATCTTTTCCCCGGCATCGTGGAATTTGCTGTAAATATACTCCGTTGCAGAATATTTTTCTTCCACCAGTTTTCCGTTTACATAAATATTGTAACCGGTTATGGCGTCATTGTCAGAAAAATTGCCAAAAGTCAGTGTAAATTTACTCTGACCATTCGCTTCCTGGGTGATTCCGTTGATCTTGCCGCCGGTCGGTTTTGTGACATCTTTTACCGTGAAAGTGTGAAAACCGCTCCATTCGCCAACGCCGTCAGCAAAACGCGCTCTGACCCGGATTTTCTGATCGTCGCCTACAGAAGCGTTTTTCAATGTATATTTATTGGTTTTGGAATTGTAAATTTTACCGTTGATTTCAAGTTCATATCCGGTTAAAGGAGAATCGACAGGATCCCAGGTAATATTTACGGTATATTGGTTTACTGAAGTTTCAATCTTTTGCAAATAAACAACACTCATAGTTTTCCCCCGGCAGCTGTTAAATTGTGTGATTAATTTGATATCGCTTCCAATATAACTTGAGTAATCGTAAATTGCAATTTTTTTTACACAGTAAAAGGATTTTTTTTTCAGATTTTTCTGGAATTTGTTCCGGAAAACAAAAAAACTCAAATCTGTCGGCTTGAAACAAGTTCAAAAGATTTGAGTTTTTTTTAAAAACAGGCTTGCGGTTGTCAGTATTTACTGCACTTTTACTGCTTTGCCGGTTCTTGCCGCTTCGTAAATACTGCAGATAAGCGCTACAGAGCGGCGCCCTTCGCGTCCCGACAGCGGAACCGTCTTCTTGCCGGCGCGTATGGCTTCGGCAAGTTCTTCGATCTGCACCAGATGCCCCTTGCTGGAAATCGCCATCGGGTCACCAGCTCCGCCGGCGGAAACCACCTGACCTACGCCGAAGTTTTTGCGGATCTCTTCATCGCCGGGCTCTTCATTGACAAACTGCCAGCGCGTGATCTTATTGTCTTCAAAAACCACACTGCCGAGCGAACCGGATATTTCCACCCGCCGCGGAAAACCCGGGGCGCAGGATGTAGAACCTTCGATCGTACCCAGAGCGCCGTTTTTGAACTTGAGGATCGCTACGGCGTTATCCTCCACTTCAATACCCGTGTGCGAGAGCGTTCCGGCAAAGGCGGAAACTTCTTCCACATCGCCGTTCAGATAGATCAATACATCAATAGTGTGGATGCTCTGATTCATCAGGGCGCCGCCGCCGTCAAGTGCCCAGGTGCCCCGCCAGGTTGCCGAATCGTAATACTCCTGCGTGCGGAACCATTTGCACTGGGTGCTGGCAAGCACGATCTTGCCGAAGCGGCCCGCATCGATTGCTTCTTTGATCAATGCCACATTTTTTACATACCGTGTCTGGAACACGCTGGAAAGTATTACCCCGTTCTTTTCGCACGCTTCAATAATGGCGTCGGCTTTATCGGTAGTTACATCCAGCGGTTTTTCGCAAAGAATATGTTTGCCGGCATTCGCCGCCGGAACAGCTACTTTGCCGTGGATACCGGTGGGCGTGGCAATGGTCACTGCTTCAATCTCTTTGTCTGCCAGAAAACTTTCAAAATCCGCCGCCGCACGCACTCCGTGTTTGGCTGCAAATGCCTGTGCACGTTCTGCAACCTGATCATAGACTGCTACCAGTTCGGCGTTATTTGCCTGCTGAAGAGCTTCCGCGTGCATAGCGGCAATCGCACCGGTACCAATAATCCCGAATTTAACTTTATCTGCCATATATCTTCCTTTGAATATTAATGTTGCCTGTTTTTTGTTGAACCGTGTCAGCAACCCTCAAAAAAATTATTCACCGCTTTCCGGTGAACCGTGTCAGCAAACTTTACCATCGCCAGACAGGCAACACATCTGCTTGAAAAAATTTACGGGTTAAAGATACTCTCAAAATTTTCAAAATGCAAATTGAAAAAGAGATTTTTTGCAGTTTTTTTCTGTTATTGAACAGATTTTTGCAATAAAATACCCCGCCGGGATCCGGCAGGGTAAAATTGCTCTGGATCAACTTATTCGGTACAGTCAAAATCTTTCTGTACAGCTGTACGGAAATCTGCTTCAGTAAGGTACCGTTTGGCGATATGAGCCAGCGATGCCGCCGCGTTCAATCCGTTGTTGAACGCATCATCGCCGCGGGCACATTCGCAGAGTTCTGTGGAGTGCCCGGCAGGCTCCATTGTGTTGGAAACTGCAAAGTAAGCGTGGATGCCCGGTATGACCTGCGAAAAGTTCCCGAAATCCGAGGAGCCGCGGCCCTGCGTCCTGGGAATGGTTACTTCCATACCCAATGCACGCATACAATCCACATATTCCTGATTCATCACCGCATTGGGCTTGCGCGAACGGTACGGCGGACGGAACGGTTTGATTGTGGCGGTGGTGCCGGTCATAAGTTCGGCGCCTTTGACCATATTGCGGAAACGCTCTTCGAGCACCGGCATCCAGGATTCCACGCCGCTGCGCAGGTAAAAGCGGCAGCGCGTATAGTCGGGTATGATATTCGGCACCCGGCCGCCGTCGAGGATCACCCCGTGGATACGGGCGTGTTCAGGCAGCTGCTGACGGAAGCAGCCAACTGCCGAAAAGAGCAATTGCATAGCATCCAGAGCGTTGATCGCTTTATCCGGCGAACCGGCGGCGTGAGCGGCTTTGCCGTGAAATTCGATTTCCAGCCCGCAGTTGGCAGTGGAGCCGGGGTCGGGGGAGTTTTTAGCGGTCGGGTGAACCATTACCACTGCATCTATACCTTCCAGACAGCCGGCTTCCTCCATCTTGACTTTTCCGCCGCCGCCTTCTTCGGCAGGGGTGCCGAAAAGTACGACTTTGCCGGTCATCCTGCCCTGTTTGATGAGTTCTGCCGCCGCGCAGAATGCCGCCACACCTGCCATACAGATCAGGTTGTGCCCGCAGCCGTGACCGATTTCCGGCAGTGCATCATATTCTGCTGCAAAGGCAAACACCGGACCGTCGGCATTGCCGTATTCGCAGCGGAACGCGGTTTCCAGATTGCAGTATGGAGTTGTCACTTCATAGCCCATACTGCGCAGATAATCGCCGGCGCGCTGAACGGCATATTTTTCAGTGTAGGCTATTTCCGGATGGCTCCAGATGTCGTTGGAAAGACTGCGCAGCCCTTCACGGTTTTTTTCAATAAATTCACGGATCGCTGTAAGCATAATGTATATTCCTTTCGTTATATGACTGCTTAATATACATTAGCAAAAGCAAGATTGCAAGTCGGAAAGAAAAAGGGGGCTGTTGCAAAACTGTTTTGTGGGGAAAAAACCTTTTTGAAAAAAGGTTCTTTTCCCCACACCCCATTTTCCAAAAACTTTCGCCGGGATTGCTTTTATTGTTTCAATAAAAGCAATCCCAACTTGTTTATTATAAGTAAATTGCAATATTTTTTCTGTAAAAAATCACGCTATTGCAAGAAAAAAACTAAAATACTCTGCTGCGGTTTGACAAAATAAAAAAA